>CAZKPV010000029.1:0-13679 GCA_964554735.1 uncultured Clostridia bacterium
AGGCAGGATATGAGGACATCCCGCACGTTTATTGTTACATTTTTCATCCAACCCTTTTGGTGCAGGTAGGCGGAAAAAGCAAATCGTTGTTCGAGATCCTCCTGCAGCCAATAGGATGCAAAGGGCAACATATCATGTGTGTTCAGGCAGGCCAGTGCATGCTCGGGAATTGGGTTTTTTTGCTCAAAGGGGAGGACATACATTTTATGAAGATTGTGTTTTTCCATTGCCGGCCTCAAACAGTCCGGAACAGTGCCCAGGTCCTCGCCGATCAGCGGTGTTTTGTGGCGGTGTGACTCCAGGGTTAAAATTGCGTAAAATTCATCCGCCCGGTATTTAACGTAGACGCCTTCGGCGGGGGGCAATCCCCCGGGTATCCAAAACAGACGGTGGAGCCCCATGATATGGTCGATACGAAGCATTGCGGCGTATTTCAAGTGATGCCGTATTATGTCGATAAAGTAGCCGTATTTTTCCTGTCGGATCTTGTCCGGATTCAAAGGGGGAAAGCCCCAGTCCTGGCCGTTGGAAAAGGGGTCCGGCGGCGCTCCGCAACTGGTGTTAAGCACAAACAAATCGCGTTTGCGCCAAACATCGTAGCTGTCATGGTGTACCCCCAGCGGCAGGTCCATGTATATGCCCCGGCCGGGTCCTTTAAAATGTCTGGCGAGGGATTGGAGTTGCGTATCGGCTAGCCACTGAACATAAAGGTGGTAATATTCCTTGGTCGGATCGTAATCCCCCGGGGACAAATGCCCCTTTTTCATGTGCTCCGGCCACACTGGCCATCCTGCTTTCTTCTCTTCCCCGGCGGCCCGGAAACGTGCGTAGTCTTTGACTCTTGGGTTGGCTTCGGCCCACAGTTTGATGGCGGCGTTCCTGGCGGGGTTCACATTGCAGTAGCCGGCCAGGGCTGACAGGATTTTGCGCTTTAATTTCATGCCGCGGCGGTAGTCCACCAAGGGGTCGTTTCTGAGATTTTTTATTTCCTCTTGCACCGATGGGGAGGATATCAACTCCTGAATGCTTGATGATTCCTTAACTTCAGGGATGTGTTCGATGTTGAGAAAAAATTCATTCCAAAACAGGCGGCTAACCGGGGCGTAGGGACTGTGGTCGTACGGCCTATCCAAAAATACGGGCAACAAAGGCAAGGTGCCTACGTATTTTCCGCCGAGCCCGAGGATGCGATCGAGCAGTGCCCCTAAATCGTTGAAATCGCCGGCCCCCCAACTGTTTTTTGTGTGAAGGGCATGAAGGGGTAAAAATACGCCCCAGGGTTTGTTGCTATCGGTGTTTTCTTGTTTGAAATACGCCCGCCGGGGTGCGGAGATTAACATAATCTTGTGATCTGATCCCGCGAGGGAAACAGTAATACTGTGATACCCGAATGGCAGACCACCTGGTATATTTATATGTTTGATATGATATTGAATGCCTTCAATTTCCGCTGTGTCTTGCATTTTTATATGTGCAAGATCACATTGCCATTCCCTGAATTCACCGTTTTCCAAATCAAGCCGACATTCTGCGGTTTTACAGGCCTTGTTCGCCGGTAGACGTAACACCGTGTGAGAGGGTTTTCTGTCCCATACAAGACTCACCGGTTCACAAGGATTTTCCCATATTTTTTGTTGCCTTTCCCTGTAGTGGTCCGTAAGATTTGAATTTTCCCTCAAGGGGACTCCTAATGCTTCCAGTATTTTGTACAGTGTTGTATGGGAGGCCTTTTGTTCTTTACCTGAAACGTCATAATAAGCGGTGTAAATATTGTATGACTCGGCTAATTGGTAAAGCAGGCTGTTGTGATTTTCGGGCATGGACATCCTCCTAATAAAAATTCCAGTGATCTACACTGGATATTTTGCTCACTTCCGCTTATTTTATTAAAAACCATGCCCACTAAAATGTGGCTGCTATGCCAGTAGGGCGGCAATTACCCCTACCAGAAAGATACCGTCAAACACACCGGCACCACCGATGCTAAGCATTTGGGCCCCCATTTTTTTGAAGTTATGATAGTTTAAAAGATCTGCTCCTATTAAGGTGCCGAGGACACCGGCGATGTAGGCCACGGGAGCGGCGTTTTGTCCTGCAAGAATTATAGCTAACAGAGCCGATACAATTGGTGGGATAAAGGCGGGAAGGCGTATTCCCACCCCCGGAACCGGGCGGGCGAGGGCTTTGGCAACAAGGACAACAACTATTGTGGTGATAATTGTTGCCAGCAAAGGAGTACGGGGTAACAAATATAGGCTGAAAATGACTGGAATTACGGCACCGCCAACGTTTATACAGATGACTTGTTCCCTCACCTGGGGAGGTGCGTAAAAGATAAATGGATGCACCAGGTAATCTTCCTGTTCGGCGATGTATTTTTGCTTTGTTATCGGGATGTTGATCATGCCGCCGATCAGGGATGCCAGCAAAAGCAAAAACGCGCCCTGGGATGTCAGGCCAAGTTTGGCAAAAGACAAGGCGGTAATATTGAAGAAAAAAACTGCCAGGAAAATCGGCAACAGCAAAACCATCATTACAAGGGGGAATGCACAACCATACATTTTCGAAAACCCTCTTTCCCGAATCCTGTGTTTTAAAGATGGTATCATTATACTATATTGATATAATCTGTCCAATGCCACCTTTAATGAACATTGCGCACCTCGATGAGCATGGGGCATCGGCTCAGGGTGAGAAAATTTTCAACTTTTGTTGGGATTTTTGCCCCCGAACACTTTTATGTGCCCGAAAATGAGCAAATTTTCAACTTTTGTCAGAGTTTTTGCCTTCGAACACCTTTTTAGGGCTAAAAATGAGCAATTTTTCAACTAATGTTGGGAAAAGGCCTCCTTTTACCTGTTCCTTCCAGGAAAAAATCGCAATACTTGCAAATTTGCTCAGAAAACACCTCTAAAAAGTGTTCGGGCGATTTTTTCTCTGCAAAACTTGCATTTTTGCACAAAAAGTGTACCAAAAAACTGCTCGCACATTTTTCGCCCACATTACCTGTAATTTTGCACAACCTTCATGGGAAGGTAGTATGCAAACGTGCCGCCGCTCGCGCTGCGTGCCCCTGCGCCGCTACTCGCGCTACGCCCCTGCGCCGGCCCGTTCTTGTGCTGCCGCCTGTGCCGCCCTACTCCTACGCCGCCGCCTCTGCGTTGCCGCCGCCCGCGCGCTTCCCCGCCCTGCGCCGGCCCGCGCCGCGTGCCCCTGCGCCACCGCCCCTGCGCCGGCCCGCTCTTGTGCTGCCGCCTGTGCCGCCCTGCTCCTACGCCGCCGCCTCTGCGTTGCCGCCGCCCGCGCGCTTCCCCGCCCCTGCGCCGGCCCGCGCTGCGTGCCCCTGCGCCACCGCCCCTGAGCCGCCGCGCCTGGGCCGCCGCGCTTCCCCGCCCCTGCGCCGCCGCGCCTGGGCCGCCGCGCTTCCCCGCCCCTGCGCCGGCCCGCGCAGCGTGCCCCTGCGTCGCCGCCTCTGCGTTGCCGCCGCTCGCGCTGCGTGCCCCTGTGCCGCCGCCTATAGAGTAAAGATCCCCTCAGTCAAGCCCATTACAAACACTGGCAACAACTCGGGCTACCTGCAATTCCTTTTTATGTTATACTTTAGATACATTCGATTAAAAATGTGTCCGTATGTTTTAGTAGCTTTTACAATTTCCCCGGCTGTTTCCATTATTGGAATAGCCACTGGGCAACTTGACCTTCCGCCCTTCGGAGGGCTATTGGCTGTGCAACTCTTACACATTTGGATGAGACCTTTCGTTTTGATTTGGGTGGGGCTGTGTTCTGATAAAGGGAACAATTTCAGTGGTCACCTAGTTGCAGGTTACGCTAACTTGGTTCTCGTTTGGTTGGTATCTACTGTTATATGAGTGTATTATTAAAATGATTGTAATGGAGGTTGAGCCTGTTGAGCAATAAAATAAGGGTAGGCAAGCACAATGGCGTGGTAAGCGGGACAGTTACCGTTAAACTTTTTGGCTCACGACTCGACGTGTTTGTTTATATTACAAATGGTCTGCTTGTGGATACGGGTCCTAGCAATTTTAGCCGTGAATTCCGGTCTTTTTTCGAAAATTATGCCATCGAACAAGCAGTACTAACCCATCACCATGAAGATCACAGTGGCAACGCGGTTTGGTTGCAAAAAAAAGGTGTGCCTGTGTATGTCCACAAGCTCGCGCTGTCTGTTTGCGAAAAACCCGCCAACTTGCCCTTGTACAGACGTTTGTTCTGGGGCAAGCGGGAGGGGTTTACACCAACACCCTTGCCGGAATTTTTGCGTACGGGGAAGAAAGTTTTGCAGGTAATCGAAACCCCGGGCCACTCCTTCGACCACGTTGCTTATTTCGATGCGGAGGAAGGGGCGGTGTTTACCGGAGACTTATTTGTGACCCCAAAAACAAAACTGTGTTTACGGTGGGAAAATGCCTGTGAAATCATGGATTCCCTGGAAAAAGTGCTAAGATTGGGTTTTGAAACTGTTTACTGTGGTCATGCCGGTGTTATTGAAAATGGCCGTGAATTGTTGCGTATGAAGTTGGATTATCTGGAAAATCTAAGGGGCGAGGTGCTCCATTTGCACAACCAAGGTTGGGATATTAAATCCATTAATAAAAAATATTTCCCTAAAACGGCTCCTCTCAAGTATCTTTCCTTTAACGAATGGTCATCGGAATATCTGATCTCGTCCTTGATTACAAACAGCGCGGAAAAGCAGTATTAATATGTAGAGTTGATAATGGGGAGGAGGTGTTTGAATATATGAGCAGTTACAGAGATAAGATTGCAAAGGTTGCGGCACTGCTTCGTGGGCGGGGGCCAAATTTTGCCCTTACCGGCGCGGGTGTCAGTACGGAAAGTGGAATCCCCGATTTTCGTACTCCGGGGATGGGCCGCTGGAGAAGGGTGGACCCGATTAAAACGGCAACAATTAACGCTTTGCGGGAAAACCCGGCGGCCTTTTACAAGAACAATTTCGATTTGTTTTCCATGTGTTCGGAAGCGGAGCCGAACAGCGCCCACTATGGGTTGGCGGAGTTGGAGAAAAACGATTATTTGCACGGCGTGATTACGCAAAACATTGACGGTTTACACCAAAGGGCCGGCACTGAAACTATTTGGGAAGTCCACGGTCATTTGCGTACATGTAGTTGCCAAGAGTGCGAAACCACCTTTAGTTTTGACTTTTTAACAGGTCAGTACAACAGTGGGGTCAACCCGCCGCTTTGTCAAAAATGTGAGGGAGTTTTGCGTCCGGATGTTGTTTTGTTTGGCGATGCCATGAGTGTCGATTTTCAACACGCCCTAATGGCCTTGGAGGAATGCCAATTGCTAATCGCCGCGGGAACAAGCCTAACCGTTTTTCCGGTCGCGGGCCTTCCGGCAAGGGCCAAAAGGTTGGTTATCATCAACAAAGGATCCACCCCCTGGGATGACAGGGCGGATGTTGTGCTTCGGGAATCACTGGGCAAGGTCCTTACGGATATAGTTGACGAGTTGGGGAAATAAATTTCGCAGCAACCCTCAAATATTTTTCTCAAAAATGAACAAGATATGGACAACCAATAGTACAATTTTTGGGGCATTTTGGGAGACAAATTAAAAGGGGTTGAAATATTTGGTTTGGCGAATTTTGGGTGGGCTTTTGCGCGGTGTAACTAATGAGGCGTCGGATGATTTTTTGTATAAAACCATGAAGGACAAGTATACGGACAATTTGTTGGGATTGTTGTCCATTGTCAAGAGGACTTCCTTTTTTAATGCCATGGAATTGTGGATGAGGGCAACCCAGGGCCAGGCGATTGAACGGCCGCTGGGTACGCATCTTCATCTTTCCCCATGGGAAATGCTTTTGTTAAATCCTGTTCATCTTTTTAAATTTCCCGTGGATGATCTAGTAAAAATCGACACTGGTGTGACTATCGGGCCTATGTCGCCCAGGCCGCTTGAATTACAGATACCCGTGTATATTACCGGGATGTCTTATGGCTCCTCATTAAGTAAAAATGCCAAAGTGGCATTGGCTATGGCGGCGAGCGCAATGGGAACGGCCACCAATACCGGGGAGTCGGGTTTGTTGCCCGAGGAAAGGGCGGCCGCCACAAAATTGATTGGGCAATACGACAGGGGTGGATTTTTAAATCAACCCGAAAAATACCGGCAACTGGATGCAATAGAAATCCAATTGGGGCAAGGGGCACAGGGTTCCTCGCCCCAACGTACCCAGGCTAAATTTGTTGATGCCGAAATGAGGCAGGTTTTCGGGCTAAAAAAAGGGCAGGACATTGTGCTTCATTCACGGCTTCCGGGGGTCAACAGTGTAGGGGAATTCCGCGGTTTGGTGAGAAAACTCAAAAACGATACGGGTGTACCCGTTGGGGTGAAAATTGCGGCTTCACATTATCTGGAGCTCGAACTTGCTGAAATTTTGAAGGCGGGCGTGGATTTTATAACCCTCGATGGGGCAGAGGGGGCCACCCATGCGTCTTCGCCTACAAGTGAAGATGATCTGGGGTTGCCTTCGATTTACGCAATTGCCCGGGCTAGGCGTTTTATAGATGGCAATGGTTACAAGGGCAAGGTGTCGCTTCTCGCCGGTGGGGGCCTGTTTACCCCGGGCCGATTCACAAAGGCCTTGGCCCTAGGTGCAGATGCCGTGTATATTGGAACGGCCGCCATACTTGCCCTCATGTCAGAACAGGTAACCAAGGTGACACCCAATGAACCCCCGACGCAGTTAATCTTGCACAGCGGGCGTATGAAGGATCAGTTTGATCCGGAGTTGGGTGCCAAGAATTTGGTAAACTTTTTGAAGGTGGGCATGAAGGAAATGACTACTTTAATGTACTCATTGGGCAAGGATGCCTTTAGCCAACTTGATCGCACGGATTTGTGCTGTTTGGACCCGATGCTGGCGCGTGCTTTGAATGTGCCTTATGCTGGTGTTGCCGGCTACGAGCAGGAAAACTTCTACAGGGATACGGATATGGGTAGGGGTAGGGGTATAGGTGCGGACACAGGGATGGATACGGCGCAAATGGAGCCCGCGGGGCCACCGGTCTACCACCAGTCGCTCCAAAACCGGCCAACCCATTGACGGGCGGTGGATTTTGTGGCTGCCTGTGCAAAATTGCAGGTTGTGCGATATTTTGAGGCCGCCTGTGCAAAATTGCAGGTTGTGCTCACTTTGTATGGTATTATTATCAATTAAATGGAATAAAGTAGGCTAAATGTGAAGATATTTGGAGTTAATAGGGTGAAAGTTGTAATAATTCCCTTTAAATCTGAGCACAGGTTGAATTTTTGCACATTTTATAATGGCGAAATCTTCCTTACACCTTGACACAATACACCAAATGTAAATTGGGAAGAAGTGGATGGTTGACCGATAGACTGGTACGTTGGGCCCGGGGTGAGCGGCGGCACGCCTATTGCGTGGTGCGGCCGTTGCAACAAGTGCGGGGGATTGTTGGCGTTGTGCGGCGTGCGCATTGCACTGCACCGATTGGGGATAATTGGGCCGCGGATGTTATTCGGCGCTCATAGTGCGCGGTGTGCTTATTTGCGTGGACCCGGATGATTGCCGGCGGCGCACGGCGCCTACACTACAACAAGTGCAGGTGATTGCCTGCGGAGCGTACATTGCGGGAAGCCGAGGCCATTGGGCTAGGTGTGAGGGCGCGGTGTGCACTTTGTGGAAGACTAGCTAAAAGGCATGCCACCGGTGGCGCAAATCGCGTGGCGCGAATCGCGTAGCGCAAATCGCGTGGCGCAAATCGCGTGGCGCGAATCGCGTGGCGCAAATCGCATGGCGCTAACCGCGTGGCGCAAAGGGCGTGGCACAAAGGGCGAGAGGGGTCAGTGTTAACCTTTTCCGCCTTTTTTGCGCGAGGGCTAGGCCGCCGATCAAAATTCCAGTTAGTGTCTTGTTCGCCGAAAATTTATTCAAATACTAGCCACAGAAACAACACGTTAGCGGACAACACAATAAAGCCCTTCCAAGGAACGGAAGGGCACCCAACTATACCCAAGCGTTAGTTGAATTTTTAACCGCACAGTAGCATAAATAGCCATCGGTAGGCGAAAAGTGGCTAAATTGAAGTAAAAAAGGTCAGTGAGGGGATTTTTCGCCCTCATTTTTCGTGAAAACTATATGTAGGTGTGCAAAAATACAAGTAATGTGTGGATTGCGAAAATTATCTTACATCTTTATCCATAAAATCAACACATTAATCGATTTTTTGCACAATATCTACCACTTAATTGCAACCGGCCCAGTTTATGCTACACATTAGTTGAAAATCTGCACACCTCATCTGGGCGTGCCCTTTTGACACCCCCGGCACCCTTGACACCCCCGGCACCCTTGACACCCCTGACACCCCCCGGCACCCCCTAGCGCCTCTGGCACTCCTGGCGCCCCTGGCACCCCTGGCACCCCTGACACCCCCCGGCACCCCTGACACCCCCCGGCACCCCCGGCACCCCCTAGCACCCCCGACACATTCCGCACGGACCTATCCTGCCTTTGCCCCACCTTTAGGCGCGCCGCTATTCTTGTCACATATGCACCTTTGACACATTCCGTGACACATCCCGGCTCGGCTTGACAACAGGCACATGCTTACCATAGTCCATGCCCCCAACACTTCCCCCAATCGCGCTGTCGTTATCAAAATTGATGCAACCAATAGGTGGGGCTTTGCGTCAATAGGTTAAACAGGTAATTTTAGAGGGGGAGATTTTAATGGAAAGCAAATCAAACAGTCTGTTCTCAAAAATCCGCGAAAACAAATTTGCGCTGGGTGTTGCGGTGACCCTTGCCGTTGTAGCTGTATTCTGGCTCGGGGTGGGCGTGAATGTTACCGGTGAAGCGGCCGCGTCTGGGGTAACAGGCACAAACGTTGCCGTCATGGGTAGTGGCGAGGTAATGGTCGACCCGGACAGAGCCAGTTTGACTATCGGTTCCGTGGCCCAGGGGAAAACCGCAAAAACCGTACAAGAATCGGTTGCCAAAACCCAAAACGAGGTTATCAAATTATTGGGGGAACAGGGAATACCTAAGGAAAAAATCCAGACAAGCCAGTACAGCATCTACCCGGAATACGACAATAACAGTAAGATAACCGGTTATCGGGCGAACTATGATCTCGAGGTAATTGTCGATGACCTGGACAAGGTGGGGCCGATTATTGATGCCGCCGTCGGTGTTGGTTCTAACAGGCTAAATGGGGTAAGATTTGAAAGAACCGACAAATCCGAAGCCTACAACGAAGCATTAGCCGATGCCGTCGACGATGCCATGAAAAAAGCGGAAGCCATTGCCGCTGCCCTGGGCAAAAACGTGGTTCGGGTGGTACAGGTAGAGGAGCAGGGCGCATCAGTTGAACCAATATTTAGGCAAAACATAGCCTACGATAGTGCAAAGTCCATGGCGGGGACCTCCATTGAGCCCGGACAGCTTCAAGTAATGGGGAGGGTCAATGTCGTGGTGGAAGTTAGATAAAACCGTGTAGGGGCGCCGTCTAAAGCACCGTGCGGGCGTCGGGATAAAACCGTGCAAGGGCGCCGTCTAAAGCATCGTGCGGGCGTCGGGATGAAACCGTGCAGGGGCGCCGTAAGGGCACCGTACAAAGCACCGTGCAAAGCACCGTGCGAACGCCGGGATAAAACCGTGCAAAGCACCGTGCGAACGCCGGGATAAAACCGTGCAGGGACGCCGTAAGGGCGCCGTGTAAAGCACCGTGCGGGCACCGTGCGGGCGCCGTGTGGGCGCTGGGATAAAACCGTGCGGGAACCGTACAAAGCACCGTGCAAAGCATCGTGCGGGCACTGTGTAAAAGCACCGTGCAGGCATCGTGCAGGCATCGTGCAGGCATCGTGCGGGCACTGGACTAACACCAAGGAAGGCACGGGATGTAACCATACAAAACAGGTGCTAAACTTTAAAATCAGATAGCGACGCACGGACTCTAGGGCAAGCCTAAAATGGGGCTACAAAGCAAGCCCAGTGACCAGCCCCGAAGCAAGGCCAAAATCGTGCGCCGGAGCAAACTTTAAAGCAGGCTCTAAAAGGGTACAAAACCGCCTTGATTAAAAGGGGCGGTTTTTTCCAATTTTCATAGAAACGCGTTTTATGGTAAAATATGCATTAAGGAATAAATTTAACAGGAGGCCGGTAAATTGGAACTAAAACAAGTAATCTACGGAAGAAGAAGCGTGAGGGCTTATAAGGATCGCGAGATCCCCGCGGAGGTTATCAAGGAAATCATCAAGGATGCCACCACCGCCCCATCCGGTTCAAATATGCAACCTTGGGCTTTTGTGGTGGTCGAGGATAAAAAACTGATGAAAAAATGGTCCGATATCACGAAAAGGATTCTCTTGGGCAAAATGGACAAAAGTAGATATTTGCAGCAATACAGGGAAACCTTGGAAAACGAGAATTTCAACATATTTTATGATGCCCCTTGCCTGCTTCTGACATACGGCAACACGGCTTCCCCCAACTATGTTTTCGACTGTAGCATGGTGGCACTGACCGCTATGCTTTCAGCCTATGATAGGGGCTTGGGCAGTTGTTGGGTTGGATTTTCCATGTACCTTTGCAACACACCGGAAGTCAAGGAACTGCTTGATGTGCCGGAGGAGTACAAGCTAGTAAGCCCGATGGTGCTAGGTTACCCCTCGGGAACCTGGCCAGTGATTCCGCGCCGGGAACCGACAATATTTTCCTGGAAAAAGTAACGAAATTTGCTGTAAGATTTGGAGGCAAAAAAGATGATTTTCTCCTTTATACATATGGCCGATGTTCATTTTGACACCCCCTTTGCGAGCAAGGACCCTGATTTTCGTAGGTTCATGCGCGAATCCACCCGGCTCGCCTTTAAGGCGGGTGTGGATCTGGCTTTGCGGGAAAAGGTAAATGCCTTTTTAATAGCCGGTGATCTCTTTGACAACAACACCCTGAGCTTCGCTACTGAAAGATTTTTAACTGAACAGTTAAATCGCCTTAAAGATGCCAGTATAAACGTATACTATAGCCCGGGTAATCATGATCCCTGGGGAAGTAGCTTCCGACTGGGCCGGATTTCCTTGCCCCCCAATGTGCACATTTTTAAAACAAGCGAGCCCGAAACGGTGCCGGTAGTCGATGTTGGTGGCAGGACTCTTGCACTGATTACGGGCGCAGGCCATGAGGGGAACAGGGAAGGCAGAAACCTCGCCAAACTTTTCCCCAAACGCACATCCCGGGACCTGCCCCACATAGGTTTGCTCCACACTATGGTTACCGGTACGGGCGGGGGGGAACACGAAAGGTACGCCCCCTCCACATTGCTCGATCTTGTTCATAAAGATTATACCTATTGGGCTTTGGGCCATGTCCATGTAAGAAGTGTTTTATCCCAAAACCCCATGGTAGTGTACTCGGGAAATCTAATCGGAAGAAATTCTAGGGAAACAGGCCCTAAAGGCGCCTACCTGGTGAAAATAGGTGCGGACGGCCGACCAAGGCCGACCTTTCATGCCTTAGCCCCCGTTTATCGCCATGATCTGGCTGTTGGCAACCTTGAAGAAATTGGAGACCTGGAAAGCTTGGAAAGCGAGTTGTTCAATGCCATTACAGATTATTTTGACAAAAAAACACAGCCCGGCGATCCTTTGTTAAAGTTGATCCTAGAGGGGCCGACGCCGCTATTTGCCGAGTTGACCAACCCGGAAGACCAACTGACCCTGACCAATCTGTTGAAGGAATCCTTAAATCTTCGGTTTTTGGAAATATCAGCCCGCAATTTAGTGCGCAGGACGGACCCCAAGTTATATCGGGAAGGGCCCCATGTGCTAAGCGAAGTGTTATCTTTGCTGGATACATTGAAGGCCGGGACGCCAAAGGATGCGGCATCGTCGGAGGCACCGCCGGGGGTGCGGGCAATGCAAAGAGGGGTGCAAGAGAAAGGGGTGCGGGGGAAAAAGGCACCGGAGGAAGGGGCGCCGGAGGCCACGATAGCGCCAACGGAAAGGCCGATGGAATCGCCAACGGCGGCACCAACGGAAAGGCCGATGGAATCGCCAACGGCGGCACCAACGGAAAAGCCGATGGAATCGCCGGATGCCGTGGCGGACCTACTTTTGAAACTAGCACCGGAAGGTTTTGCCGACAAGGGCCGCGGTCTAAGCAAAAAAAGAGGTTTAAAGAAGGAACAAGAGGTCCGATACCTCAGATCCTTACTGGAGGGCCTCGAATACGAAGCAGTAGCACGTTTGGTGGATGGTGATGAAGGATGAGGTTTAAAAGTGTCGAAGCGGGTGGGTTCGGTTGCTTGAAAAACTGGCGGTGCCCACAAATAGGCAGTGATTTGGTCGTAGTTTACGGGCAAAACGAGTCCGGCAAAACCACCTTATTTAATCTTTTGACCACCATACTTTATGGTTGGTACCCGGCAACAAAGGATAGGAATATCTATATGCCCTGGGATGAATCCGTGGCAACCTGTAAGGGGGTATTGGTGACCGATGATAACAAGGAACTGGAAGTGTCACGCACCCTCCGCAGTAGAGCCACCTCTAACCTTATATTTGAGGGAAAAAGTATCAATCTTGGAAACGATGCCTTGATGCAGGTTGCCTTCCTGCCACGCTTGATTTACAGCGAGGTGTTTGCCATAACCATAGAACAGTTGAAATTTCCAGAGAAAAAGGCCTGGGACAAGCTACAAGACCAGCTTCTCGGGGGACAGTATACTTCCTTTTTACGTCCTGTTAGCCTTGTCATAGACGAGCTTGAAAATGATGCCTCCGGGTTGTGGCGTACGGACAGAAGGGGTAAACCCAAAGCCAAGGAGTTGGGTGAAAGAATCCGGCAACTGAATAAAGGGAAAAGAACAGCCCAGGAAAATGAAGAACTGTTGCGCCAGGCCGAAGAAAAACTTGAGGCGACGGCCGCGGAAATAAAGGGCTTGCTCACCCGAAAAGAGGAGATTATTCTGTCCCTCGACCGGGCGGAGCGGCTTCTTCCGGTTTATAAAAAAGTGAAGCGTGTGGATGAATTGATGGCCGGCATTAAAGATACCAATGTGTTGGCCGACCTGCCCCCCGATCCGGAAAAAGATTTGACGGAGCTAGAAAGGCAAGCCGACAGCCTGCAGGTAAAAAAACAAGATTTGTTGGAGCAGCTACAAATCCAGGAGTCAAGACGGGAATCCTTCACCCCCCTGGACAGGAAAGTTTGCACCCTTGCTGATCAAATAAGGATATTGGCAAAGTCCTACGGCCAGTTGGAAATTGATTTGCAGCGCGACATTGATCTTGAAAAGGAAATAAAATCTTACACAGGCAGGATGCTCGAACGGGCACGTGATCTTTTGCAGGGGGGGTGGAAGGAAGAGCATGCACCAATTGTTGACAAAATAGATGAAGCCGAACTCAAATCGGCCATTGAAGGTTTCAAAAAATCAGAAACACATTATTCCGAACAAAGAGCCCGAACGGAGGGCTTGAGGGCGAAGGCGGTAGGTGGGGAAAGGTATAAAAGCTTTCCGATGCTTTCCACTTTTTTCTTGCTTCTGGCACTGGCGGGTTTGCTTTTATCCGATAAGCCGCTGCTCGGCTTTGCCTCAGTGCTCGCCGGCTTCCTCGGTGTAGTGTTAATTTTGGTTTGGTGGATAGCCAAGGGTGACAGG
>CAZKPV010000029.1:13689-14929 GCA_964554735.1 uncultured Clostridia bacterium
CGGACGGGCAGCTCGGGAAGTTAAGAATTACCTTGGAAGAAAAGCGTGATGCCGTCAAAGAGGCCCTCCAGGGATTGCCGGTAGCAGGGTCTTGGCTGGAGTGGCCGGGCGAAAGCCTACTTTTGGAGGTAAGCCGCCTAAAAACCTTCCTTTCCACCGGAACGGAAAAAATGCAGGAAAGGGAAGCGATCCGGGGTCGTATTGGGGAAAAAGTAGCCCTAGTGTCCCGGCTATTGCAACTGTGTGGACTAGTTTCCGTGGAAGACCTACGGGATACACGGGACAACCTGTTGGACAGTATAAACCAACTGGAAAACCGCCTGACAAGGGCGGAGAGTGCCCGGGAGGTTTACACTAAAGCAAATGAAAAAATTTCCGGGCTTAACGCCGAACTTGAGCTTACTGGAAAAGAAATCGCCAAAAACAAAGAGGAACTGGCGGGTTTGTATGAGGGTTTGGAAAAAATAGACGGCACCGATGTTGACGAAAAAATCCACAACTTGGCTATGTTAAGAAAACGCCACAACCAGGCCGTTGCATTAAACGATGACCTGGTGCGGGAATATCCTGATTTGGATAGTATCTTGGAGGAAATTAAGGTTATTGAACGGGGGCAATTGAAGGGACGGGAAACCGGCCAAGACTCCGTGCCGGGGGGCTTTTTGCTTACTGATGAAGAGAGGGCACGGCTCAAGGTGGAACGTGAGCAGGTCGACGAGGAATTGAATCGATTAAAAGAGGAGGCCGGACAACTGAAGACGGATTTAGAACACAGGCAAAACCAAACCCGACTGGATGACATAGAGGGTGAAATCGCCCAACTTAGAACGGAGTATCGGGAGGCCTACATGACCAGGGATCGGATGCTACTCCTAAGAAATATAATATTTGAGGCCGACAAAAAATTTAGGGATGAACACCAACCGGAGATACTGAGTCTAGCCGGCAATTATCTGAAAACAATAACCGCCGGGAGGTATGACCGGCTATATCTAACAGACGACAGGGACCCCGGTTTAGTGGTACGGGGGGACTATTACGGTGATCCCATTGATGTGGCCTTGCTTAGCCGGGGCACCTTGCGTCAGGTATATTTAGCCCTTCGTTTGGCGCTCATTGATCATTTGGACGGTGCGGGGGAACGTTTGCCTGTTTTTCTCGATGAAGTGTTGGTGCACTGGGATGATGAGCGCCTATCCTGTGGCCTCGACCTACTGGGGCAAATTAGTCAAAAAAGGCA
>CAZKPV010000030.1:0-14425 GCA_964554735.1 uncultured Clostridia bacterium
GGCGGCAGAAAACTATCGGGGATATTTTTAATAGTTGTTGGTTTTATTGTAGGCTTCATTGCAGCCATAATGGGTGTGGGTGGCGGCTTTGTAACCTTCCCGATTTATGTTTACGGGCTTGGGGTGTCATCCTTCACAACCGTGGGCACCGACGTCCTGCAAATTATTTTTACTGCGGGCTATTCATCCATATTCCAATACGGCCTATACGGATATGTATTCTACACCCTAGCCATGGGGCTTTTAATAGGTTCCTTAATTGGTGTACAGATGGGAGCACTGACTACAAAGGTAGTGCATGGCCGTTACATCAGAGGATTTTATGCTGTTGCGATCCTTGCCGGCTTTACTAACAGGTTGTTTGCCCTACCGGGAAAGCTCGCCGATATGGAGGTTATCAGTCTCCCTGGGGCACTTGGAGCGCATTTAAACACTGCTGGCACTATAATTTTCTTCGCCATCATGGCCGTTTTCGCAATTTGGGTTTTGGCAAAATTCTTTGGCAACCTCAGTACCCTTCGGGAGCCTGTGCAGGTTGAGGGAGGTGTAACTGATGGCTTTAATTAGAGATAAAAAACATTTCAATATTGGATTGGCTTTAGGGATCTCCTTTCTCATTGTTTTAGGATGTATTGTCAGCCCAATTTTTGACGGACATACCGGTCTGGAATACGCCGACAACTTATTTAACTCCTTATCCAAAGGTTCAACTTATTTTGTCCCCGACCTGATAGAGGAAAGTAAAGCCTTTGAGGGGACGGCTTTGGAAGTAACAATAGACGCCAAAGAGGCGGAAGATGTTGAAAAATATGCTGGTCTATTCATTTACGCTGGTGCAGATGTAGAGATTTTAGGAAATAAAATAGATGTAACCGGTGATTTTTCAAATATAGTTCAGACCGCATTGAATGATGCCGGTGCTGTCTTCCATGAAAAAGATATGGCGGAATTGCACGGTTACAGCTCAAAAGAAGTCATGTATTACTGGTGGGATTCTTTTAAACAAATCGACAGGCAACTTATCGCCCAAGATAAGTTTTTGGAATCCGCATATATTAAAACCGTAGTAACCAAGGGTTTGGAGCCGGCATTTAACTTTTACGGTGTCGAGCCCCTTAAAGTTGCCGAACGCAAGGGATTGATTGCCTTCCTCTTTATATTCTACGTTGTGTACACCGTATGGTGGGGTTTTGCAATCTATTTCCTGTTTGAAGGTGTGGGTATCACCATGAGCAAAGCCGCAGAGAAAAAAGAGGCTTGAGAGGATACACCTAGGAAAAACTGTGGGGCCGGAACCCCCGCAGTTTTTCTTTTTTAAATCCCACGCCTTCTTAGGGAAGACATGCCCGGACGCGGCCGCCTTAAATGAGGTAAATTCACCCCCAAAACCCCGCCTGCCGCACTTAAAAGGATGAAAAGCAGGATCCTGCCTAACAAAAACAGATTTATTTCCTGTATCACCAGAACTGCAACTAAAACGAAAAGAAGTAAACTGTAAACCACACCTACCAGGCCACCGTGCAACCACCCCTGAAATCTGGCTATATTCCCGGATATAACACCACCAATGGCAACACTTAGGAAAGCAACAAGCGAAATTAAGGTGGCATAATTATAAATGGATCCTCCGGTTACCAGGGCGTATACTCCTAACACAGTAAACAACAACAAAGTAATACATATCGCTAAGGCCACCCCAATCCAAACGGCTGAATAGGTTAATCTGCGTCCCCCCGCACCAACCCTTTTTGACCAACTTAAAAACGTCAGTTTCCTCATCTCTGACACCCCCCTGCTTTTTGTTTAATTGTATGAAAAAGGTTCTTAAATAATGCCCGGTAAATAATCTTATAGTAAAAGCAACAGGGGGGAAAACAAGGTGAAAAAATATCTCTTACCCGTAACCGTCACATTTTTGATTGTCTTGTTTTTGTTTGGGGGTTACCAAATTTATAAAGAACGAACCAGTGAAATTACCACCGTAAATATATTAGAATCCGAACGCTCTATTTTACACATACCAATGTATATTGCCCTAAAAGAAAATTTTTTTAAAAACTACAATATTAGGGTTAAATTCAAAACATCAACCCCTAACGAATCTTACCCTACAGTGGAAAACAATAGGGCAGATATTATTATTGGGGAAACAGTACAGTGTCTGTTTACAAAGCCTTGTGACATCAGAAGCAACTGGCTCTGTTTTTTGGAAGTAACCAGCTCAAGTGGGTATTTTCTACTTGCCCATGAAAGAATGCCTGAATTTAAATGGGAAGATGTAAAGGGAAAAACAGTTATTGCCGGCCCACCAGAAAATTCGGGCGAGTTAATCCTTGAAGGAATTACTAGGGATAAGGGACTTAGACCACAACAAGACTTTAATATCTTATGGAACATCCCTGAAAATCTAAAATTCGGTTCCTTTGTAGCTGAAGCCGCCTCCTACATCCTATTAAAAGAGCCCCAGGCAACAATAGAGGAAGGTAGAAAGCGAGGAACAATAGTATCCTCACTGGGTAAGGAAGCTGGCAAAATTCCAGAAATAATTTTTATAGCCCAAAAAGATTTTGCAAGGGAAAACGGGGCAACTATGCAGGGACTCGCCGATTCTATTTATAAATCCCAGATATGGATGGAACATCACAATGGACGAGAGATTGCACATAAAGTGAAAGATTACTTCCCCAAGGTAGATATGAAGGTATTGGAAAAAGCGGTCAACAGACATCTGAAACAAGAAACCTGGGCAACAACGCCCGAGATTCAACAAAACTCTTACGAAAAGCTACAAGAAATAACGAGACTGGGCGGTGAATTATATTGTGCAATCGATTTTACAGATGAAGTTGACACACAATATGCCAAACGGTCTGTCGCCACGGTCCAATACATACCGGAGGACAAGCGGGAAAAAAAATACCCGCAGGATTTCCTGCGGATTTTATCAAGACAATAAGACTTTGATAGCCTTTAGCACATCGGTACGCCCCTCCCCGGTTCGCGAGGAAAAAGGGATTATGGTCCGAATACCCAGTTTTCGGGTTAGATCCGACACAGCCCTTGAACGTTTACCACTTCCAAGTTTATCTGCCCTGGTGGCAACGGCTACTACCGGAATGTCAAAATGCAAAAACCACTCCAATAGCTGCAAGTCCTGAGCGGTAGGAGGGTGTCTTATGTCAAATAACTGCAAAACACCCTTCAAGTTTTTTCTGCCCCGCAAATACCCCTCTATCATAGGCCCCCATGTGGCCTTAACCTTTTCCGGTACCTTAGCATAGCCGTAACCCGGCAAATCAACCAGATAAAATTCATTGTTTACCAGAAAAAAATTGATGGTTTGGGTACGGCCCGGCGTCTTACTAACCCGTGCCAGACCTCTTCTGCCCACTATTTTATTCAGCAATGAAGACTTGCCTACATTTGAACGACCCGCCAAGGCTATCTCTGGATATGAATCCCGGGGATAACCCCGCCAGCCGGTAGCCCCGCAAACAAATTTGGTATCTGTTATTCTCATGAGGGAATTATTGTTCCTCCATCCTCCACTACCTCATCTACTACGGGCTCATGAAAAGGAACCTCAATGGTATCAACCGTGGAATCCTTACCGGTAGACTGAATAGCACACCTATACGGCTTATCTAAAAGTACGCAGTCAAGAACTTCATCCATATGGTCGACCAATATAAACTTCAATGCATTTTTTATATTTGCCGGTATTTCTTCCATGTCCTTCTTATTATCCTTGGGCAAAATCACTGTTTTTATACCGGCGCGGTGGGCGGCCAGAACCTTTTCCTTAATCCCACCAATGGGAAGCACACGACCTCTTAGAGTTATTTCCCCGGTCATACAAACGCTGTGGTCAACTTTTCTCCCGGTTAGGGAGGAAGCCAACGCACTTGCAATGGTAATACCAGCAGATGGCCCATCCTTGGGAATAGCCCCTTCAGGAACGTGAATATGGACATCAAACTTCTTATGGAAGTCATCCTGAATATTTAATTCCTTCGCCCTTCCGCGAACGTAACTGTAGGCGGCTTGCGCAGATTCCTTCATGACATCCCCCAGCTTGCCTGTCAGCACAAGTTTTCCGGAACCTTTAAAGGTACTGACTTCAATAGACAGGGTATCACCGCCGACTGCGGTCCAGGCCAACCCGGTGGCAACTCCGACCTGGTCGGCACTTTCGGCTACACCATATCGGTAACGTGGAATGCCAAGGTATTTTTCAACATTCTTTACCGTTACTCTTACCCGCCCAGTTTCACCAGATACAATTTGTTTTGCCGCCTTCCGGCATATTGAAGCTATTTCACGTTCCAGATTACGCACCCCTGATTCCTTGGTGTACTCCCTTATTATTCTCCTGATGGTATTTGAGGACACATTGATCATCTCAGAGTCAAGGGCATGTTCCTTTACCTGTTTCGGTAACAAATGGCGTAGTGCAATCTGCAACTTCTCCTCTTCCGTGTAGCCGGCAAGACGGATAACCTCCATCCTGTCAAGCAAGGGCCCCGGTATATTCTGGTAAACATTTGCCGTAGTTATAAACATCACGTTTGATAAATCGTAGGGCACCTCTATATAGTGATCGCTAAATGTGTTGTTCTGTTCCGGATCCAACACCTCAAGCAAGGCTGAAGTCGGATCACCTCGAAAATCCGCACTTGTTTTGTCAATTTCATCTAACAAGAAGACAGGATTTATTGTGCCCGCCTGTTTCATCGACTGTATAATCCGGCCGGGTAGTGCACCCACGTAAGTACGTCTGTGCCCACGAATTTCAGCTTCATCACGAACACCGCCAAGGGATATCCTGACAAACTTACGCTCCAATGCCCTTGCAATGGACCTGCCCAGGGAAGTTTTCCCCACACCGGGAGGCCCCACGAAACATAGAATCGGCCCTTTCATCTTTTTGGCAAGCTTGCATACTGCTATATACTCTAAAATACGATCCTTGACTTTTTTAAGGCCGTAGTGATCCTCATTCAATACATCTTCGGCTATATTGATATCAACCCTATCCTTTGTACTCTTACTCCAGGGTATGGACAAAAGCCAGTCCAGGTAATTCCTCAAAACAGCCGATTCCGCCGCCATTGGGGGCATTTTCTCCAAGCGATCGACCTCTTTTAGTGCCTTTTCCTCAACTTCATCCGGTAGTTTAGCCTCGGCTATTTTATCCCTAAGCTCCCGTGCCTCGGCCGTGCGATCATCCCTATCACCCAGCTCCTTTTGGATAGCCTTGATCTGCTCCCTTAAATAGTATTCCTTTTGTGTCCTTTCCATTTGCTTCCTTACGCGAATATTGATCTTGCGCTCTAATTCCACAATCTCAAGTTCCTTTGACACAACAGCACAAAGCTTTTCCAATCTTTCAACAATATTAACCGAGTTTAGGATTTCTTGTTTGTCTTCAATTTTCAGTTGTAGATAGGAAGCAATAACATCGGCAAGCCTACCTGGTTCCTGTAAATTTACAACAGACACCACTGCTTCAGATGGAATACGCTTGGAAAGCTTAACGTATTGTTCAAACTTGTAAACAAGGTTCCTCATTAGCGCCTCTATTTCCGCTGTTTTCCTGGGGGTATCAGAGTATTGATTGGTTTCAACTTTAAAATAAGGTTTGTTAGCTAGGTAGTTAGTTATTTTACCCCTTGATAGACCCTCAACCAATACACGAATAGTACCACCCGGTAATTTCAGTAACTGTTTAACTTCCGCCACAGTCCCAATTGTATATATATCTTCCTCGGTAGGATTATCCGTCTGGGCATCCTTTTGGGTAGCCAAGAATATAATCCTGTCGCGAAGCATAGCTTCTTCTATGGCCTTCACAGATTTGTCACGGCCTACATCTAAATGAATAACCATGTATGGAAAAACCAGTATGCCCCTTAATGGGAGTAACGGTAAAATTCTAATCATTCTATCGTACCTCCTTCTAAGTGTAGTATTGGAAAAAAAATCAATGCACTGGCAAATGTTATACCTATTTTAACATAAAGGGCAATACATCACCATAGAAATAAATGCTAGATAAAGCGAAAGCCCTGCAACTGCGGGGCTTTAACTGCCGATTCTTCAGTGAAGATCAAGTTTTTCGCCGGACCTAACCAGAAAAGCAATTGGAAGCGCCCAGGATTTGGGTATTTTCTCTCACCCCTACCCGGCCCCCCTCAAATGGAGTTAATAAAGCATTTTCCAATACCTCCTTTAGTGTCGAAACAGGCACCACTTCTATACCATCAATTTCACGAAATAGCTCCTGGTAATTATCATACGGTACCAACACTTTTTCTGCACCGGCATAACGTGCGGCCCTTATCTTGGCCACGATACCCCCAACAGGCTTGACTCTTCCCCTGATGGAGATCTCCCCCGACATGGCCACCTTGTTATCCACGGGGGTATTTGTTATTGAGGAATACACTGCTACCGCAATACTTATCCCGGCCGAAGGACCATCAACCGGCATACCCCCCGGGAAATTAACATGAATGTCATAATTTTGTGTATCCACATCCAACGTTCTTCTTAAAACTGTAAGAACGTTTTCAACAGATGCTCTGGCCATGCTTTTGCGCCGTATAGTTTTCCCCCTATCACCCAATTCCTCTTCCTCAATCATCCCGGTTACTACGACTTTGCCACACCCCGGGTTTGCCGGTAAAACACTTGCCTCCAACTCCAATAACATCCCTAAACTTGGCCCGTAAACCGCAAGACCATTCACTAGGCCAACTTGAGGTTGGCCGGCAACCTTACCCTCCGGGCGAGGGGCGTACTGCCCGCTTTGGACAACCCATTCTAGGTCCGCAACCAGAACCTTTTTCCTGTTTTCAGTTAAAGCCAGTCCCGCCGAGATTTGAATCATATTAACGGCTTCCCGGCCATTGCGGGCATATTTTTTTATAATCCCCAGACTTCCTTTTTCCATGGGGAAATTTAGCTTTCCAGCGGCGTTCCTGGCGATTGTTTCCACTTCTTCCGGAAGTAAAGACCTAAAAAATGTTTCCAAGCACCTTGATCTAATTGCCGGTGATATTTCTTCCGGCCGCCTGGTCGTTGCCCCAACCAATCTAAAATCTGCCGGCAACCCATGCAGGAATATATCATGGATATGATGTGGAATATTACCGTCACCCGGTCTGTAGTACACACTCTCCAAAAAAACCTTCCTGTCCTCAAGCACCTTTAACAGCTTGTTCAACTGAATGGGATGAAGCTCGCCGATCTCATCTATAAATAATATCCCCCCATGTGCCTTGGTGACAGCCCCGGCCTTTGGCTGTGGGATTCCTGCCATTCCCATTGCGCCCGCACCTTGGTAAATGGGATCATGTACGGAACCTATCAGAGGGTCAGCAATTCCCCGTTCGTCAAAACGTGCGGTAGTAGCATCTATTTCGACAAATTTTGCATTGGCTTTAAATGGTGAATCACTGCATTTTTTAGCTTCTTCTAATACCAATCGGGCCGCGGCAGTTTTACCTACACCGGGTGGGCCATAAATAATAACATGCTGGGGGTTGGGGCCACACAAGGCCGCCCTCAGTGAACGGATTCCCTCCGCCTGGCCGACAACCTCCTCGAATTTAGCGGGCCTGGTTTTTTCCGTCAAGGGCTCCGTCAGTGATATCGCCCTTAGCTTCCTTAACTCCTCCAATTCCTTCCTGGATTCGCGCTCAACGGCACCCTTGTTACCCTGCTGCGCCTTCAACAAATTCCAAAAATACATCCCTATAATCACAGCAAAAAAGACCTGTACAAAAGTCAAGAAACTTCCTAGGCCAAAGAACTCATTCACGGACCATTACCTCCCTAGTCGTTGTATGAGTAGTATCTCCTAGGGTTAACATTTTATTCCACCTTAAAAATGTGCAAAAAAAAACAGGTAGTTCTACCTGCTTTTAAAGTCCTATGCGGTCTCTTCTTTTTTCTTCTTTTTCCTGTCCATTGTGATAACCAATGGTTTTTCTTTTCTCAATATTGAACCCTCGGTAATGGTACATTTAGCGATGTCATCGCTGGAGGGTATTTCATACATCATTTCAAGCATAATTTCCTCCAGAATGCCCCTCAAGCCTCTTGCGCCCGTATTTCGTTTCAGGGCCTCAATTGCTATGGCATTTAGCGCATCCGACTGAAATTCAAGGGTCACCCCATCCAACTCAAAGAGCTTTTCATATTGCTTGATCAGAGCATTGCGTGGCTCTGTAAGAATCCTTACCAGGTCATTTTCGCTTAGCTGGTCAACTGTAACTATAATAGGAAGCCGACCCACAAACTCGGGGATAAGACCATATTTAAGAAGATCTTCCGGCTGGATTTTCTTTAAGATCTCGCCGATGTTATCCTCCTGTTTTTTACTGATATCCGCCCCGAAACCAAGTGTGTTTTTCCCTATTCGGTTTTTTATTATTTTGTCAATACCATCAAAGGCCCCACCGCAGATAAACAAAATATTTGTGGTGTCGAGTTGAATAAATTCCTGGTGGGGGTGCTTGCGGCCACCCTGTGGCGGCACACTTGCAACAGTACCTTCTAATATTTTCAAGAGAGCCTGCTGTACCCCTTCCCCGGAAACATCCCGCGTAATTGATGGATTTTCCGATTTGCGGGCTATTTTATCAATTTCATCAATGTAGACGATGCCCTTTTCAGCCTTCTCAACATCGTAGTCGGCGGCCTGCACAAGTTTCAACAAAATATTTTCCACATCTTCGCCAACATAACCCGCTTCTGTCAAAGAAGTAGCATCGGCTATGGCAAAGGGGACATTTAATAAGCGCGCCAATGTTTGAGCCAATAATGTTTTCCCGCAACCGGTTGGCCCGAGCATAACAATGTTGCTCTTCTGTAGCTCTACGTCATCGACCTTACCACCCATATTTATACGTTTATAATGATTATAAACGGCAACAGCAAGTGAACGCTTGGCGTAATCCTGGCCAATAACATATTGGTTAAGTATATCCTTTATCTCCTTCGGCTTAGGTATATCCCCTATCTCAAGGCTTAGATCTTCGCTGAGTTCTTCTTCAATTATCTCATTACAAAGTTCAATGCATTCGTCACAAATATAAACACCCGGACCGGCGACTAGCTTTTTTACCTGGTCCTGAGTCTTACCACAGAAGGAACACTTGAGTTGGCCTTTTTCATTAAACATTTTACCACCTCTTTTTCCTTTATTTCCTGTTAGTTATTATCTCATCTATTATACCATATTCCCTGGCAGTCTGCGCAGACATGAAAAAATCCCTTTCCACATCTTTCGCAATTGTTTTTTTAGGCTTACCGGTATGCTTAGACAAGAGTTCGTTCAGGATATCCTTCATGCGTAAAATTTCCCTGGCATGGATGTCGATATCCGTGGCCTGGCCGGTAACACCCCCAAGGGGTTGGTGGATCATTATCCTGGCATACGGTAAAGCCTTTCGCTTGCCCTGTGCCCCGGCGGCTAAAAGGAAGGACCCCATACTGGCCGCCTGCCCCAAACAAATGGTAGCAACATCCGGCTTCAGGTATTGCATGGTATCATAAATCGCCATTCCTGCAGTTACAACCCCGCCGGGTGAATTAATATACAGGTGGATATCCTTTTCCGGGTCTTCCGCCTCTAAAAACAAGAATTGAGCAATAACAAGGTTTGCAATTGTGTCATCTATAGGGCCGCCAATGAATATTATACGATCCTTTAACAACCTTGAATATATATCATAAGCCCTCTCACCACGGTTTGTTTGTTCTACAACAATAGGCACCAACGCGGACATTTTTAAACCTCCTAGTCTGTAATTTTAGCATGTTCAACCAAAAAACTCACAGTCTTTTCACGCTTAATGTTTTGTTCTATCATTTTGAGATTACCCTGTGCTTCCAACATTTTGCGCATGGCTTCCGGTTCTTGCTTATACTGTTCCGCCATTTTATTTACCTCTTTGGTTACTTCTTCTTCCGAAGCATCAAATCCTTCGTTGGACGTGATTGTCTCTAAAACAAGGTCGGCCTTTACAATTTTCTCGGCATCATCACGCATTTGTTGCTGTAAGGTTTCTTCATCGGAACCCGAATATTTCAAGTAATCCTCCAAGGAGACACCCTGGTAACTGAGCCTAGTCTCAAGATTACCAAGCATTTGTTGAACCTGACTATCTATCATGGTGTCAGGAACATCAACCTCGGCGTTTTCTACCGCCTTTTCTATTAAGGCACGCCTTACCTTTTGCTCCGCATTATCCTCGGCAACTTTCCTTAACCGATGCAAAATGTCATTCCTTAATTCTTCCAAGGTCTCAAATTCACTGACATCCTTGGCGAATTCATCATCTATGTCGGCGAACTCCTTGCGTTTTATGCTTTTAATTGCCACATCAAAAACCGCCTCTTTGCCGGCGAGTTCTTCATTGAAATAATCCTCGGGGAAAGTTATATTAATGGAATGTGTTTCCCCTATAGAGAAGCCTATAAGTTGCTCCTCAAAGCCCGGTATAAAACTTCCGGAACCTATCTCAAGCTGTTGTTCCCGGGCAGTGCCGCCCTTAAATTGAACCTCATCAACAAATCCCGAGTAGTCGAGTATTACCGTATCACCGTTTTCGACCTGGCCATCCTCAATGGGAACCAGTTTTGCGTAATTTTTGCGCAATTCCTCTATTTCCTTGTCCACATCCTCATCTTTTACCTCATCTATCTTCCTGGTAACTTCGAGTCCCTTGTACTGACCCAGTTGCACCTCCGGTTTCACCTCAACAGTAGCCTTGAATATTGCTTCCTTGCCATCCTCTATTTGCACAACATCGATCTCGGGCTGGTCTATGGGCTCAATACCGGTATCCTTTACGGCATCATAGTAAGCCTCTGGGATAAGACTTTCCGCTGCCTCTTCATATAACACTTCCTTACCGATAAAACGGTCAAAAATCACCCGGGGGGTTTTACCTTTTCTAAAACCCGGGATGTTAACTTCCTTCACCAGTTTACGAAAGGCTCTGTCAATGGCCTGCGAAACCTTTTCCGGTTCCAGTTCAATTTTTAAAAGAACCTTATTTTTCTCTAGCTTTTCTACGGTAGCCTTCATTTATGCTCCTCCTTGTATGGCTTGGCAAGCCACATATCTTCCCTGCATTCCAAGGGTTTTCACCAATGCATTAGTATAACATGGAAGGTATTCAAAATCAATTAATTTTTTAATTTTTCTCTGATAGCTCTGGCATACTCCCTAATACCATCGGGTCCTACACTAATGTAGATGAAAACTACAGCTAGAACCAGAACCAATACGATTAGGCTTACCGCAGTAACAAGAGCCTTTGAATCCACTGATTCGTCAACACTCTGCTCGGGGCCACCCAAACCTAAAACCACTGGCGCGGCACCCGCTAAAAAATCAATGCCTTTCTGGGCCTCGGATTTGTAATTGGTGTAGGTCCCGGCTTCAAACAACAATGCGGTGGACATCAGATCCTGGTTGTAGTTACCATTGGCCATAAATATTTCTTTTACAATACCGGGATGTTTTTTGTTGGCAAAGGCCATAAACTTTTTGGCAAATTCCAAATTGGCCTCCATCTTGGGATTCTGCCGTCCAATTACTATTCGTATCTGGGTAAAGTTTTCATCGGCCACTTTCCTATGATAAAATTCGGGGTCATCTATACCATCCCTGTGCACATCAAAGATGGCAACGGGGTTTGTATTCTTTATCAAACTCACAGCCGTTTTTCGTGAACGGCTGTAGGCATTGGCATCGTGGGGATCATGGGGAGTGAGGTCGTGAAGTGCTTTTGCACCCGCCCTTTCCAAACTGCCCCTGATGGTGCTTCCTACTTGGAAAATACCCCCGTTAAAAGGTATAGATATTTTACCGTCGGAAGGCAAATACGACTCATCGGAATGGGTGTGATAGATAGCTATCGGCCTGTCCTTCCAATCCAATGTAGCCGCAGGTAATTCCTTAAGCCCGCCAATATATTCGGCTATTTGCAGAAAACCCTCATCTTTACCTAAAAACTCGGCCACGGCATTGTAGTTTTTGACCTCGATAACTTTATAACTACCCCCACTCGGTGTCAGTAACTGGTCCCCGACATGCGGAACCCTAGACATCTTTGTTAGTAATTTGCCATCCCTATCCACAATCTCAAAACAAACCCCAACCCGATCTATGTCCTCTAGGTTACTATTTTTCACATACCCTGTGCAAGAGGGAAAAAATAAAATTACGAACGCAAATAAAATTATGGATAAACATATCAAAACATATCTTGAATATTTTTTCAACCGTAATTACCCCTTTACAAATAGGCTGCTTTAATTCTAAGTTTCCCCCAAAAAATAAAACAATACAAAAAAGCCCCCCTCATTTAGGGGAGCCCCATCAATATTTATTAGCAGTATTATGGTAGTAGAGCATAAAACCAAGGTATGTCTTCCAGTAATATATTCAATCAAATTTGCCAACTTAGCACTTTTAAATATGAGAGCGGACAAAAGGACATTTGTGTCAATCATTATTCGCATATTTTTTCTCCCAGATTTCTTTTCTAACTTCTTTAACAAGATTTACTACATCTTCCTCGGTTTTTAACCCTAATTCTTCAGCTAACCCTTCAAAGGCTCCTTGCGCTTCTTTAATGGCCAGTTTTGTGGAATTCTCTAAGATAATCCTATTACCTTCTGTTATAAAAGCTACTTTGTCTCCCTCTTTTAAATTCAATCTTTTCCGTACTTGTATAGGTATAGTTATTTGTCCTTTAGAAGTAATCTTTGCCAATTCCATATTTAAACCCTCCATCCTTGTTTTCCGTGCTTTCCTTACCTGTAGTATATGTTACTTTCTCGAAAATATCCATATGAATTTATTATTTTATGAAGTTTATTCGGACTTGCGCTTTTCTCGTGTATCCTGGGAGTCAGATAAAGGTTTGCATATTGCCTACCGTATTCATCTTTCCTGGCTAATTTGAGAATTAACACCCAAATATAGAGAAAGGTATTGCAGCAAAATTACGCATTCCAATCATCGTTCTCCAAAGGTTCCCAAGGTGTTCGCGAGTAAATTCCTTAGGCAATTTATTCGCGAATTCACCAATATTGGGCAAAGACATAAATATACCTTAAAAAAGCAAAGCAATTTTATACTTTCTTTCGCGTCAAGAAAATTCCTGCGATTGCTCCAATCAGGATAATCGGTGCTAATCTGACAAATAGCCATTCAAAAGCGTGAAAAGCCGCTCTAGCAACGGCGGTTTTAGGATCATAATAATTCCAACCTAAGTAGGGACTATTCAATACAACCAAGGCCGCTAAAATTATCACGATGACCGCAGATAGCAAGATGAGCAGCCAATAAAGCGTTTTTCTTCTCGCTGTCTTCCTTTGTGCTAGCTGTAAGTTTATAATCTCCAACTTTTCAGAAATCGCTATTAAATCATCAACTTTCGATTCAATAGCAGTTTCTCCAAGCAAAGTGCCTACGGGTGTTTCAAGCACCTCTGATAAGGAAATTAGCATTTCAGAACCGGGGACAGACAATCCTTGTTCCCATTTGGAGATAGTCTGTCGCACCACATTCAGCTTGATAGCAAGTTCTTCTTGCGAAAGTCCTTTTGATTTTCTGATTACCTTTATATTTTTGTTTAACATAGAAACAGTCTCCTATCAGTTCTTACTTCAATCATATAAGGAACTGCCCGTTGCTGCAAGCAACGTATATTAACATTCAAGTTTTATAGTCATGGTATGCTGTTGGCTATGTTAGTGAAGAAGAACTAAAGCCAGATCCCCTTTTTATTCATGGTTACTGCTTATTTTGCAATTGTCAAAAACTAAAAGCCCGGGAACCTTGATTTCCCAGGCTATCTTGGTGCGGCAGAAGGGACTTGAACCCCCATGGGCGTACGCCCACTAGAACCTGAATCTAGCGCGTCTGCCAATTCCGCCACTGCCGCATATATTTTATTCTGTGAAGCAAATTCCATTATAGCAAGCCCAACAGGTAACTGTCAAGGATTTGATTTTTTGCATCTTGCTTGGGCTGATAACCATTCAATATTTTTAATGTTTTTTGTCCTTTATTTCCGATTCCCAATGTAGGATTATCCTGTCCCCTTCGGTCAACGGCGTAGTAAATTTAGCCGGGGTATTATTCACTTCCATCACTAACTTAGTCCGGCCCGGCGGTGGGGTCGAGGAAAAATCCAAGTGGTTAAAAATATCGGCAAATAATACCTTGCCAGCCTGAAGTTTCAGGGAGACAGGTTTACCGTTCAAGGTAACGTTGATACTGTGATTATCGGCCTTTACGTTAGTTTGCAGTACATCTCCATCTTTTACAACCGCTTCCGGTCCTACGGATTGATCATTAAGGAGTATGGTCTCTTTATATTCCTTCCCCAGGCTT
>CAZKPV010000031.1:0-14420 GCA_964554735.1 uncultured Clostridia bacterium
TATTAAGGAGAATATGGTCATCCAGTTGCTTATGTTCAAGGGCTCCCCGATTGGGGTGGAGATTCCAAATTTTGTCGAGCTGGAAGTAGTCGAAACTGCTCCTGGAATCAAGGGGGATACGGCCTCAGGGGGATCCAAACCTGCAACCTTGGAGTCTGGCGCGGTTGTGCAGGTCCCGTTTTTTATCAGTGTGGGGGATATTTTACAAATTGATACCCGTACGGGCAGCTACATTAAAAGAATTTAGCCTGTGATTAAAACCCCATTTGAGGTGACATACTAAAAGTGCTTGGCAACACGAAAAGTAATCTCAAAGGGGGTTTTAAATTTGAATGATTTGAGATCAAGGGTGTCATATTTGCAAGGACTCGCGGAGGGAATGAACCTGGGGCAGAATGCGGAAGGAAGGATTTTGAGCGGTGTTATTGATGTATTGAATGACTTCGCCGATACATTTGACCAGTTTGAGGAAACTCAGGATGACATCGAGGAGTATCTGGTAACTGTTGACGAGGATCTGTTCAACTTGGAAGAAGATTATTACGGCGATGAATATCTTGTAGGGGATTGTGATTGTCTGTGTGGTGACGAAGACGACCTCATTGCCGACGACCTGGACGAGGGCAATAGTAGGGTCTACAATTATAATATGAACAAGAATGCCGAATAAATATATTAATCCATGACTGAAAAAACCAGTTGTGCGGGAAGTTGAAATGCCACGCATAGCTGGTTTTTTCTTGTGCTTTTACCAATATCGGCATAATACTGACCCGATAAAAATAACAGTTAATGAAAGGAGGACAACCATGGAGGATTACAATAGTCAAGTGCAAAAACATGAAACGGAATTATCCCAACGGGCCGATACTCTGATAAACGATATTTTTCCGGTTCTGCCCTTAGGCATACGAAAATTGTTAGCCAATATACCGGTTGACCGGCTAGGAAGGGTTGTGGAAATTAGGTTGCGCCGCAATCAGCCTTTGATTTTGGGAATGTCTAACGCAGAGATGTTTTTAAACCGAAGGGGCGGACTGGCCAAAAACCATGGGGAGAGGTACATAATTGGGGCCGCAGATATTGAGCAACTAACTCATTTAATCAGCCGTTCTTCAATTTATGCCCTAGAAGAGGAATTGCGTAACGGGTTCTTAACCTTACCCGGTGGCCACAGGGTGGGCATTACGGGTAAGGTGCTTCTAGACAAGGGCCGTGTAAAAACAATTAAATATTTTTCCGGTTTTAATATACGTGTATCTCATGAAATCAGAGGGGCTGCGGACAAAATCCTTCGCTACATAGTTAAAGGCGATGGGAGCGGCATTTATCATACAATTATTGTTTCCCCTCCGCGTTGCGGCAAGACAACCCTTTTGAGGGATATAATACGACAGCTCAGTGGGGGCGTCCCCCGATTGAACATACCCGGTTTAAACATTGGTGTTGTTGACGAACGTTCGGAGATTGCCGGTTGTTACAAAGGCATCCCTCAGCGTGATCTTGGCCCGCGGGCAGACGTAATTGACGGCTGCAATAAGGCCGAAGGAGTAATGATGCTCCTCCGCTCCATGTCCCCGGACCTAATCGCGGTTGATGAAATTGGCCGAAAGGAAGACATGGAGGCCATCGGGGAGGTGTTAAACGCGGGGGTAACGGTTTTAGCTACGGCCCATGGTAGCGGGCTGACCGATATAAAAAAAAGACCTGCTTTAAAATATTTAGTTGACCTAAAAGTAATACAACGGTTTGTGATTTTGGGCCATTCCCGGGGTATAGGGACAGTTGAGGATGTCATTGATGGCGTGACTCTAAAATCAATGTAGATATTGGCATAAAAACACCTTGCCGGCAATACCTATAAAAAAGAAGGGACAACCATACTGGGTTTATTTGGGGGCATTACAATGCTTAAAATAATAGGTTCCGTTGTTGTTATGTTGGCCGGTGGGCTTATAGGTACTACGGTGGCGCGTTCGTATGAAAGGCGGCCCCGGGAGCTGAGGGAGCTCCGATCGGGACTGCAGCTCTTGGAAACCGAGATCATCTACGGCGCCACGCCGCTTCCCGATGCACTGGATAGGGTTGCCCAAAGTTGCCGGGGGAACATCGGCTACCTGTTCGGTTATGCCTCCAAAAGATTGTACAGCGGTGAGGGTTTTACGGCGGCGGAGGCATGGGAAAGCGCGCTGGGTAGCTTGTCGCAAATGACCTCCCTAAACAGCGATGATCTGGCCGTATTGCAGAGGCTGGGTTCATTTCTGGGTGTTTCCGATCAAGGCGATCAGGAAAAACACATGCGCCTTATTGCAAAGCAAATGACGCATCAAATTGAAAAGGCTGAAAATGACGCCCGGGTAAATGTCAAGCTGTGGCGATATCTGGGTATATCCTGTGCCGTTGTTATTGTCATGATTTTAGTTTAAAAGAGGGTGATACTTGTGGGTTCAAGTGTAGACCTAATTTTCAAAATAGCAGGTTTCGGTATCCTCATTGCCGTTATCCATATGGTGTTGGAAAATGCCGGTAAAAAAGAGCAGGCCCAGCTAGTGACATTAGCGGGAGTGGCCTTTGTTTTGATCGCCTGGGTAATCCCGCTATTAGCCGATCTCTTCGAGCAGGTAAAATCAGTGTTTAGGCTATTTTAACAAGGGGAAAACCGATGGAAATACTGCAAGTTGTTGGTTTGGGGCTAGTGGCTACAGTCTTTGCGGTGGTATTGCGCCAACAGAAACCAGAATTTGCCCTACTTTTAAGCACAATAGTGGGTGTAATTATATTTTTAATGGTGCTGGGTAAAATAGGCGCCATCATAGACGTGCTACGGGACCTGTCTGATAGGGCCAACATCAGTTCAGCTTATCTGGGGATCATTTTAAAAATAGTAGGTATAGCCTATATAGCTGACTTCGGCTCCCAAATATGTAAGGATGCCGGCGAAAACGCCATAGCAACAAAAATTGAATTTGCCGCCAAGGTATTAATCCTCATCATCGCCGTGCCGATAATAATGGCCGTTCTCCAGGCATTACTGGATTTACTTTAGGAAAATGCTATCTCAATACAAGGGTGGGTAGCCGTGCAAAGGATTTTTCTGATTATAACCGTGACACTATGTATGTTGGTCCCAGCGTTGGTCCCCGGCAATGCCTTCGCCGACCCGGAAAATGATGAGTCTGTATATGGTGCATTTGATCTAACGGAATTGAACACGGAATCCATCCAAAACTTTATAGATGGTCTCGATGATGAAGTAAAAAGTGCTGTGCCCATCCTCAATTTTAAAGAGATGATTTATCGACTCGGTACCGGTGAACTGGATCTTTCCGTTAACGATGTTTTAAATCTTGTTTTGTCGCAGTTTTTCAAGGACCTTGTTGCCAACATGTCCCTGATGGGCAAATTGATTATCCTGGCCGTCATCTGTGCCTTGTTGCAAAATCTCTCGGCGGCATTCGAAAGGGCGACCACGGGCAAGTTGACATACAGCGTTGTGTATCTAGCGCTGATAACAATAGCCGTCGGTTCGTTTGCAATGGTTTTGAATACCGGACGTGGGGCCGTTGACACTATGGTGGGCTTTCTACAGTTGTTAATGCCCTTGATTCTCACCTTTTTGGTTGGCGTGGGGGCGGTTGCATCTACGGCAATCTTCCACCCGGTAATTTTTATGGCGGTGAGTATCACCGGTACGCTTGTAAAAAACATAGTGTTTCCCCTAATATTTTTCGCTGCCGTATTATCCGTTATCAGCAATCTTTCGGAAAAATTCCAGGTGTCCAGTTTGGCCAGTTTGTTCAAAACCGTGGCAATGAGTTTTATGGGGCTACTGACAACGGTATTTTTGGGTGTTTTGTCAATCAAGGGGGTGGCCGCGGCTGTTGCGGACGGGGTAGTGATCAGAACCGCAAAATTTGCAACTAGGTCTTTCGTTCCCCTTGTCGGGGGTATGTTTTCGGACGCCTTGGAGTCGGTGGTCAGCATCTCCCTACTAATAAAAAACGCGCTGGGCCTAGGCGGGGTTATTATGATCTTTTTTTTGGCCTTGATACCCTTGCTGGAAATTTTGGCCGTTGCCTTTGTGTACAAGTTAGCCGGGGCATTAATACAGCCGATCGGTGATCCCCGATTGGTGGATTGTCTGAACACCTTAGGAAACAGTTTGCTACTTGTTTTTGCGGCCGTGGGAACGACCTGTCTGTTATTCTTTTTTTCCGTGGCGATCACGGTGGGTCTGGGGGATTTGACAGTTATGCTTCGCTAGAGGGGGGACCAAGGTGGAAATAATACGCGGGTTAGTTCAAAGCATAGCTATGATTGTAATTCTGGCCGTGTTTTTGGAGATGCTGCTTCCGGCCGGGGACATGCGTCGTTATCTGCGCTTGGTTTTTGGCATCCTTGTTATGATTTCGGTTTTACAGGCGGTTTTTTCCCTTTTAAACAAGGAGGGCTTAACATTTGATGTGCCGGCGGTCATAATACCTCAAGAAGGTATCGCCGACCTGTCAGGGCAACTGGAAGACATTATGGATGAAGGCAGTAGAATCCACGCCAGTGAACAAGACAGGGCCATGGAAGAATATCGTCTTGGTTTGGCCAGGCAAATCTATAGTCTTGCCAGCCTAAACGGTACGGTAAAAGTTGTGGGGGTTCAGGTAAGGGTGGAGGATGACAGGCAAAGCCCTACTTACGGCCGTTTGTTAGAAGTTTGTTTGGAGTTGCATTCGGGGGTGCAGACGGGTAGCAATGAGGCGGGCAACAATAGTGGGGAAAAGGGCATAGAACCGATAGAGATCCGGATTGGTGATCCCGAACCCACGGATCCTCAAATTGCAGAAAAAATAAAAGTCATCATAGCGGACTTTTATAATTTGCCCAGAGACAGTGTGCGGGTAATTTATAGATAATTTACAGCTGATCGGTAGTCGGGGGAGGGTTGAACTGTGGATTTAAAAAAAATTTTAACCAAAGTCAAGGATACCGGAAGGGGAAGCAATAGCAAGATAAAATTTTTGCTGGGTCTCGCGGCCATTGGCGTCATTTTAATTCTTTTGGGTAGTGCCTTCGGCGGTGGTGGTAAAAGGGCAACTCAAACAGACCAAGGCGGACAGACAAAAACTTTATTGGAAGATAAGCAAAAATCGCAGCATGAACACGCCGCAATTGAAAATGAAGAGGAATACCTTTCAACCAAGCTCGGGCAAATCCTAACCCAGATCAAGGGTGCCGGTAATGTATATGTGATCGTCAGTCTAAAGAGTACAACTGTTTCCGAGTACGCCATCAATAATGTTGTAAGCACCAAAACCACTAGGGAGCAAGACCAGTCGGGCGGTACGCGAACAGTTACGGAAGACAGTGAAAATGAACAGGTGGTATTGGTCCAGTCCCAGGGTGGCCAGGCACCCCTTGTTAAGCACAGCAGCGGACCCAATGTTTCCGGGGTACTCGTTGTGGCGGAGGGTGCAAGGGATCCCGCTGTTAAATCAAGGTTGTTTAGTGCAACTTGTGTAGCCCTGGGAGTTGAACCCCACAAGGTCCTAGTTGTTACTAAAAGAGGTGAGGGAATTGCAGATAGTTATTAGGAAAAAGACGATTTTGGTGGTGTTTATAGCTCTTACTATTACCGCCCTATTTTTGGCGGGCCTGCTGGACAGGAATAAGGATAAAGATAAAAGCAATGATATCGATATTTCGCCGGGGATGGCAATGAATTTGGACACGGCTATTAACCACATAGACGGCAGTGATTTTTTCGTTGAATATCGTATAGAAAGAGATAGGGTTAGGGGACAACGTATAGAGTATTTAAGGGAGATTATAAATAACCCCAACTCGGGGGCGGGTAATATTGATGAAGCCCAAACTATATTGTTAGGGATCACCAAGACCATGGGGCAGGAAACCGAATTGGAGAGCCTTATCAGGGCCAGGGGTTTTTCGGATGTGGTTGTATCTTTTCTGGAGGATGTAATTACAGTTGTGTTGGACACGGGGGGTGTTTCCGAAGTTGACAAGTATGGCTTGTTGGAATTGGTATCCCGGGGCACAGGTTTGGAGCCGGCGAAGATAGATATTATTATGCGTAAACAAGGCAATTGAAATATGTATAGCCATCTGATATAATTGAACTACTTGGATAAAAGTGTATATTAGGGGGGCAAGTTCATGGAAGAAAAGGATGTATCTGCAGAAAACGTTTCAACCAGTGACATGGGAACCATTAAAATAGCTGATGATGTTGTTGGTATCATTGCAGGTATGGCTGCAACCCAGGTTGAGGGTGTATCTGCAATGAGCGGTGGCTTGGCCGGTGGTATTGTGGAAAGGCTTGGCCGTAAAAACCTATCAAAGGGAGTAAAGGTTGAGGTTGGGGAAAAGGAAGCAGCCGTGGATATTCATGTGCTAGTCGAATACGGTTGTCGTATACCGGAGGTAGCTTCCCAGATACAGGCCCGTGTCAAAAATGCCATTGAAAGTATGACAGGGCTTACAGTTGTGGAAGTAAATGTCCATATTCAAGGTGTTAGTTTCGCCAACGAAGTTAACATAGGGGACGAAGAAAAGGAAAACGAGGAGCTAGAATAGGAGACACGGCCGTTTTTATAGAGATAAAGGAGGTAAACCATGCGGCTATTTGATCGTGCCCTATTGGCAATCTTTTCTATTGTAATATCGTTGTTATTGCTGGTAGGGCTTTTGATTTTTGCAGGATGGACAACCCCACTGGATTTTTTGGCTGGGCAGATAGCTGATAAAAATGCCCGGTTATTTTATGCCTTGACAGCCGCAGTGCTTTTACTTGCCGGTATCAGATTGTTTTGGTCGGTTGTCAAGGGCGGCAAACCTAAGGCGTTGGCTTCCTCGCTGCAATCCGTAGTGCATGAAAATGAGCATGGACAGGTACGCATATCATTAAAAGCCATAGAGAACTTGGTATCTAAGGACGTGTCCCAGATAGCCGGGATCAGGGAGGTACGGCCAAGCATTGTATACGAAAAGGAGCAAATAATTATCAACGTTAATATTACCGTATCGCCAGAGGTGCGAATTCCAGAGTTGTCTGAGACTATACAGATAAAAATAAAGGACAGGGTACGTGAGGTAACGGGGGTAAAAGTCGAAAGCGTATGGATTTCCGTTGACAACATCACGGTGACCAAGCCGAGGGTAGAGTAGCTGTCCTTTTGAGGTGAATTTCATGGATTTGAAGAATTTCAGGGAAATATGGGATAATCACCATGGTAGGCTTTTGGGCATAGCCTTTGGCCTGGTTTTTGGTTGGTTTACAATAGTATACGGTGTAATAAAGGCTATATTTGTATCTGTTTGTATAGTTCTTGGGTATTATATAGGCAAAAAAGTGGATGAAAACACGGATTGGCGGTCTATAATTGACAGGCTGTTTAACAATCGCTAGGGGATCTTATTTATGAGCAGAAGGAATGCCAGGGAGTTGGCATTGCAGGTTTTATATCAGATTGACCTTGTGGAATCCGGGGCCGAAATGGCCCTTGAAAGCGTGCTGGGCTATCATAAGGGCACGGGTTCCAGCAAAATTAAGGCAGATATGGATTTTGCCCGCCGGATTATTAATGGGATTGTAAAACACCTTCCGGAACTTGATGCCATAATAAACAGGCTCAGCAGGGACTGGGAGTTACAGAGAATGGCTTGCATTGACAGAAATATAATGCGCGAAGCCCTTTATGAGCTCCTCTATGAAAAGGACATCCCGCTAAGGGTTGTTTTAAATGAGGCCGTGGAGTTGGCTAAAAAATACGGGGGAAGTGATTCGGGGAAGTTTATAAATGGGATACTAGGAAAGTATGTGGAAGAGGCACCCTTGAACGATTGAACTAATATATATTGGAGGGAGTATCTTGTTTGGGATTCTGGAAAAGAAAATACTCGCGGATGAAATAAAACTTTTTAAAGTGTATGCGCCGGGAATTGCCCAAAAGGCCCAGCCGGGGCAGTTTATTATTTTAAGGATCAATGACAAAGGAGAAAGGATCCCTTTAACAATAGCCGACTTTGACAGAAAAAAAGGGACAATTTCAATAGTTTTTCAGGAAATTGGAAAAACCACCAAAATGCTGGGGCTGTTGGAGGAGGGGGATACCATCCTCGACTTTGTGGGACCCTTGGGGATGCCTTCACATGTTGCAAAAATAGGTAGGGTCGTTTGCATAGGCGGTGGGGTAGGTGTGGCGCCTATTTTCCCGATTACACGTGCATTAAAAGAAGCCGAAAATGATGTTACGGGCATTATTGGTGCCAGAAGCAAAAACATTCTTTTTTGGGAGGACCAAATGGCTTCTGTCACTGACAGGCTGTTTGTAACCACCGATGATGGTTCCCACGGACGAAAGGGGTTTGTAACCGATGTATTGAAAGAGTTGATAGAGGGAGATAAGGGAATCCCGGATCTTGTTGTTGCCGTAGGGCCTTTGCCGATGATGAAGGCTGTCAGTATGCTTACCAAGGGGTTTGGCATCAAAACTATCGTCAGTCTCAATTCCATAATGGTTGATGGCACGGGCATGTGCGGTGCCTGTAGGGTTACCGTTGGTGGTGAAACCAAGTTTGCCTGTGTGGACGGGCCCGAGTTTGATGGGCATAAGGTAAATTTTGATGAAATGTCATTACGGGCAAAATTTTTCGAAGACGAGGAAAAACAAGCGATGCAGAAATATCTTTGCAGTTGTGGGGGGAAGTGTAATGACTAAAAAGAAGAAAAAAATCATATTAGAGAAGAATCCAATGCCAGTACAGGACCCCAAGAAGCGTGCCGGCAACTTTTCGGAAGTTGCCCTCGGGTATGATAAAAAAACGGCTATTGCAGAGGCGGAAAGATGTTTGCATTGTAAAAAGGAACCGTGCCGTCAGGGTTGCCCGGTAGAGGTTGACATACCTGGGTTTATCAAACACATTGCAGCCGGCGATTTTGCCGCGGCCTCCAAGGTGATCAAAGAAAAGAACGCATTGCCCGCAGTATGCGGTAGAGTATGCCCTCAGGAAAGCCAGTGTGAAAAATTCTGCACCCTAGGGAAAAGAGGTGAACCCGTGGCCATCGGCCGGCTTGAAAGGTTTGCGGCTGATTTTGAGCTGGAAAATAACTCGGAACCTCCCGCAACGGCACCACAAACACACAAAAAGGTTGCCATTGTTGGTTCGGGGCCCGCGGGGTTGACTTGTGCCGCGGACCTGGCCAAGTTGGGACACAAGGTCACAATCTTTGAGGCCCTCCATGTGGCCGGTGGTGTGCTCATGTATGGGATTCCGGAGTTCCGTTTGCCGAAAGCTATAGTGCAGGCCGAGATAGAAAACCTGCGTAAAATAGGTGTGGAAATCCAATGCAATACGGTAATTGGCAAGCTCAACACCGTTGATGAATTAATGAAGGAGGGGGGCTTCGATGCCGTTTTCATTGGTACCGGCGCAGGTTTGCCCTACTTTATGGGAATTCCGGGGGAAAATTCATGCGGGGTGTACTCGGCAAATGAATTTTTAACAAGAACAAATTTAATGAAGGCTTATCTTTTCCCCGAATATGATACACCCGTGAAGGTCGGTAAAAATGTTGCCGTTATAGGAGGCGGAAACGTGGCCATGGACTCGGCACGCACAGCCTTGAGATTGGGTGCGGAAAATTCATATATCATATACCGCCGTTCCCGCAAGGAAATGCCGGCACGATTGGAGGAAGTAGAGCATGCGGAGGAGGAAGGGGTCAAATTTGAACTTCTTACTAGCCCGGTTCGTATCATTGCCGATGACAAGGGTTGGGTTACTGCCCTGGAATGCCAGCGTTTCGAGCTGGGTGAACCTGATTCCTCGGGGCGTAGACGCCCCGTAGCCATAGAGGGCTCCGAATTTAGGATAAAAATGGATACGGTGATAATTGCCATTGGACAGGGCCCGAACCCCCTGGTCCCTAAGACTACGGAGGGTTTGGAGGTCAACAAAAGGGGTAACATTGTAGCCGACCTAAAAACAGGGGCCACCTCGAAGGAAGGCGTATTTGCCGGCGGTGATATTGTAACCGGTGCCGCAACTGTAATTAGGGCCATGGGTGCGGGCCGGATAGCAGCCAAGGAAATGGATGAATACCTGAAAAATATAGAAAAGTAAAAGAGGTTTAAAAGTGCATGTATTGACGGTAAGCGAGATCAACAGACAAATCAAAAGTCTACTTGAAAACGATTACTCCCTATCCAATGTGTGGATCAAGGGGGAGGTCTCCAACTATACAAGGGCCACTTCGGGGCATCTGTATTTTACCCTAAAGGACAAGGCAAGCCGGCTGCGGTCCGTTATGTTTCGTTCTCGGGCAAGCCGACTACTGTTCCGGCCCGAAAACGGTATGGCTGTGATTGCTAGGGGTTATGTTTCGGTTTACGAAAGGGACGGGCAGTACCAATTGTATGTTGAAGGAATGGAGCCCGATGGGCTGGGGGCCCTTTATATTGCCTTCGAGCAGCTGAAACGACAACTTCAGGAGGAGGGCTTGTTCGACCAGGCCAGAAAAAAAAAGATACCGGTTTTGCCCGGGTGTATAGGCATTGTAACCTCCGCCAAGGGGGCTGCATTCCATGACATAATTAGGGTGGCCAGGCACAGATGGCCGGGTGTGAGGATGGTACTGGCCCCGGTGGCGGTCCAGGGGGAGTCGGCACCCCACGAAATAACCGAGGCCATCAAACTGTTAAACAAGACCGGGGGAATTGATTTAATTATCGTTGGGCGCGGCGGCGGATCCATAGAGGAATTGTGGTCCTTTAACACCGAGATTGTTGCCCGCAGTATTTATGATTCCGAAATACCGGTTATATCCGCGGTAGGTCACGAAACCGACTTTACCATAGCTGACATGGTTGCCGATGCACGGGCCGCAACCCCTTCGGCGGCCGCCGAGATGGCCGTTCCGGACAAGGGCGAAATGGTCAGATACATTGAAAATCTGAAAAGGCGAATGCAATCAACCTGCGATAATTATATAAAGTCCTACCGGTGGCGTCTGGAGAAATGTGTGCAAAGTCGGGTTATGGTTGACCCCGTTGGCAGTATATGCGCACCCCGTGGGCAAATACTTGACGGTTTGGAACAGAGATTTAATGCGTCCGCACAAAACATTTTTAGGGAAAAGCAGGATAGGTTTTCTGCATTGGCGGGAAGACTCCATGACTTGAGCCCTCTTGCCACCCTAGCCAGGGGGTATTGTATTTGTACAGAACATGGCACCTCTGGGTCCAATGTTGTTTCCAGTGCGGACCAGGTGGAAGTAGGGGATAGTGTTGACCTGTTTTTAAAAAAGGGTGGATTAAACTGTTTAGTAAAGCAAAAGATAGACTAAAAAGCAGGATTAAGTATAATAATTAACGAATATTTTGAAAGGGGTTATCATTTATAATTATTTAAAAGGAGGTTTTACATTAAATGGCTGCTGAACTTTTAAGGGGTAAACCGCTAGCCGATGAAATCAAGGAAAAAGTTAAAAAAGACGTCGAGGAATTGAAATCAAAGGGTGCAACTCCATTTCTGGTAGCCGTCCAGGTTGGAGAAAATGCGGCTTCCAAAGTATATACCAATGCTCAAAAAAAGGTGGCCGAATCAGTGGGTATTCAATACGAATTGAAGGAACTGGACGAGAGCATAAGCCAGGAAGACCTGTTGAAATACATACAGGAGCTCAATAACGATCCCGCCGTTTCCGGCATTATATTGCAGATGCCCGTTCCGGCACATATAGATGCCAAGGTAGCCCAGTGGAGTATCGCCTATGAAAAGGATGTGGAGGCAGTTACCCCATATAATATGGGTCTTGTTTCCTTTGGTGCACCCAGATTGGCACCTTGTACACCCGCCGGGGCGGTTGAATTGATTAAGTCAACCGGAGTGGATCTATATGGTAAAGAGGTAACCGTTGTCGGGCACAGTGATATTGTTGGGAAACCTGCGGCACTTTTACTTTTAAACGAATTTTGTACAGTTAACATTTGCCATATTGCAACCGGTGAACGCGGCCTCACGGAAAAGCATGTTCGTAATGCCGAAATACTAGTGGTGGCGGTAGGGGTTCCCGGCCTTATCAAGGGTGATTGGATCAAAGAGGGAGCAATAGTTATTGATATCGGAATCAATAGGGTTGGTGACAAACTCGTTGGGGACGTGGAGTTTGAACCGGCGGCTGAAAAGGCAGCCTATATAACCCCGGTACCCGGTGGTGCGGGGGTTGCAACTACCGCTATACTGATGCAGAACGTTGCGGAAGCGGCTAAATGGCAATTGGAAGGGAAATAGGAGGTTCCGTTGATGGGCAAGTTTTTGGATCGTTCTTATAGGGATGTAGTTCAGGTTTCCGCGTCCAGTTCACCAACTCCCGGTGGGGGGAGTGTGTCCGCGCTAGTAGCAAGCCTCGGTGTGGCCATGGCTTCAATGGTTTGCAATCTCACGGTAGGAAAAGAAAAATATAAAGATGTAGAACCACAGGTACAAACTATACTGGATGAATGTAACAGCCTCATTAGCAGGCTCGAGGAACTCGTTGACGCTGATATGGCGGCTTTTGAGGGCTTTATGAAAGTTTTCAGGATGCCAAGAAATACCGATGAGGAAAAGGCAAAAAGGGCCGAGATAATGCAGGCGGCTCTTAAAAAGGCTACAGATGTGCCAATGGAAATAGCCAGAACCTGCCTACGTTCACTTGAGATCACCGAGGAGCTATCACATATCGGCAATAAAATGGCTATAAGTGATGCTGGGGTAGCGGCCTATGTGTCGGAGGCGGCACTGAATTCAGTATTGTTGAGCGCTGATATCAATATACCAATGATTAAAGACAGGGAGTATGTTGATAATGTTGTTGCGGAAAAAGAAAAGTTGGTTGAAAAGGCGGCTTTGCTAAAAGGCAAGGCGGTTGATAAAGTTCAGGAAAGAATGAAATAGCAGTTGCCTATGGTTGAGGGATTCGCTGCCGAGTCCCTTAACTTGTTTATAGGGGGGAATCTGTTTTGAACCTTGAGGAGAAAACTTTTGAAGAGGCATTTACCCGTCTTGAGGGGCTTGTACGTGAGTTGGAAAATGGCCAGATTGCACTGGAAAAAGCCCTGGATCTGTATGCGGAAGGTGTCAAATTGATTAAATACTGTCGTGAAAAACTTGAGCGGGCCGAGCAACGCATGTCCTTGCTCAGTGAGGGTATAGATGGAAAACCTATTTTTGAGGATATTTCCTTGCCGGATGGCGGGGGACCAAATGAATGAATATAGGGCAGGAATTAAACAAGAGGGCATCGGTGGTAGATGAAGCTTTGGACAGGTATTTGCCCCCGGAAGACGAATACCCACCGCTGATTCACAGGGCAATGAGGTACAGTGTAATGTCTGGTGGCAAAAGACTCAGACCCATTATGGTTATGGCCGGGGCGGAGTACGTGGGCGGGTCACCTGCAAATGTATTGCCGGCGGCTTGTGCGGTTGAATTGTTACATACCTATTCCCTTGTCCATGATGACCTGCCCGCGATGGACAATGATGACTATCGCCGGGGAAAGCCAACCAGTCATAAAATGTATGGGGAGGACGTGGCCATTCTTGCCGGGGATGCACTGCTAACATACGCCTTCCAACTTTTAACTGATAGTGTAGGTGGGGGGGCGGAGCCCGGTAATACGTTGAAGGCCGTAAACATTCTTGCCAGGGCGGCGGGTACGATGGGGTTGATCGGCGGACAGCTCGTTGATACCGTGTCGGACAAGGATAATATAAGTTATGATACTCTTAGATATATTCATTCGCGCAAAACCGCGAGTTTATTCAGGGCCTCCTTGGAAATCGGGGCAGTTTTGTCCGGCGCTACAAAGGACGAACTGCATGCACTAGGACGCTACGGCGAAAACTTTGGGCTTGCCTTCCAGATTATTGATGACATTTTGGATATTGAAGGGGATGCAGATAGGATCGGAAAGCCGGTAGGCAGTGATTTAAAAAACCGTAAGGCCACCTATCCACTGTTATTTGGGATTGCGGAGGCCCGCGTAAAGGCTGGGGAGGCCGTTGCGAAGGCGGTTGATTCTATTTCATACTTGGGCGGTAAAATCTATTTTTTGCGGGATTTGGCTTACTATGTTTTGTCTAGGGACAGGTGACGGCTATTGTGTTATAATTGAGATGAGGAAGTATATTAAATTTTGCCTAAGTGACGCAGTATTCTAGTCGGGTGACTTTTTTGGAGGGCGGGTTTATTTCCGTCAAGGGCACAACGATGAAGTCCCTGGTGTTGGCTGCCGACGCCCAGTCGGGAGTTGGTGCTGGGGGTTAAGAAGGTGGGGCGATCTACAATGGCATGTAGGCGTTGACCCCGCCTTCGCGGAGACCCAAGTGCGTGGAGAATGTTTACTGTAAACACTAACTATG
>CAZKPV010000032.1:0-270 GCA_964554735.1 uncultured Clostridia bacterium
CCAGCATAAGCAACCTCCTACAGTAAAATTATTACCACTGCCTGTCTGCCCTATACATACCGGGAAAAGGACATAAAAAAAATACTCCCTTTACGGAGAGTATTTGAAAAAACATGATTTATTATTCCATTTTGCTAAATTCTTTTTTCAAGCGTTTGATTATACGCTTCTCTAGTCTTGATATATATGATTGCGAAATCCCCAAAATGTCCGCAACCTCTTTTTGGGTTTTTTCCGATCCATTGTTGAGACCAAACCTGAGCTCCATTA
>CAZKPV010000032.1:280-14355 GCA_964554735.1 uncultured Clostridia bacterium
TGTTGGAAAGTTTTTTTAATGCTATATGTAGAAGTTTTTTGTCAACCTTTTCCTCAATGCATTTGTAGATTATGTCATTTTCCGTCCCCAGTACATCCGAAAGAAGCAGTTCATTACCGTCCCAATCTATATTGAGTGGTTCGTCAAAGGATATTTCCGATCTGGTTTTGTTGTTCCGGCGAAGGTACATCAGTATTTCATTTTCTATACAACGTGAGGCATACGTGGCAAGTTTAATTTTTCTTAGGGGATTGAAGGTATTGACAGCCTTGATCAACCCTATGCTCCCAATGGAAACAAGATCCTCAATTCCGATGCCGGTATTTTCAAATTTTCTGGCTATATAAACGACAAGCCGTAGATTACGCTCTATGAGTACACTACGGACAGCCCTGTCACCCGTACCGAGTTGGTTTATAAAATATGATTCTTCGTCCGTACTCAGGGGTGGAGGAAGGGCCTCACTGCTACCAACATAGTGAAGCCTTGGTCTGTAACCTAAAATGATTAATAGACGCAGCAATGTTAGCCTTACCCGCCATTTTCCCTTCAAAAATATATTCAATGCAATCCTCCTTCTAATATTGGTTTAGGTCAATCGCTTTTATCAAACAGCCTCGGATGCAACAAGGCCTGATAAGTGGCTTCCGGGCTTAGGGGCCGTCGGCAAATCCCTATGATAACCTTACCGAAGATAATATCGCCCCTATCGCCGCTCAGGCTTACTTTATCCGGGCTGAAACCGTACAACAAGCTGCCGGCCATGCCCACCGTATGGTAGGGTATCACCCTAAAGCGTGCCGCCCAACCGGAATCGGACAGGGCTTCAAGCATCTTTTCCAAACTATCCTCATCCTGCATTTGGATGCCCATGGCTTTTCTTATTTCCCCCGGTAATAGGTGTTTTACGGCGTCATACTCCACAACTATAACCGGATGGCCTGTTAGGGGATCGGACAGGTGGTTGCCCGTATCTAAAAATGAATTGACAGTAACTGTCTCTCCGCCAAAGTTAATGCCCAGTTGATAGTAATATATCTCATCTGATGTATGCCTCTTCCAAAAGGCCGGACCCCATTTTGCCAGCATATAAATCCCGACAATTGCCAAAAGGATGCCATACCAAAAAAAATCTTTAACTTCCAGGAAGAAATCACCTAAAACCGGTGCGGGATCTTGGCCCAAGCCAAGAAAATAGCCTACGCCAAAGACAATTCCGCCCATGGCAAAGGATGTAAAATAAAAATAACCCAAGGCGAGTAGAAATCTGACCGCCGGCATGGTCCCGAACACAAAAAGTACAATAATCACCGATCCTAGTAGTTTAAAAAAAACACTGAAAAGAAATGCGAGGGCAGGAATGTAGAGGATAATCGAGTAGAAAGCTCCAAGGATAGAACCTAAAACAAGACGCCATTTTATAATTTTTAAACCTGCAAGGCGGGCCGTGGCCCAAAGGATAACAAAATTTATAATAAAATTGCCGATTAAAACCTCGTCTACATATACAACATAGGAATACACCCTATCATTTCCTCTTAGTAATTATATGATTGGGAATTCATTTTATTACAGGCAAAAAAATAAACCCCAGCATTCATTATACACACTGAGGTAAGAGAAACATGTCGTTACATGTCTAGCAAAAATATTTTTCTAGTTGCACGGTGCGAGGTGGCGACCACCACGGCTTAAGTCGGCCTGTTCCGCTTAATAAAGGGGATGCAAACCGATGCAAGTGTTCGATCCGCTGGACCACCTTGGGCAATACACCGCTTTATTTAAGACTTGTTTACCTTCGACGCAAAAAAGCCGGTATGTCAAGGTCATCGTGGGTGGAAAATGATTTAATTTCCAGTTCCGCTTTACTTCGTTCGGCTCTCTTCTTAAATCTCTCATCAAAGCCGGTGGCTATTACCGTAACACAAACTTCTTCGTTGTAGCTTTCATCTATAACCGCACCAAATATAATGTTTGCTTCCTTGTCGGCCGCCTGGAAAATAATATCGGCGGCTTCGTTGACTTCAAAAAGACTTAATGAGGACCCGCCCGTGATATTTAGCAATACTCCCCTGGCTCCTTCAATGGAGGTTTCCAAAAGGGGGCTGGAAATAGCCATCCTGGATGACTCGACCGCCCGGTTTTCACCGGTTGCATTCCCAATACCCATGAGGGCGGAACCGGTATCCGACATGATTGTTTTAACGTCTGCAAAATCCAAGTTAATCAAACCCGGCACGGCAATAAGATCCGAGATCCCCTGCACGCCCTGGCGCAAAACATCGTCGGCTATTCTGAAGGCCTCCACGATAGAGGTATGCTTGTCTATAACCTGTAACAATCTGTCATTGGGTATGGTGATCAGGGTGTCCACTTTTCCCTTAAGATTTTCGATGCCCATCTCGGCCTGGTTTAATCTTTTACGTCCTTCAAAAGTGAAGGGCTTTGTAACAACGCCCACGGTTAATGCCCCTAACTCCTTGGCGACTTCGGCAACAACAGGGGCCGCACCCGTCCCTGTGCCCCCACCCAAACCGGCGGTAACAAATACCATGTCCGCTCCTTCTAGGGCCTGGTATATCTCATCCCTATTTTCCTCCGCGGCTTTTTCACCAATTTCCGGGTTGGCACCCGCCCCTAAACCTTTGGTCAGTTTAGTACCTATTTGTATCTTTGTATTGCTATCTGATAATGTCAGAGCCTGGGCATCCGTGTTAACCGCTATAAACTCCACACCCTTTAACCCGGCGTGGATCATTCGGTTAACCGCATTGTTGCCCCCACCACCAACACCAATTACCTTTATACTGGCAAACTGGTCCATTTCCAGCTCAAATTCGAGCATAATTTAAGAAGCCTCCTCTGCTGTACTCCACAATTTACCCACTGTTTAAAACATCCTGAAACCAGTTTTTGACCCTGTAAACTAAATTCCCTCTAATATCCCTTTTTCCCTTCTTTTCACGTAAAAAATGATTTCTTAAACCGTAGTCCAGTAAACCGAGTGCCGGAATATAAGTCGGATCATTAATTATACCGTAAAAATTCTTGCTCTGCTTTATGGTTCCCGGCCTAACCTGCATATTGAGCTGCCGTTGTGCCAGGTCAGGCACTCCGGGTAGGAGGGCCCCACCTCCTATAAGTACAAATCCACAGGGTATCATATTGGCGTGTCCTGATTCGACAATAACATTCTTTATCAGATCAAATATCTCCTGCAACCTGGGATCAATAATTGAAGAAATTACCTGCCTCGTAACTTTCCTCTTAGTTGTGCTGCCAACACCGTCTATTTCAACCAGTTCGTTGTCCGACGCGGCCAAAACCCCTGTGGTACCGTACTGAAGTTTTATTTCCTCGGCGGCCGTTATGGTGGTCCTTAATCCTATGGCCAGGTCGCTGGTTACATGATCCCCGCCTATGGGAAGCGCCTTAACATGACACAATTTGCCCCGAGCAAAAACGGCAACAGTTGTTACCCCCGCCCCTATGTCCACCAGGGCAACTCCCATTTCCTTTTCTTCCCGGCTTAAAACCATGGATGAACAGATTATGTTGAGAACCACTCGCGTAGCCCTGCAACCGGCAAGCTCCACGGGCCTGATTAAATTTTGCACATTTACGGATGGTGCCGACACCACGGTTGTCTCCACCTTGAGCCTGGACCCAATCATACCGATGGGATCAATTATCCCTTCACAACCATCTATGGTAAAATCACCCGTAATAATATGTAACACCTTGCGACCCGGAGGAAGTTTAACCAGCCTGCACGCCTTCAAAACCTTGCCCAGTTCCAAATCAGTTATTTCCCTGCCGGGGTTTGTAACCATGGTGTAGGCGAAACTTCCGGTAACCTCAACGCCGACACCCGAATAACCCACGTAAGTGTAGGCACCGTTCAACCCGGTGGCCCGGTAAAGCTCATTTAAGGCCCTCCGTATGGCCCCGGCTATATTCTCTATATCAACAACATTACCCTTGCGTATGCCTATCGAAAAAGATTCGCCGCAACCTAATACCTCCGCGTCCCCCTCATTGTCGATTCTGCCCGCAAGGGCCACGATTTTGGTTGTCCCAACATCAAGGGCAAACACTACCTCTTTGTTCAACATTAGCTTCCTCCTACCAATTTTTACCTATAGTTTAAAATTCAACGTAGGAGTGCTTTTCCCTTTTTAATTTAAAATTTATTTTTTGCCGAAAACATAGCGGCGTATGGTGGCCAGGTTCTGAAACAAACGCACACCGAATACTACCACGGCGGCAAGGTACAGATCGACTGCCAGTTTTTCCCCCACAAAAGCCAGACCGGCGGCTAAAAGTGCATTCACAAAAAAACCGGATAGAAAGATGGTATTGTCAAATTTATCATCTAGCATTGCCCTTATCCCGCCCACCACCGAGTCCAAGGCAGCAAGAATAGCCAAACCCAAGTATTTGGCGTATATCTGGGGAAGTATGACCGGAATATTTAAACCTAACACAATACCCAAGATCAGACCAAAAACTGCCAACCAAATCCCAATCCACATACTATTCACCTTCTTTTACGGAAGTAGCGTATTTCAGTTCCAAATTACCGCTATAGGCGGGTACGGTTAATTCCTCCAACTTTTCCACCGTTACCTGGATTCCCCAGTCCTGGAGATAATCAACCAAGCCGCCGTCGATCAAAAGTGCGCTTTCCAGTGTGTCGGGATTGCCGAAGGCCAGTATTTCAAAGGGGGGCAATATCCTGACTAGATTTACATTAATAAATGAACCGGCCAACCTGATTTCACTTGCGGGCATGAGCCGTTGACCGTTAATGGAGATAGCCTCGGCCCCCGAGGCCCGGAGCTCATTTACTATCTTTAGAAGGTCCTCATCCCTCACCGAAAACAAACTGGTATATTCGTCTCTTTCCCGCGCTAGCACATTTTGCAAGACCACCCTCACACCGGGGCCGGTAACCGGTTTTAACCCCGCTAAGGATTTAGCCTTTTCTAACTCGCTCAACAGGGCACTCTCGGCATGCTCGTAGCCCTTACGGGCCTGTTGGAGTTTTTCCTCCAAATCCCGGGTTTCAGCCCTTAACAGCGTGCATTCTTCTTCCAGCCGGCTGAGTTCTTTTGTCAGTTCCTGCGCCCTACTGTAGGGAAACGGTGCCTCGTTGTAATGCATTATCTTTACCTGAAGCGCCAACAACAGGCCCATAAAAAAAGTCACAAAAATAATGGAAATCCTGATCTTTGATTTCAATTTGTCTCCACCCCGCCTTCCGGGCCGTTACCGGCAATCTCAACGGAGATGGTACCCTTATATGACGGGATAATAATCTCGTCCTTTTCTTTAATTGATATTTGAATGCCATAATCCTTCAGGGTATCGGCTATCCCGCCGGGCATATTTAGCCCGCTTTTTAGGGTAACGGAGTCCCCGATTGCCCAAATAACAAAGGGCGGCGCCAAATGAGTATTTCTGTTAATAATAACTGTTGGACCGGAACACCTCAAGCCGGTGTTGGCGGTGATCCTGTTATTATTGATTGCCAAGGCCTCCGCCCCCGAGGCCTTGAGTTCATTTAATACGTTGAGTATATCTTCATCATGAAGGACGTACAGATTTGGATTTTGTCCTGGATGGGGTTTCAATGTACTGTCATTGAGAATAACCTCAACCCCGGGCCCTTTCACCGGAACCATTCCGGCATGTATTCTGGCCAAGTCCAATTCTTCTTTCATAATGGCCAACTGTGGGCGGGCAATGGCCTTGTCCAACTCGCTTCTCAGTTCCTCAATTTGGGTTTGTAAATCGTCACGGTTCGCCTTGTAATTTTCGACTTGGGTTACCAGCCCCTGGACGCGCAAAAAAGAAACTGTAGGCGGGTTGTAGGTTGCCTTTTCAGCCTTGAACTGCATGGACAACATAAAACCCAACACCACGGTAATTATGAGTATCCCTCCGTATAGGCCTCCCCTTTTTTCCATAGCTATGGCACTTCCTTCATTTGAACTACCGGCCATCCCTTGCCGGAAAGATCTATATATTCTATCCCGCCGCCGGACGGCGAAGCCTTAAACTCCTCTATTATACTAAAGTAGTACTGCAACTTACTGGCTGTATCTATTGGTTCTCCTAAATAACCCTGTATGCCTTCAAGATTGTAGATGTAAAATTGTTGCTTTGTTGCCATGTGTATTTCGGATATCATTGGTAAATGTTCCGGCTCTATATCTTCTATTATTCCCAGGGCTAGTCCTATTCCGTCCGCCTCAACGGCTTGCCCTAATTCCGGAACCTCCACCTCTAGCCCGGTAATAACGGGCAGTTCGGATGAACCTATCTTCCCGGCCCTCAAATAAACCCCTTCATTGTCTACAACCAGAAAGCCGTTTCCCGTTGCCAAAAGTCCGGCGGCAAGTCGCTCGTCAACATTTATTACAACTGTGGACGGAAGTTTTCTTTTTATATGAACACTTTTTACCAAAGGTGCCAGCTCAATATTATTAACGGCATCTTCTGTGTTTATCTTAAATATGTTGTCCCCCTCGGTAAAACAGGATAATTGTATGATTTCCTGCTCAGTAAGTTGGCTGTTACCGGTTACAAGGATCTTGTCTATTTCAAAAAAGGAGGATTCAAGCAATATAAAAACAACCAATAAAACAAGCAATATAAAAAAAATGCTTTGGAGCCTAGGATTTTTGGTTTTGGAAGAATCAATATGGCGGGGTCTGTACACTAAATATTCCACCCTCGTACGGCAAGTTGTACAATATATTATAGTTCATATTGAGATTGTTTGTCCAAAGTAAAACTAAAAAAAGAGTTACCCATATATAACTCTTTCAATATCCGCCCCGAGCCCCTTGTATTTCTTTTCCAGTGACTCGTAACCGCGGTCGACATGGTGAACGTTTTCTATAATGGTGGTCCCTTCGGCTACCAACCCGGCCAGAACAAGGGCTGCCCCTGCCCTCAAATCAGTGGCAACAACATGGGCCCCGCTCAATCTCTCTACACCTTTCACAATTGCCACCCTGCCTTCAACCCTTATATCCGCACCCATTCGTATGAGTTCCGCCGCATGTTTGTATCTGTTTTCGAAAATTGTTTCCGTAACTATACTGACCCCCCTAGCGATACTCAACAGGACCAGCAACTGGGGCTGGGTATCGGTGGGAAAACCGGGAAAAGGTAGTGTTTTTACGCATATAGGCTTTATACCTCCTTCACTAGGCGTCCTACCCTTTACCTCTAGGAAACCATCCCCTAGCGATATTTGCACACCGGCCTCACGCAACTTGGCAACCACGGGATCAATGTGCTCCGCTATAACATTGTTTACCACAATTTTACTGCCGGTGATTGCCGCTGCAATGACATGGGTTCCGGCCTCTATCCTGTCCGGGATAACCCTGTGTTCGGTGGCATGTAATCCCCTTACTCCCTGAACCCTTATCGTGTCCGTGCCCGCACCGCTTATCCTGGCTCCCATGCTGTTTAAAAAATCCTGCAGATCAACTATTTCCGGTTCTCTGGCAACATTACATATATTTGTAGTTCCCCTAGCCAAGACTGCGGCCATCAACAAATTTTCCGTTGCACCAACACTGGGGAAATCAAGGTGTATATCTGCACCGGACAACGACGGTGCCTCTGCAATGATATAACCCTCTTTTTCCGTAATCCGGGCCCCCATCAACTCCAATCCCTTCAAGTGTAAATCCATTGGACGCAACCCTATGTTGCAACCACCGGGAAACGAGATCATGGCCCTACCGGTCCTTCCCAGAAGACTTCCCAACACTAGGTTGGATGCCCTCATGCTTCTCATCAAATCTTCCGGAACCTCCACCTTGTTTACCCCGCCGGCGTCAACCATGATGGATGAGCCGCCAATCCATGCAACCCTTGCACCAAGGTGGGCCAAAACCTCCTTCATCACCTCGATGTCATGTAATCGCGGCACCCCATGAATAACAACCGCCCCATCAAAAAGGAGGCTGGCAGCTAATATAGGTAGAGATGCATTCTTTGCTCCACTCACTTTTATAGAACCCGAAAGCTGCCTGCCCCCTTTAATAAGTATCCTTTGCATTTTTTCACCTCCGCCTCTTTATATCCAATCACCCCATATCTCGATTTCAGTTTTTAATTCAACCTTGAAAGTGTCCCTGACCCTTGCCCTGACCCGTTCGATCAGATACATAATATCCCTTGCGGTTGCATGGCCTTTGTTGACAATAAAATTGGCGTGCTTTAAGGAAACCTGCGCCCCTCCTCTTTCCATACCCTTACAGCCACTTTCCTCAATCAACTGTCCGGCCGAGTGCCCGTCGGGGTTTTTGAAAACACTACCGGCATTGGGATATCCCCCGGGTTGGACGCGTTTCCTTCCGTCTAGATAGGTTTTCATGTCCACCTTGATTTCCGTTGGGTCCCTGTAGTAACATTCCAATACGGCATCTATCACAATTTCACCGGAGCCCCTGAGTTTACTGTGTCTGTAGCCAAATCCCAGTTCGTGGCGGCCTTTTTCACCTACTCCCCCACCGGGAAGGATCACCCGCACGGATTTGACCAAATCACCTATACTTGCGTTATTGGCACCGGCATTCATTACCAAGGCACCGCCTAGGGTCCCCGGTATGCCAATGGCAAACTCAAGCCCGCCAAGACTGTTGGCGGCGGCTATACGGGCCAGGCTCACTAGGGATGACGCCGCCCCCGCAAATATCCTGTTCCCCTCAATCCTTTTGTGGTCAAAACCCTTGCCAATTTTTATGACAACGCCTCGCACACCCTTATCCGATGCCAATATGTTGGTACCGTTGCCAAGAATAAAAAGTGGCAACCCCGCCTTTTTCGTTAACTCCACCGCGCGCACCAGATCTTCCATGTCGGCGGGTTCGATCAAAATTTCGGCAGGCCCGCCTATATGCCAACTGGTATGTAGTTTTAGGGGTTCCCCCAGGGCCACCCGTCCCCTTATATTGCTAAACATTGGTATTTTCCTTGAGTTTCTTTACAAAATCCAAACCGGCATTGTAAATATCCCCCGCACCCATTGTGATAACCAAATCCCCGGCCGACACAATGTCCGCCAGGTAGCCTGATATATTATCAAGTTCCTTTATGTACACAACGTCCGGACCGTCGTTCTCGGCTATTGCATCCGAGATCAGCCTGGCTAGATCGGCATCCCCAAATGCACTCCCAAATTCATCACACAGAAGCCGGGTCCTGCTGTAACGGTGGGGCTGAAACACACATATAACTCGCCCTTCATTGGTTTGCCTGGCCGCTCTAAGTGTTGCCCTGACCTCCGTGGGGTGATGGGCATAGTCATCCACGACCCAAATCCCGTTTTCGTGTAGCAATGTTTGAAATCTCCTCCCCACACCTTTAAAACATTTTAGGGATCTGGCCATCCCGTGGAAATCTAGCCCCAAGGATCTTCCGGCGGCAATAACTCCAAGGGCATTGGCAAGGTTATGTTCCCCCGGAACGCCCAATCTCAAAGGACCTAGCTTTTTTCCTTGATAATACACATCTCCCTCAGAAAACCCACTGTTGAAAACAAGATTCTCCATATAATAATTTGCAGACGGGTTGGTTGGGGCATAGGTTACGTAATGTCCCTTGATAGCCGGAATAATTTTTTTTAGACTGTTGTCGTTATGATATAAGACTGTGACCCCATGTTTGGGGACGCCGTGTATGAATTTCTCGAAGGCCTTTTCAATATTTTCCTTGCTTCCGTAATAATCTAGATGATCGTTTTCAATATTGGTGACAATGGCAATCTCCGGTTGCAACCACAGAAAAGACCCGTCACTTTCGTCTGCCTCCGCTACCAGGAATTCGCCGCTACCGAGTTTGGCATTTCCGCCTATATCGCTCACTTCTCCCCCAACTACTATGGTTGGATCGAGCCCGTTTTTCTCCAGTACCAAGGCCATCATTGATGTCGTTGTTGTTTTCCCGTGGGATCCGGCAACCGCTATCCCCCGCTTTCTCATCATCAGGTAGGCCAGCATCTCCCCACGCTTGATGACAGGAATAGCCCTTTCGCGTGCTTCCATGACTTCCGGGTTGGCCGGTGGGATTGCCGAGGAAATGACAACTAACTCCGCATCACCTACTCTCTCCGCGGCGTGCCCCACGGCGATGTTTGCCCCCAAATCCCTCAGACGGTCAAGGCTGGTTGATTCCTTCAAATCCGTACCGCTTACATGATGGCCCATCCCGAGAAGGATAAGGGCAAGCCCGCTCATACCGGCGCCGCCGGCCCCGACAAAATGTATGTTTTTTGGTAAATTATGCACTTGGACCATCTCCTCTTCAATTACCCCTCTTGCGCTATAGACTATATTATGCATTCCCTAAAACAGTTGTTACTGAAACCAGCCTGTCTGCAGGCCGGGCAGTTCCATTGCTTGTCCCGACACAAGGGACAAAAATCTACCTATACTATTTTCTCTATTAGTTTCATTATGTCCTGCAAGGCCTCGGGTCGGCCTAAGGCCGCACAGTTTGCTGCCATTTGCCGGAGTTGCCTTTTGTTACCGATTAGCCCCTCCACCCGTTCTAATAATGTTTCACCGCTCAGATCACGGTCAAGAATCAATTCCGCCGCCCCCTTTTCCGCCAATGCACGGGCGTTATACTCCTGGTGGTTTTCTGCCGCGTAGGGGTAGGGTACTAGAATACAGGGAAGGCCGAGAACAGTCAGTTCGGCAATCGTTGCCGCCCCGGCCCTACAGATTACCAGATCGGCCCGTGCCATAACCTCCGGCATATTGTGCAAATAGGGAACAAGGGTTACATTCTCCAATTCATTGACAAACAGTTTTGACAACATGGCCGAAAATTCCTCATGGCCGGATGTGCCGGTAACATGGATCATTCTAATATCCGGTTCATCCTTGAATTTGCCTATTACTTTCGGAATGGCCTTGTTCAGGCTTGATGCCCCCCTACTCCCGCCAAAGGACAGTAGCAAAAACCTGTCTTGTTTTGCCTTCGGCCCGGTGGCAGTTTGTAGTTTGCCAATATCAAGGATTTCCTGGCGTACCGGCAGGCCGGTCACCCTCACCTTCTCCTTGTTGCCAAAGTGCCGGACCGATTCCTCAAAAGTAACCGCTACCAAGTCAACAAATCTTGACAATATCCGGTTGGTGAGGCCGGGAAAGGCGTTTTGTTCGTGTATCAGGGTGGGGATACCCTTCCGGGCGGCCGCAAGCACAACCGGCCCGCAGACATAGCCACCGGTGCCGACAACCAAGTCGGGGCGATAGGCGCGTAAAATTGACTGTGCCTCCCAGTATCCCTTGCCGGTTTGGTAAATTGCTTTGATATTTTTCAGAGATAGTTTGCGGTCAAGGCCGGCGGCTGAAATTGTCTTAAAACTAAAACCTGATTGGGGAACAATATCGCTCTCCAGTCCCTTATCGGTTCCAACATAAAGCACCTCCGCCTTAAAACTTTCCTGTAGCCCTCTGGCTATGGCAAGGGCGGGGTAAATATGACCGCCTGTTCCCCCGCCGGCAACCAGCACCTTCATCCTAAACCCCCATTTCACGACTATAAAAAATGCGTCACTTCATAGTGGCGTATTTAGAAATGTTCAACAAAATACCTACACCTACCATCGTAAACAACAGGGAGGTACCTCCAAAACTGACCAAGGGCAGCGTAACTCCCGTAACCGGCATAGATCCAGTAACAACCCCGATGTTTATCACTGCCTGAAGCCCGATACCGGCAGTTATACCCGTTGCCAGGAAACTGGCAAAAGGATCGGAGGATGTCAGGGCTATTCTCAAACCCCTCCATACAATAATAATGTAGAGCAAAATAACCAAGGACCCCCCGATAAACCCCGTCTCCTCGGCCAAAATGGCAAAGACAAAGTCGGTGTGGGACTCCGGCAAATACAGAAACTGCTGCCGGCTTTGGCCCAGACCCAAGCCAAACAGCCCACCAGATCCAAGGGCATAAAGTGACTGGATAATATGAAATCCCGTGTCCCTCGGGTCGGCCCAGGGGTCTAAAAAGGCTAAAAATCGCTTCAACCTGTAGGATTCCCGGTAGATTAAGGCGGCAACACCCACCAAGGCTAGTAGGCCCAAAGACACTAGGCTGGACATTCTGGCCCCGGCCGCAAAAAGCATGATAAATACTGTGCCGGCCAGGCTAACGGCCGTGCCCAAGTCTGGCTGGAGCAGGATCAAGCCGGCTGCCAGCCCCGTTATAACCAGGTAGGGGAGCATACCGTGTGTGAGGCTAAGGATTTTGTCCCTACGTAAAGAAAGCCCATAGGCCGTGAAAATAATTATCGACAGTTTGACAAATTCCGAAGGCTGAAAGGTCACTGGCCCAATACGTATCCAACGTACTGCATCGTGTGATTCCTCACCTATGACCAGTACTAAAATCAGGCAGGCAAAGGCCGCCAGCAACATAGGAAAGGACCACCGTTTGTAAACCCTGTAATCTACCCCCATGGCCGCGAACATGGCGATTATCCCAAGGACAACATAGACCAACTGCCGTTTCAAATAATAGAAGGCATCTCCCATATTTACCAGTGCCGGATATTTGCTGGCACTGAACACCATGACTGTACCGATACTTACAAGCACCAGCACGACTATAAATATAATGAAATCAGGAGGGTTTCTCCTCACCGGCATTTCGTCACCTCTAGGCTGTTTACCAGCTTTTTGAATAATTCTCCCCGCTCCTCATAACTACTAAACATATCCCAACTGGCACAGGCCGGGGACAGTAAAACAAGATCCCCGGACCGGGCATTCCTGTTTGCCTCCAAAACGGCCTCCTCGAAACTGGGAACCCTAACAAAACCTTTGAAGCCAACGGAACGCAGGGAATCTTCCACTTCACCGGCGCATTCCCCAAGGGTAATCACTAGGCGTGCCTTCTGTTTTGCTTTTTCGGCGAAGGCTAAAAAATTATTCCCCTTATTCCTGCCGCCGGCGATTAAAATTATGGGTTGATTAAAAGAATCCAAGGCCTTAATGCTTGCATCCGGGTTAGTCCCCTTTGAATCGTTAACGTATCGCACCCCGTCAAGTTCTCTTACAAATTCTAGCCTGTGTTCAACACCGGGAAAATCCTCCAGTGTCCGGGCGATTATCTCGGGGCCAATGCCAAATAAAAGGGTACAGGCAACAGCCGCCAAGGCATTTTCCAAATTGTGGGGCCCCGGGATGCCCAAATCCCTGGCAGGCATAATTTCGGTGCGGATACCGTCAAATACAGACACAATCATACCTTTGTCATCTAAAAAGACACCACAATCTAAGTTATTCCTCCTACTAAAAAATATTACCCTTCCGGGACATTCGGCGGCCAACCCGGCCGTGGCGGGGTCGTCAAAATTTAAAATCAAACAATCGTCGGGCCCTTGCTCCTTAAAAACCCTTGCCTTTGCCCTAATATAATCCTCCAGTGTGCCGTGTCTGTCCAAGTGATCGGGTGTAATATTTAAAATGGCGGCAACCCTTGGTTTAAAGGAGATTGTACTCTCAAGTTGAAAACTGGACACCTCGGCAATTATTGCCCCGGAGCTGTTGTAGGATTCTATTTCCTTGACCAAGGGATGGCCTATGTTACCCGCCACCAAGGTTTCAAAGCCGGCATTTTTAAAGATCCTGCCGGTCAGAGCGGTGGTGGTTGTTTTACCGTTTGTACCTGTTATGGCAACAAAGGGTGCCGCCGCAAAGGAAAATGCTAGCTCCAATTCCCCGAAAACGGGAATACCCTGTTTCCCGGCCGAAACGATAGGTTCAACCGACAAGGGAACACCGGGGCTTACAACTATGTAATCGAAACTACCACGCCGCACTTCGGGGTAATCCCCGAACACAAAAAATACACCCCGGGAAGCCAAATCCTTTATCGGCGGTTGGTATTTTTCTATATCTCTTATGTCAGTTAGGGTAACGGTAGCACCCTTACCTAATAGGAAACCACAGGCAGCGATACCGCTTTTTCCGGCCCCTACAACCAAAACATTTTTGTCCCTAAGCTCCATCAAATACCGCCTCCACTTATATTAT
>CAZKPV010000033.1:0-14210 GCA_964554735.1 uncultured Clostridia bacterium
AAACATGCTTTTCTTCGGAACAATTTATGGATTGCCGGCCCAAGAGGTTAATAAACGAATCAAGGAATTAACTGTAGAGATGAAGCTGTCCGGCAGGAGCAACCAACTGGTGAAAACATTATCCGGCGGTTGGAAACAACGACTTGCCCTGGCCTGTGCCTTTATCCACAGCCCACGCCTATTGATTTTGGATGAGCCTACCGCGGGTGTAGACCCGGTGTCACGGAGTCTCTTTTGGAACATACTCCAGGATCTGGCCGCAAAAGGGATTACCATCCTGATTACCACCCACTATATGGATGAGGCAGAGAGGTGCGACCTGGTCGCCCTAATGATGGAGGGCCGACTCCACGCCTTTGGGACCCCCACGGAACTAAAAGATTCTGCAAAGGCCCCTACCCTGGAAGAAGTCTTCATCAATATGGCCGAAAAGAGGCAGGAACATGAAACTAGCCATTAACCCTACCCGGCTGAACGCCATTATGAAAAAGGAATTTATACATATTAAACGGGACCCTCCAAGCCTGGTTATTGTTTTTTTAATGCCGGTCATTATGATACTCATGTTTGGCTATGCGGTTAATTTTAATGTTGACAATGTTCCTCTTGCCGTGTTTGATGCGGATAATACTGCCTCGTCCAGGGAAATTGTTGAAAACTTTGTGCAAACCGGCCACTTCACCCTCGACTACAGGGTAAATAGCTTTGATGAGCTGGAAATGCTTCTGGACACGGGCAAGGCCAAGGCAGGGCTGATTGTCCCCTCGGGTTACTCCCGACAATTAAAAAGAGGCGAAAATGCGGAGGTACAGTTTTTGGTTGATGGTTCCGATCCCCTAATTGCCGGCACAACCTTGAGTACGGCGGAAATGCTTGCCCAAGTAAAAACACGGGAAATCATGTTCGGAAGACTAAAATATCAGGGCATTGATATAACCGCCGGCGGAGCCATAGATATGCGGGCACGGGCCTGGTATAATCCCGGCCTTGAAAGCCTTGTTTTCAATATCCCGGGCTTAATCGGCCTGGTTATGCAAAATATCACTATGATGTTAACGGCTTTTACCCTAGTGCGGGAGCGGGAGCGGGGTAACCTTGAACAACTTATAGTGACCCCGGTAACGCCCCTAGAGTTGATGATCGGCAAACTACTTCCCTATGTTTTGATAGCCTTTGTCGACACCGCACTGGTACTAGGGTTGGGAACACTTTGGTTCAAGGTTCCCGTCAACGGGAGCATCATGTTATTGCTTGGCCTGAGTTTTTTCTTCCTGCTGTTCGCCCTTGGGGTGGGATTGCTATTTTCTACGATTTCCCAAACCCAATTGCAGGCTATGCAGTTGACCATAGCCTTTATATTACCCAGTGTGCTATTGTCCGGATTCATCTTCCCACGGGAATCCATGCCCGTGGCCATACAAGTCCTGGGCAATTTTATACCTTTAACTTACTTCCTCAACATACTGAGGGGAATTATGCTCAAAGGCATTGGCCTATCCTATCTGTGGCTTGACATTTTATTCCTGGCGGTTTTTGGGGTTATCGTTATCACGGTCGCTTCCCTGGCCTTTCGGAAACGCCTAGAATAATACCGACAAGCAACCGGCTACAGAACTGCTGTCACTTTAGGAGGTAGTTTCCTTGTCCGCACCAATAAAAGAAAGAATACTGGCCTCTTTTAGGGAGTTATCCCTAAAAAAGGGCATACGGGCCACGACCGTCGACGAACTCGCGGCCCACGCCGATATAAGCAAACGGACCCTATACAGATATTTCCGAAGCAAGGAGGAAATCGTCGACACCTTTTTCTCCCTATTAATGAAGGATATAGACTGGCAGGTAAACCTAATTACAACAGGCAAGGGTGACCCGGTCTACAAATTCAAGAGCATAACTAAGCTGATGAGCAAGAGCCTTATACCCTTCCAGCAATTGATTGCAGATGATTTAAGCAAATATTACCCGAATATTTGGGCTAAGTTTGGTGAATTTAGAAACGCAAAGCTCTGCTTCCTGGAAGCCTTGGTCCGGGAAGGTGTCCGTCAGGGCTACTTTCGCCCCTTGAATCCAAGGCTGGTATCCGCCGGATTTTTGGCCGTTGCCAATACAATTATCAGCCCGGATTTTTTGGCGGACAACTCAATGACGATCAGTGAAGCCATGGACCAATTGTCTGATTTTTTCCTTTTTGGTTTGTCTATCGGTGGGAAAATACAGGGAAGTTGAAGGAATCCACCCGAAACTGTCGAATATTATAGGGTGAACAAGGCCATGGAGGCTGGTAACCTGTTGAAATAGGTACAGTTTTGTGGTCTTTTTTTATTCTCGAAACGGGGATGATAGGCGTGGGTTTGCGAAGACACGGCTACCTGATTAACTATCTTATAGCCTTTCTGATCATCATAAGTATAAACTTTATGTTGCCGCGGCTAATGCCGGGTGACCCTTTGACGGCCATTTACGGTGAAGAGGCCCTAATTTCGCTGACGCCCGAGTTGCAGGCGGAACTGACGCAAAAGCTGGGCTTGGACAAACCTCTTTGGATTCAGTTTTTCCTCTACCTTGCTTCACTGGTGACCCTTGATTTTGGCCACTCCTATTACTACAACGCACCGGTTTTAAATGTGATCGCCGGGGTCTTGCCCTGGACTTTGTTACTTGTCGGTTGCTCCCTGATTATTTCCACTTTACTGGGTATCCTCCTGGGTATAGAATCAGGCTGGAGGAGGGCTACCAAAACTGATCATTTTCTGCTAACTACGCTTATGTTCTTGAACGGTTTTCCGGATTTTTTTATCGGCATATTGCTTTTGCTTGCTTTTAGTGTCACTTTGGGGTTTCTGCCTTTAGGCGGTGCGGCCACACCCTTTGCGGGTTATACCGGGCTTACCCTAGTGTTAGATATTGCGAGGCACATGTTTTTACCCTTTCTTGCCCTTACTTTGGCACACCTGTCCGGCTCCTATTTGCTTACCCGGAACACTATGGTGACCACATTGGAGATGCCCTTTATCCTGACAGCCCGGGCTAAAGGTTTAGACGACAGGACTATCCGCTACAATCATGCCGGACGCAACTCAATGTTACCGGTTATAACCCGTACCGGAGTACGTTTTGGCATCCTGTTTACCGGGGTACTTTTTATTGAGGTTGTTTTTTCCTACCCCGGTATAGGACTGTTGTTATACAACTCACTGTTCACTAGGGATTACACCCTTTTACAGGGAATATTCCTTATTGTTTCGGTAAGTGTACTGTTGGCAAACTTTATAACGGACCAGCTTTACAAAAAAATCGACCCGAGGATTGACCATGCATATTAACTATCCCAAGGAAATAAAGGCTAATGTATACGGGCGGATTAGTCTTGCTATACTTGTCCTTTTGATGCTCACGGCGATATTTGCGAACTTTATTTCTCCTTACAGCCCTTTTGAATACAGTGACAAGGCTTTTGGCCCACCTTCGCTGACCCACCCATTGGGAACCAACGATGTGGGGCAGGACATTTTTTCGCGTCTTGTTTTCGGGGCAAGAAATTCCCTGTTGGTGGCCTTTCTAGTCGGTCTGTTTTCGACCTTGCTGGGTCTGTTGGCGGGCTCGGGAGCCGCCCTTGCCGGGGGAAGTGTGGATATGCTGCTCATGCGTATCGTAGACGCATTTTTAGCTATCCCGGCAATAGTCATTATTATCTTGGTGTCCGCTTACGTTCAACCCGGCGTGGTGACCCTGATTGTGATACTTTCCCTGTTGACCTGGCAGGGTAGTGCAAGGATTTTACGGGCACAAACCCTTTCGTTAAAACAACGGTTGGACGTCCTTTCGGCCAGAACATTTGGTGCCGGCACCCTTTATATACTGCGAAAACGTATAGTCCCCGACCTGGCCCCGGTTATGCTTGCCTGCTTTATCGCCAACGCCCGGCGGGCGGTTTTCTTGGAAGCCGGTTTAGCTTTTTTGGGTATTACCGACCCCTCCGCCATTAGCTGGGGTGCCATTATACACCACGCCCTTAATTTTACCCACCTTCCGGTTTGGAAATGGTGGTTGTTGCCTGTTGGGTTTGCCCTCTCCCTGACCATCATTGCCTTTACATTTTTAGGACACGCCCTTGAGGAAGCAATGAACCCAAGGCTAAGGAGGAAAAGCAATGCTTACAATTAAAAATTTTTCTGCCCATTATGGCAAGACCTGCATTCTCAACAATATTAACCTACAAATAAAAAAAGGAATCTCTTTAGCCGTGATCGGGGAATCCGGTGCCGGGAAAACTACCCTCGGCCTCAGTATCCTAGGCCTCAGTGAAGCACAAGTCTCAGGTAGTATTGTTTTTGGGGATAGGGAGATCCTGAAGGCCAAGGAAGCGGAAATGAATAAAATCCGCTGGAACGGAATTGCCCTGGTCCCGCAAAATGTTGACAATGCCTTAAACCCCTTACATCGTATTTTTGCCCAGGTTGCTGAACCCATTATAAAGCATGGGCTAGCCAGTAAACGTGAGGCGGTCAGAAAGGCGGAGGAACTCTTGGATTTTGTTGGCCTTGATTTCCGACACGCCCGGGCATACCCCCATGAACTAAGCGGTGGCCAAAAACAAAGGGCCTTGATTGCTATGGCCTTGTCAAATGATCCGGATTTGCTGGTTTTGGATGAGCCAACATCTTCGCTGGATCCCATCACCAAAAGGGAAATAACCGGATTGTTAAAAAAGGTATGTAAAGGCCGTACCGTGCTTCTCATCACCCACGATTTGTCCCTTGCTTACTCCCTGGCCGACGAGGCCGCCGTGCTATACGCCGGGAAAATCATCGAATACGGCCGGGCAAAAAAACTAATAACAAATCCTAAGCACCCGTACACAAGGGGGCTGCTACGTTCATTCCCCAATATGACCACAACTAAGGATTTACAGGGAATTAGGGGGAAAATGGTGAGATCACTGGGAGGCTGTGTCTTTCATGAGCGCTGTACACAGGCGATTGATATTTGTTACCGTGTGGAGCCTCCCCTTGTAAAAAGCAATGGGAGATTACTTGCCTGCCACCGCGGGGGCATAATGCCCGTACTGCGGATCAAAAATCTTTGCAAATCATTTGGCGGTAACAAGGTTGTTAAAAATGTAACCCTCACCGTGGATGAGGGGGAAACCCTAGGCCTGGTCGGTGAAAGCGGTTCGGGTAAATCAACCCTGGCCCACTCAATTATGGGTATTTTTAAAATAGACAGTGGAAAAATTTTTATAGATGAAAAAGTAATAAAAACAAGGGATATGGCATTTTACAAAACGATTCAAATCGTTTTCCAAAATCCTACAGAATCAATAAATCACAGACTGTCCGTTTTAGAGGCGATAATGGAGCCATTAGAAATCCAAGGGATAGGCTCCGACAAGGGAGACAGAAAAGAAAAGGCCATACAAGCGCTTCTGGATGTTGAACTCCCGGCAAATGATGAGTTTCTAAACCGTTACGCCCACCACCTAAGCGGTGGCGAAACCCAAAGGGTGGCCATAGCAAGGGCTCTTGTACTGGAACCTAGGTTTATCATTGCCGATGAGCCCACCTCGTCCCTGGATGCCAGCACCCAGGCGAAAATATTAAAACTTCTCATGAAGTTGCAGGAGGAAAAAGGATTGTCCCTGCTTTTGATTACCCACGACATAGCACTGGCGCGGAAGGTTTGCGATAGGATTGCCGTTCTTCATCGGGGGAGGATAATTGAGGAAGGGGCATCACACAGTTTAATTGCTAGGCCCGTCCATTCCTACACAAAAAAATTAATCAGCGCTGCCCCCTTTTTCTGATTCACCTTCATTTTCCATTTTGCAATTTCCTTTAAATACGGCTCCGTCACTGATTATAAGGTTGCCCACACTGATGTCGCCGATGACCTTGCCGGTTCTTGCAATATGCAACTTCCCGGCTAGTGTAACCGTACCGTTGACCTCACCAGCAACCGTCAGGTTATTGCAAGCAATATCCGCGTTGATAACGCTGTTTTCGCCCAGAAAAATGTTCCCTTCGACTTCAACTTCACCATCAACCCTACCGTCAATTCTTAGTGTTCCTTTGGCTGTCAGCTTGCCGTCAAAAGAGGTGCCGCTACCTATTATTGTGTCGACGCTTTCCAAATCACCTTCGGCCGTGTTTGGTTGCCTGTGCTTTTTCCTTTTAAACAATTCACTGTTCCCCCATTTTATTGCATATAGTTAATTGGATTAACCGGCTGCCCGTTTACATGGACCTCATAGTGAAGATGCGGCCCGGTGCTGTATCCGGAACTGCCAACACTGGCTATCTCCTGTCCCTTTTTAACCCTATCCCCAACTTTGACCTTATTCCGGGAATTGTGCCCGTAAACAGTTTTAAAACCATAGCCGTGGTTGATTGTAATGCATAGGCCGTAGCCGCCATCATAACCGGCACTTTCAACAACCCCTGCACCCGCTGCTCTTACAATGGCACCATAGTTCGCCCCAATATCCACTCCATTGTGGAAACCATGGTAGGGTCGCGACCTGTAACCAAAATTGGAAGTTATCCTGCCGGAAGTGGGCCAAATTGATGGTTTGGCATCCATATAAGCCTTCCATTCGTCAACATCGGCATCTAACTTCCTCATTGTTTCGTCCAAAGAATTCATTTCTTCTTCTAGCTTACTGGTTGTGCGTTCAAGATCTTGAAGGTCTATATTACCCGTGTGACCGGAATCCTGCTCCAGGGCAGAAAAACCTAAAACATTAACCGGGGTATCGCTTCTGCTTCTGCTCATACCCCTGGTAACCTGTTGCGAAGCCTGATGTGAGGCCATCGCAGTTGCGGTTTGCCCGGTATCTTCCCCGAGGTCAAGTGTACTCCTGATTTTCTTTTCCAGTTCCTGCAAACCGGACATTTTTTCCTTCAATAATGTAGCCCTATCATTTAAATCTTCAACTTTTTCCTTTAACTCGCTGTTTACAACACGTAACTCCTCCAACTCCATGGCATCTTTTTGTGCCTCAAAATAGTTTCCCGTTAAAAACACAATAGCCAGCAACGAAGCGGCTGCCAATGCCGCCATTATTTTTAAAAATATACTGGGTACACGTATTTTAAACACCCTACCGTTAGAATGCGGTACCGCCATGAAGGTGTAATATTGTGGTTTTTCCTTTTCGGTGTCGGTTATTTCAATTTCCTTCCACAATGACCAAGTCACCCCTTGTTTTTTTTAAATTTGACACAATAACCTAAAATCCTTTATTAATTTGTATTGGTTTTATTAAATTGTTTTCTTGACATGGATATCGGTAAGAATATAATAGACATGATTACAATTACTCGTGGGGGCAAAGGTTTGAATTTACTACATTACATTCGACTGATAATAGCCTTGGCAGTTGCCAGGGTATACATAAGGCTGGCATCTGTGGCCGGCTTGCGGGCATCCACCCTACCCGGTGCAATGGCCTTAAAAATTTATCCGGGAATTATAAGCCATCTTTGCAAGCAATTGAAGTATATTTCCCTTGTTACGGGGACCAACGGGAAGACTACAACCAATAACATGATAAGCAGTATCCTTGAATCCGCCGGATATAGGGTTGTCGCTAACCGCGAAGGGGCAAATCTGGCAACGGGTATCGCAACGGCCCTAATTAAAGCGTCTGGGCTTACGGGTTCCGCCAAAGGAGACATAGTCTGCTTAGAGGTGGACGAGGCTGCCTTTCCCGCTTTGGCCAAAATTCTAAAACCCAATGCAGTAGTCATCACAAACTTTTTTAAGGACCAATTAGACCGATACGGGGATGTAAGTACTACTGTAATGCACATACGTAAGACACTGGGGGAATTAGATACAATGCCCCTTTTAATACTTAACGCCGATGACCCCCTAGTGGCAAGTGTAGGCGATATCAGTAAAAAACCCGTATATTTTAGCCTGAATCTTGGGAACACTGCCACCGGTAATGAAGGACATTCCGTTGAAGGTAGACTTTGCCCGCAATGTGGTTCGGAACTGGTCTATGCTAATTATAATTACAGTCAGTTGGGGGATTATAAGTGCCCCTCCTGTGGATTTAAAAGACCTACGGCTAAAATATCGGCGCGAGTATACGATGATGGCAATGATGGGATATTTATGGATATTTACGGCAACGGCGAAAATTTGAACATTACGCTACCCCCCGGCGGTACCTACAACGCCTACAACGCCCTTGCCGCTATTTCCCTCGGAAAAGTTTTAAGGGTTGATGACCTAGTTATAAAAAGGGCGGTTGGGGAACACGGACAAATTTTAGGCCGGATGGAGATGTTTTCCCTTGGGAACAAAACGATTTATCTGAACCTTGTCAAAAACCCAACCGGATTTAATGAAAGCCTTAAAACCTTCACGAACGCCACGGAAAGGAAGGCCTTATTGATTGCCTTAAATGACAATGTAGCTGACGGCAGGGACATATCCTGGATATGGGATGTTAATTTTGAAATGCTTAAAATGAGCCGGGGGAAAGCCGATTTCGTTTGTTTTACCGGAAGCCGGGCTGAGGAAATGGCCTTGCGTTTTAAGTACGCGGACCTGCATTTTGAAAGCACTGCCCTTCAAAAAAATCTTTCGGAAGCCGTGAAGGTTTCAATTTCCGGCGGACAGACAACCGTCTACCTCTTTACCTCATACACTGCACTTTGGTCGGTACGCAATACCCTCACCAAATTAGGCGCAAAGGAGCAAAGACATGCTGCAAGTTCTACACCTATATCCGGAACTTCTAAATCTCTACAGTGACAGGGGCAATATATTGGCCCTTCGGCGGCGATGCTCCTGGCGCAATATTGACCTGAAGGTCACAGAAATAGGAACAGATGCCCCTCTCAGCTTAAAAAGGGCAGACATACTGTTTATTGGGGATAGTGGAAGGCGGGAGCAGGGAATTGCAACTGCCGCCCTTGGAAAATACCGGGATGGGCTAGCAAAAGCCATAGAGAACGGCCTTGTGGTTTTGGCCATTGGCAGCGGCTTTCAAATGTTGGGGAAATACTTCCCGGCCGTGGACGGCACGAAGACACAAGGTCTATCAATTTTTGACTTTTACACTGTGGAGGGGGACAAACGTCTAACCGGTGATGTTGCCGTGGAGTTAAACCTCAATGGGATGAACAATACAAGTAACAGCAATATAATCGTGGGGTTTGAAAACCACCTTGGTAGAACACATCTCGAAGGAAATAGTCCACTGGGTCGTGTCCTGGTCGGATACGGTAATAATGGTTTTGATAATCTGGAGGGCATGAGATATAAAAATACTTTTTGTACCTACCTCCACGGCCCCCTACTTCCCAAAAACCCGGAACTGACCGACAGCCTGATTTTACTTGCCTTGCAGAGAAAAGGCGTAAATATAGACAAACTCCCTCCCCTGAACGATGACATTGAGCGGCGGGCCAAAAAGCTCGTGCTGGATAGGCTCAACATACCTCCCCGCACATAAAAATAACACCGGCCTTCGGGACGATGGCCGGTGTTGCTGCAATTCATTGTAATACTATTCTTTTTTATCATCTTCCTCGGCAATCTCTATGATATCCGCAAGCTTCTTTTTTTCTTCTTCGACCAAGACCCGACGGAGCACCTTCCCCACCATGGTTTTCGGCAGTTCCGTCCTAAACTCAACGATTTTTGGTGCCTTATATCGGGCCAGTCTTTCCCTACTGAATGCTATGATTTCCTCCTCCGTAGCAGTTTCCCCATCCTTCAATACTATATAGGCCTTTAGGGTTTCGCCACGGTACCTGTCGGGCACCCCGGCCACAACGGCTTCCATGACCTTTGGATGCTCATAGAGAACTTCCTCTACCTCGCGGGGGTAAATATTAAAGCCGCTGGCGATAACCAAATCTTTTTTCCGGTCCACGATATAGGTATATCCCTCTTCATCCATCCTGCCCATGTCACCGGTTAACAGCCAGCCGTCCTTTAACACTTTTTCTGTTTCCTCGGGCATATTCCAGTAGCCTAGCATTACTTGGGGTCCTTTAACACTTAGTTCCCCGACTTCACCTAGGGGAACCTCCACACCGGTGTCCATATCCACTATTTTGCTGTCGGTATCGGCAAGCGGTAACCCAATTGATCCGTTAATGCGCTTCCCGAATACGGGGTTACAGTGGGTCACGGGGGAAGCCTCAGTTAGCCCGTAACCTTCAACCAACCGGCCTCCCGTAAGGGATTCAAATGTTTTCTGAACCTCAACGGGCAAGGCCGCCGAACCACTGATACAGGCTACAATAGACGATATATCATAATTTTTAACTTCCGGGTGGGATATAACGGCAACGTACATTGTAGGCGCGCCCGGGAACAGCGTCGGCCTGTATTTGTTTATATCCTTAAGTATCTGTTCAATGTCGAAGCGGGGTATCAGGATAATTGTGGAGCAAAGGTAGACCGCTAAATTCATGGCGACTGTCATACCGTAAACATGGAAAAACGGCAATGCCCCTAGCATCCTTTCCTTTGCCTCTTGAACCTCCGGCAACCAATTCCGTATCTGTATGGCATTGGCCACTAGGTTAAAATGGCTAAGCATGGCACCCTTGGAAATGCCGGTAGTACCCCCTGTGTACTGTAAAAGTGCCACATCTTTAGACGGGTCTATCTCAACCTCGGGTGGATTCGGACTAGCACTGAGCATGTCCCTAAACTGTATAATTCCCTTGTCAGTTGGTATACTTACTGCTTGACCATCCATCCGTGCCTTGAGCGGATACAATAGATTTAAGGGAAACGGAAGGAAATCTTTGATCGAAGTAACAATGAGATTCTTTAGATTCGTTTTGTCTAAAACATTCATAACCCTTGGGGTAACCAAATCTATAAAAATAATGGTTTCCGAACCGGAGTCTTTCATCTGGTGTTCCAGTTCCCTTTCAACATACAGCGGGTTGGTTTGCACTACAACTGCCCCAATGCGGAGGGCACCATAATAAGCGATAACCGCCTGTGGCGAGTTTGGCAACATAATGGCAACGCGGTCGCCCTTTTTTACACCTTTTTGGGCCAAAGATGTTGCAAAGCGATCGACAAGATCTTTCAATTCTACATATGTAATCTCTTTTCCCATGAAAATCAATGCGGTGTTTTGAGGGTATTTTTCTGCCGCATTATAGAGGAATTCATATAAGGGCACATCGGGGTAATCAACGGTGTAAGGCGCTCCTTCAGGGTAATTTTTCCGCCAATAATAACGATCTTCTGACATAAAGTATCCTCCCTTATTTAGTATTTTGTATACACACAAACGAGAGTAAATGAAATATGATTTTGCTTTTTTACGTGATCACCCCTTTGCGTAAAATGAATGAATATTCATTCATTTTATTACATCGTAATATTGCATTCTGAAACGTTATTTTTATATACCCTATATTAACATGTACCATATGCAATAATCAATTAAATATTAAAAATGTTATGAATTTCAGGAAAAAAAAGCACAGCCCCTAATAACCGCTAACTTAAGGGCTGCCATCAAATAGGTGCCAGTCAAACTTTTATCAGGCGACACAGTAGACCCCTTACTTGGTAGTTTCCCGTAATTGGGTCGTACGGCGGCGCCATATTAATCAAAGTATTAACATTTATATCAACAGAATCCGGGGGATTCCCGCCATCATGGTCGGGAAGCCACCTCAGGGCCAGGCAGGATATAACCTGCGGATGGAGTTGTGGTACGAATTTGGCCCGCGCCCTAACCCTTGCGGCTGTATCGGGCCTTTCGATAAAAACCTCATCCCCCTCTTTTATCCCTAGCATTCCGGCACTTCTCGGATTGATTTCGACTTCCTGGTCGGGAAGTGCTTTCAACAAGGAGGGCAAGTATTGAAATTCACTATTGGTGTAAAACCTACTCCGCCTATCAATGAGTATAAACGGATATTCTTTGGCAATTTCCGGTGTACTGACAGGGCTTTGGGCCGGTTCCCTGTAGTGGGGTAGTGGATCGTAGCCCAGGTCTTCAAGGAGGCCGGAATAGAGTTCAACTTTGCCGGACAAGGTATTGAAGCCCCTCTGTTTATATTTGTTATATCGGATTGGAAAGCCTATCATTTGTCGAGGATTATCCCGGATCTCTTCATACTTATAGCCCGTTTCCCCTACCAGCCAATCGTTAAGATCTGCAATATTTTGCCAGGGTATGTTTACACCCATCTTTTTGGCTAGCCATAGCACTATCTCCCGGTCGTCCAAACACTCACCCACGGGATTTATTATGCGGCGGGGTGCCAAGACATAGTTATCGCCGTTCCTGCCCATTGCCTGAAAGGCACGGATAGGTATTTCCGTTTCCAAAAAGGTAGCCACGGGCAAAACCAGGTCTGCCTGTTCCGCCGTCGGCGTCATGAACAGATCCGCCACAACCATAAACTCCAACTTGTTCATTGCCCTACATACGAGGCCCCTGTCCGCGGAGCTAACTGCCATGTTTGCCCCGGGAACATAAAAGGCCTTGATGTCACCATCCTGCATTGCCTTAAATGCACTTGCATTGTGGGCGTAACAGCGGGGCTTAATCTTGTTTGCATACCTTCCCATTTTGTCGGATCCGGCGATAATAGGGTAACTGCCGTATCCTATACGTTTACTCTCGGTCCCGGTGGGGAAGGGTAATTCCTCAATATAACTTAGCTTCAGGACATCTTTAAAACCACCAAGGCGGTTAGCAAGCAAATTTCCCCCCGGCACATCAATATCCCCCGCAATTGCCGCCAGTGACAAAACCGCCCTTGATGTTTGGCTAACATTGGTATACACGCCACCACCCGCACCCATCCTCAAATGCAAACACGACGGCCGGCTAGTTGCAAACAGTCTCGCAGCCTCGATGATTTTTTCCTTGTCCACCCAGGTGATGTCGGAAACCTTTTCCGGCGTGTAGTTTCTCACTCTTTCCCTGAGCCTTTCGAAGCCAACACACCACTGTTTCACAAATTCCTCGTTATATAACCGTTCTTTTATAATTATATTAATCATGCACAGGGCCAGGGCCGCGTCTGTGCCGGGCCGCACCCTTAACCAGATGTCCGCTGAATTGATACGCGGTCTCGGATCAACTACTATCACTTTGGCGCCCTTGGCTAGCGCGGCATTGATTTGTCTGTCATGTGGTATTCGCGTTTCCCTCGGATTTGACCCCCAAAGTAGTATGCACTTGCTGTTCCGGTAATCCGGCCCAGTATCAAACAGGATGGATCCGTCCCCGGTAGTGAGGGCTGACATAGTTACCGAAGGTACATTACATTCCTCATTGACATCCAACACATTTGGGGTTCCTATTATATGGCTGAATAATAGCGTTGACAAACCGGCCATTTGTTTATGTCCCGATCCCCTCACGGTTGCAATGGATTGGGCTCCATATCTGTGTTTGATGTTGCTAAATTTCTCTGCCATAATTTTAACAGCGTCTTCCCAGGAAACCCGCACCCATTTGTCACCGCCCTTAACCGGGGTTTTCAACATGGGATACCTTAGGCGTTGGGGGTGGTAGATAATTTCCATTGTATTATTTCCCCTGGGACATTTTATCCCCATTAGATTTGTGATTTTAGTTAATTTGCCACCCAGAACCTGGCATTTTATCTTACACCTCATCTGGCAACGCTGACAAAATGTATATAGTTTTTTTACCTGCATCTGGATCCCCCTCTGCCACTATCCTAGGGCTTTGCCCACGTTGCAAAAAGTATGAAAAACAAGTATACTAAGGTTGATATGGAGGTATCAATATGGATAACAAGTCTACTTTCAGTTGCAAAAACAGTTTCTGCCATTCCCTTGATGACAAAACAAGATGCTTGCTCTGCAAAAAGGGGATACGCTTCAGTCTTGGCAAAAAACAAGAGCTCCTTTTTTCCGTTGGTGAAGGCCAGGTTCTTTTAATCGAGCAAGGTTACCTGATTACACTCAAACAAAAGGAAGACGGAAAACAGGTGGGCATAGAAATTATCTCCGGCGGGGATATGTTTGGAATAGCACAAGTGTTTGACCCCACCATAAAAAGATTCATTGTAGCCCGCCCCCTTAACTTGATAAAGGGCTGTATGTTTTCTGTTGATGTCATCAGGTCATTCATTAAATATCCCGATTTTTCGGCGGCGGTAGTCAAAAACCTCGGTATACGCCTGGCTAATTGCATTGAACACATTGAACATATAGCCACGGGCAGTAGC
>CAZKPV010000034.1:0-721 GCA_964554735.1 uncultured Clostridia bacterium
TAACTTTAATGCCAGCCCCGGTTATGGTGAGTTTAAGGGAAACACATTTAAGCCTACCAAAAGCGGTAAGGTAGTACTAACCGCCGAATATAACAATGTACAAAGTAGGTTGCAAGTTGAAGTTTTAGGGCCGGACAAGATGGCCGGCCTGGAGATAGAACCGTCCTCTTTGCAGGTGAAGCCCGGGGAGGTTGTTTCATTAAAGGCAAGGGTAAAGGTTGAGGATGGCAGGTACTTTGATCTGGCCGGAACGGATGTAGGTTGGTCTGTTTCCAAGGACATTGGCACAGTCAGGGACGGCCTTTTCACCGCTTCCGAAAATGTAGGAGTAGGGAAAATTACGGCTTCGTTTGAGGGCTTGTCTACTGATATACGTACGGAAATACGTACGGGGGACTCTGTTGCAGTGGAACTTGAACCCGGCTGGCCGATAGAGGCATGGATTGATACGGGCTTGCGGGCTTATTTTCCCGAAGACATTGTTGACCAGGTAACCACGGTAAAATTGACCAGAAAGGACAGGGCAAATGTTTCCCTACCTCGGAATTTGAAAGCCCTTGCAACACTTGATGTAGGGCTGGGTAACGGCATGTCAAGGCTTAATAATTCCTGGCAACTCCATTGGGAATTCACCGGGATGGCCTCGGGGGACAGGGTTGCCCTGTACAAATGGGATGAAACAAACAACGCATTATACGTTGTAGGTGAAGATGGAAGTGCT
>CAZKPV010000034.1:731-14110 GCA_964554735.1 uncultured Clostridia bacterium
CAACTGGAGGGAACAGCCTTCACATTTAAAAACTTTGGATGGGGACACGGGCACGAAATTGCTTACCTCGCGATTGTGGACAAGTGGGCTTTTAGTAGCGGCACTCGACAGGCAGCCGGTACCAAGGCTTTCCGATATTGCAGGCCATTGGGCCGAAGCAGCCGTAAATGAAATGGCGACCAAGGGCATTGTCACTGGTTACCCGGAGGGGGATTTTAGACCGCAAAACGGGGTCACCAGGGCGGAGTTTGTTGCTATGTTGGGAAGGGCCTTGGGTTGGGATTCACTGCAAACTGTCGGTGGGGATCCTGGCTTTATTGATGAGATTCCACCTTGGGCCACCGGACATATATCCACGGCAATTATGTTCAAAGTCGTGGAGGGTTATCCGGACGGAAGCTTTCAGCCAAACAAAAAAATAGACAGGTCGGAGATGGCGGTTATTATTAACAGGGCCTTGCGGTTGAACGTAAAACAGGGAGGTGCGGGTGGTTCGCCTTACAAGGATTATAACAGCATACCGGCCTGGGCGCGGGATGATGTTACGTGTGCCTCCGCCGCGGGGCTATTGCAGGGTGACGACGAGGGATTGTTCAGGCCCAAAAATGGGGCGACAAGGGCCGAATCGGCCACGGTTATCAACCGGGCACAACAAATGTGGGTTTGCGACGGTCTTGTGTATACCAGGTAGACCCGATTTAGGGGAAAGGTAAAAAGGCTGCCGCACTTTCGGCTACAATCTGCCGGGGGTGCAACAGCCTTTTGTTTTTTAAGCCTTTTGTCCTTTAATCGATATCTTCAAACCTTTCCTTAAGTTTATCCATTACCATGGGCATGGTGGTATATTCCATTTCATCCAAAGGCAGACGGTGTGGCTCAAAGGGGCCTTGGCTCCTTATGTAGTTGGCTACCTTGTTAGCTGTACGGCGTGCATCGTTAAATGCAATATCCTTGAAAAAGTCCTGGGGTCCGACAAGCTTGCCCTGGCTTAGCTGAAATCCCAATGCGATAACCCGCGGGGGGCCGTCAAAACGGGTAGGCACGGCATCCGCAACCGAGACCGGCATCAGCGGCCCGTTGTGTGAACCCCTCATCCAACCGGAAACAAGATGGGGGTTGGCAAAGGGTTCCAGTGCCTCGCCAACCGCCGGAAGCCCGCTCTGGCAGCGAACTATACATACGGGGTCATCCTTGCCCACATAGCGGCCGGCCATTAGGTTTAGTCTTTGTGTACTGGAGGAGGCGGCAATATCTCCGGTTCCTTTGTGGAATATGGATTTAATGCAAAAGCGCCCCGGTGCCCCTATAAACACTAGCATGTCATAAATCTCCTCCGGCGTGTTAAACAGAATCTTCTTGTTTTCGATCAGGTCGTGCACTTCAAAAATAAATCCGCCGTGCATATTAGGGTCTATAACCAAACCAATGGTGTTAAAGGGGTCCGCAAACATCTTGTACAAAGGAAGATTCCATGCCCCCGGCTCGGTTTTGTCGGCAGCGAATATGATTATCGGCTCACTACCCCTTTCTTTAAATTCCATTTCCGCAACCCCGGGGCCCATGCCGCGGATATTGCCGGAAAAAGCATCCGAAAGAAGGTCCTGCCCTGCACCATACAGTTTCAGTTCCTTGGCAATTTCCGTACCGGCAAGAAAAACATCCCAAGCCATCTGGTGAATTTCTTTGTTGTCAATGCCTCTTTCATGCGTCATTATTAAATTCAAGTCGTCACCGACATGAGTAACGTGAAAATCCAGTAATAGCGGGCTTTCTGATAAAATAGTGTTTGCTTTTTCGATCAAGGCGGGGTGGACATCGGAATGGCCTACAATGCCACCTATATCCGCCTTAATCACAGATAATGTTACCTTCTTAGACATAAGTACCCTCCCTATTGATAATGATTTATTAGTTCTATCCTATGCATGAAAACCCTTCATATTCTGCATAGTTTTTTAATTAATAATGCCCGGAATTATTATAACATAATTTGAGTAAAAACGGCTATATGTGATGCCCTAGTCGGTTAAAAAATAGAATAATGTAGGCATAATTTAATAACTGGATTATCTAGGCCTCGTCAGACCTTCTGAAATAGGACAGTATGAACAGCAACAGCGGAATGCCAAAGGTGACCAGGATTCCAAGGTATGGGAACAAATCCTTGGCAAATTGGCTAAAGTCGGCACGGTTTTTAAACATCACCAAGGACAAAGATGTAATTATTACACCTACAGGCAATATGTAGGGCTGGTGTGTGCCGCTGTTTGTTAACCTTGCTATGCATACGAGGGCGATGTAATAAAACAAGGCACCGGTAATAAGAAAGGTAAATGTCCAAAAGAAAACGAAAAGTGCGTCCAAGTTATTTAGTTTGATCGAATTTGTTTGCCTATACAACATAAACAGATTGAATACAAAGTGTTCGATTTTGGTCTCCTGGAATTTTATAAACAGAAATATGGTAACCAGTAGTGCAAAGACAACAGCCCCCGCAAAAGGAATGGCTACGCTTCTCTTGAAGCCTTTGTTGTGGGTTAAGTGCAGGAGAAAGGATGCGCCTAACATAAAACCGAAATAGGAAAATTGTATTATGGAACCCAGGGCAACACGGCCAAACCCGAATTGCATTATGGGAAGGATAAAATCAACCTCAGGTTTTTGAATACTGGAAATTATGCCGAGGAAAAACAAAAATATCGACGGAACTAGAAGTATAAAGGCTAACCTTCCTAGGTTTTCAATTCCCTGTTTAACCGCATAGGAAATCATGACGGTTGTGATGCCTATAATTACCGCCAGCGGCGTTTTTCTTAAAATAAATAGGCTAATAAGATCACTATAGTCGCGAATTGCGGTTGCAGCGGAAACCAAAAAAAACAAGGCAATAATGAGTACAACGGCCTTGCCGATATACCGCCCCAGGATTATCTCCGTGTACTCCGCAAGGTTGTGGCCCGGATACCTGTTGGATAGGGCGTATATAAGGAACAGAAGCGGTATGCTTGCGATAGCCGCAAGTATGATTGCGATCCAGGTGTCACGTCCACCTACGGTGGCTGTAAAAAAACCTCAGATGGTTTGGGAAATCAAGGGGAAAAAAAGTAATGCCGCTAGCTCATAATTACCTATTCTTTCCTTCACAATATACCCCCCCCCGTCACGGCTTATAAAGGTATTTTTTCTTTAATATTGGAAATTATGCTTTGGATCCGAATTGTATAAAGAACCCGGGGAGTCAACATAATAAACACAAACTATACTTTGGGGGCCTTGGTAGGGGTTATGAAAAAATTAAAACCGAGGAAAATTAAAAAAACCAAGCCCTACGAGGCAGGTAAATTGAACAAATCGGGCATGATACCCGGCCCCGACAGTACGGGAAGGTTGAGCTGTGATTGTGAGGATTTGTTCAAGGAAACGTACACAAAACAGGAGCTCCAGGGGATGGGTATTTCGTCGGACTTGGAAGATAATATAAGATTTTTAAATATGTTACTCGGAAGCAACCGGGACTTCATGCACAGGTTAGTGGAAGTCACAGAGAGTGGAAGATTTGCAGTTTTCTTCTTGGATGGTTTGGTTGATGAGTTACTTTTGGGAAGGGACATAGTTGCCCCCATTCAGGTTCTTTTAAGTAAAAAAGCCGGCACCATCACATATGATCATGTCAGGGAGGCCCTTAGATCCACCAATGCTAGCGAAATAGACAATATGCATCAGGTCATTGATTCTATCTTGTATGGGTCCGTGCCTGTTTTTATTGATGGAGAAAGCAGGGCTATTTCGGTGTCCGTACAAAAATGGCAACACCGCGCACCGGAGGAACCCGTCAATGAAAGTGTGTTGCGAGGACCGCGGGAAGGATTTGTAGAGACCCTCCGGGACAATACAAGTCTTCTCAGACGCCGGTTGCGAAGCCCCAATTTGGTTATTGAAGAGTTTGAGCTTGGGCAGGTAACACACACCGGTGTTGCGATGGTTTACTGTAAAGGGATAGCGTCACCTGATTTAGTGCAGGAGGTTAGGTCACGGTTAAAAAGGATCAAGACAGACGGTATTCTAGAAAGCAATTATATTGGGGAAATGGTGGCGGATGAGTTTACAATATTCCCCCTAATTACTGACACGGAACGTCCGGATCGGGTTGTGGTTAACCTACTAGAGGGGCGGGTGGCCGTGTTAGTGGACAACACCCCGGTTGCTTTGATAATGCCGGCAACCTTCACCGATTACTTTCGTACACCGGACGATTTTTATTTGAGGTGGCCCTTTGTATGGCTTGTCAAACCCATAAGATATATCGCATTTGTTATATCGCTGGTTTTACCTTCCGTGTATGTGGCCCTCACAACCTTTCACCAAGAGATGATTCCACTGGAGTTACTTGTAAAAATAGCATCGACCCGGGAGGGGGTACCTTTTCCCGCCGCTTTGGAGGCCATAGTGATGCAGCTAATTTTTGAAATATTAAGGGAGGCCGGTGTGCGCCTCCCCAAGGTTGTGGGATCGGCTGTAAGTATTGTGGGGGCGCTTATCATCGGTACTGCATCCGTGGATGCGGGACTTGTATCGCCCTTGATGGTAATTGTTGTGGCCCTCACGGGTATTTCATCCTTTTTGAGCCCAATCTTCAGTTTTACTGTTGTTGCAAGATTATTGGTTTTTCCCTTGGTTGTATTGGCGGCAACCCTAGGGTTGTTCGGTGTTGCGGTGGGCTTGATGCTAATATTGATTCACATGCTTGGCCTTCGTAGTTTTGGGGTGCCCTATTTAGAGCCCATCTCACCCTTCCACTTACGGGATTTCGGCGAAGCCATTATAAGTAAGCCTCATTGGGCAATGGATAAAAGGCCGGAGGAGCTGGCAAAGGAAAATCAAAGGCGTCAGAAACCTGATCAAAAACCAGGCCCGGAAAAGAGTTGACGGATTTGCGCATACCTACAAAGAACATCATTATAATTTTCATGATCCTCCTTTGTGGCCTTGGGCTTTCCGGTTGTTGGGATCATAGTGAGGTTGAAAACATCTCCATTGTTTTAGGCGTTTTGGTGGACACCGCCCCTAATGATAAAGTAAGCCTGTTGGTGCAGGTATTAAATCCTGCTGCGCTTGCAGGAGGCGGAGGTACCCAGCAAAGCACTGGTAGCAACGCACTTGCCTGGCGTGATTACAAAGCCAGTGCTGATACGCTGTTTATTGCGGGCAGGCTACTGGCAAGGCAGGCCAGCCCCAAATTGTATTTTGCCCAAAACCAGGTCATAGTTATATCAGAAAAAGCGGCTAGGGAGGATGGGTTATCAAAGTATATAGACTACTTCGAACGCAATTCGGAGTTTAGACGGACAAATTGGGTATTTATATTTAGGGGCGAGGAACCGAGAATGTTGTTTGAGGATTCCAGTGTGCTGGAAAGAACCCCTATACGCCGAATCGCCGCCGCGGCAGAAGAAAGCACCGAGATTTCTGATTTTGTGGCTGTTAGGTTGGGTCAATTATTAAATCTTATCTCTACTGAAGGAATACAGCCTACCATAGGCGGTCTCCAAATTGTACCCAACCGGGCGCACCTTGAAACCGATGTCAAGGATGTGTTGGGGGCGGCAACGGAAAAGCATAATTTTATGCTTGATGGTAATGGTGTCTTCAGGGACTCTAAACTGGTTGGCTGGTTGGAGGGGCCTGAAAACAGGGGTTTTTTATGGGTAACCGATAAAATGAAGGGTGGGATTATTGAGGTTCCCTTCGATGAGGAAGGCAGGAAGGTGGTATTGGAGATTATTCGTTCGAAAACTAAGTTGGAGCCGATTGTCAATGGTGATTCAATCACCATAGATCTAAAGGTTAAGGTTCAGGCAAGTATAGTGGAATCCGACCGGGATATTGACTACAGCGATCCGGCCGTGGTCGAAACCCTTATAAGGCTAGCGGAGGAGAGGATAGCCCAGGATATTGCTATGGCCATGAGGAAGGCACAGGATGAGCTGAGATCGGATATATTCGGTTTTGGTTGTGCCTTGAACAAAAAATACCCTAGGGTGTGGCGGGAAGTTAAGGGCAACTGGGATGTTGATGTTTTTCCCACTGTCAATGCCGAACTACAGGCCGACGTAATTATCCGGGGAAGCGGCTTGATTGAAAAAGGGGTGCAGTTCAGATGATGTTCCTATGATTTTTTTCACAAATATTTATAATTTAGCAGGAATTAAAGGCTTAACGTTGAATTAATAATCTAATACAAGTAGGATAGGACACCTGTTTCGCTTGTCGAGACAATACATGGGGGTAGATATGAGCAGACTGGGAAAGGGAAGCGGCCGTTACAGGATTCAGGCTATTGACAGGGTGATGAAGGTGCTGACCGCCTTCGATGTGGAAAACAGTGAAATGAGTTTGGGGGAAATTGCCAAGAAAACCGGAATTCCGAAGAGTACCGTACACAGGATTATTGCATCCCTGAGTGAGTGGAATGTAATCAGACAAAACTCCGTTAGTGGTAAATATGGACTTGGCCTAAGACTTTTCGAGTTAGGCAGTATTGTTTTGTCTCAGATGAGCCTGCGCAAGGAAGCTCTTCCATTTTTAAAAAAACTTTCGGATGATGTTGGCATGACGGTACATTTAGTTGTTAGGGATGGTAGCCACGCAATTTATATCGAAAAGATCGAACCCCCGGGGTCAATGGTCAGTTACTCCAGGGTGGGCAAACAGTTGCCATTGCATTGTACTGCCGTGGGGAAGGTGTTGCTTGCCGACTTGTCAAGGGATGAAATTGAAAAATTACTTGAACACGGTCTGCCTGCTAAAACCCCAAATACTATTATCACGATTGATGAACTGTTTGATTGCTTAGAACGGGTCAGGAGTGGGGGGTATGCCGTTGATAATGAAGAATTAGAAATAGGATTAAAATGCTTAGGTAGCCCTATATTTAATTATCGGGGCGAAGTTGTTGGTGCAATAAGCCTGTCTACATCACCCACGCGAATGAACGATGAGGTAATGGGGAATTTAATTAACAGTGTTAAAGGATTTGCCGGCAAGATTTCTAGTAGGTTAGGTTTTGCCGGAAAAGCAAAAAATTTTAATTGGGATGGTTGATAACAAACTTACTAACTGTAGGGGGAAGGAATATCCATGAAGAGAAAAAAAATTACAATTGCACAATTAAACAAAAAGAAGGAGCAAGAGGAACAAATAACCATGCTCACTTGCTACGATTATCCAATGGCATTGCTGCAAGAAAAAGCAGGAATCGATATAATTTTGGTGGGGGATTCCCTGGGCATGACAGTTTTGGGTTATGATACGACCTTACCTGTGGATATGGATACAATGATTGTTCATGCCCGGGCCGTCCGCAGGGGGGCACCGACGGCATACCTGATAGGTGACATGCCCTATATGACCTACCAAATAAGTGAGCAGGAGGCCATTAGGAATGCCGGGCGTTTTATGAGTGAGGCGGGTGTTGATGCCATTAAGCTTGAAGGTGGGGAAAATGTTGTTAATACCATCCGGGCGTTAGTCAATGCCACAATTCCGGTAATGGGTCATATCGGCTTAACCCCCCAATCCTTGGCGCAATTAGGTGGCTTCAAAGCACAAGGTCGTGATACCAAAACAGCACTGAAGCTGATTGATGATGCACAGCGACTGGAAGAAGCGGGCATATCAACCTTGTTAGTTGAAGCCGTTCCCGCTGAAATAGCCGAGATAATCACCGAGAAACTTACCGTGCCGGTTATAAGCCTGGGTTCGGGAGCAACAGGTCACGGTCAATGTTTAATAGTACATGATATGCTTGGGTTTTTCGATAAATTTACCCCTAAATTCGTGAAGAAATACTGCAACTTGAATAATGAGATACTTGAGGCCTTTGGTAGCTACGTTGAAGATGTCAAGGGAAAAAAGTTTCCGGAAGAGTTGCACACCTACCCATTGGATCCCAAGGAGCTTGATGAAATCAAGAAGGCATTAGGGTCTTTTTAAAAAACATTTTTCAGTGGGACGGCCGTCTTACTGTATAAGCTATTTTAAATAATTATTACCATGGAGGGAAGAAAATGTTCCTATCTCTGTATTCTTCTGTTACCAGAAATCACCCCTTTGGTTTGCTGAAAAGTATTGAGTGGGCAGCAAAATATGGTTATGAAGCCATTGATGTTCGTGGCTCCTCGATGTATTCATTAATGATTACTGAGGATAGCCATAAAACTTTTGGATACGACATGCTTAATCCTACATTGTTATCGGATGCGGCAAAGGACGATTTAAAACAGGCATTGGCCGAACACAATATTAAAATGACAACCATATCCAGTTATGTACCGTTGACTATGTCGGATCCCGATCTACAGAAAAGTGCAGTTAGAATGGTAAAAAAATATATAGATTTAGCGGCGGAGTTACAATGCCCGGGGGTCCGAACTATTGGAAACACAACTAATCCTACCCCAAACGAAAGCCTGTCCATGGATAAGGCCTTCGACAACCATATTAAACTACTAAAGCAAGTTGTACCCTACGCTGAATCAAAGGGTATAGTCATTGAGGTGGAAACCTATGAAGGCACGGTAACACCTGATGCCGGCTCTTGTCTGCGGCTTAAAGAGGCTTTGGGCTCCGAGGCCGTCGGCATTGTGCTGGATCCCGTAAATCTGTATTTCGCGGGTATGGGTATGGCGGAGATAGAGCAAGAAATGGACAAGTTAGCGGGAGATATCTATATGATACACATAAAAAATGTTAAGAAGGTTGAAGAGGAAAGGGCCGAGGGAAATATAGGTAAACAAATTGAGCACCAGTTTAGCTGGACCGATACAGATGACGGTGATATTGATTGGGAAAAACTAATAAACAGGGCCGCCGGTCTTGGGTTTAGTGGCCCCTTGGTTTACGAATATATCAACCCCTTCAAGGGAATGGCCCTTTCCTATTGGTATGGTTTGGAAGACCCGGAAACTTGTACGGCAAGGGCCGGCAAGCATCTCGGAAGTATAATCAAGGCGTTATGAGGTGAAAAGATGTATAAATTGCTGTCGTTTCCGCTAACGGAAGATATGCCTGTATTTGGGGATAACCCTCCGGTTAGGATCAAGGTGCGGTCTTCCCATGAAAATGGGGATCTTTATGACCAATATATAGTCGAAACCGCCAACCACAACGGTACACATATCGATGCACCAAGGCACTTTAACCCAGATGGGGCACGTATCGCCGACTTGCCGGTGAATAATTTTATCTTTCACTCGCCTGTTGTCATTGATCTACCCAAGGGGGATGGGGAGTTAATTACCGGGTCGGATTTGGAGGGGTTGTCAGCTAATTTCGAAAATGCGGATTTACTGTTAATTAGAACCGGCTTTGGTAAATTACGTGAAATCGACCCGGCACGTTATAAAGGGAAAAATCCGGGGTTTCACCCTTCCGCGGCGACATATCTCATGGAGAATTCCCCGCATCTGAGGGCCATTGGGATGGACCTTGTATCGGCGACCTCGGCGACACATATATCTGAGGGTATTCAGTTTCACCAGCTTATACTGGGTTGCGGGCGTAAGGATAAGAGGGCCATACTCCTAATCGAGGATGTCAACTTAAACCAGGAGTTGGATGGCTTAGGCAAGGTTACAGCCCTCCCGCTGTTAGTTGAAGGGGTCGACAGTGGACCATGTACCATTGTGGGTGAATTTTGAAGGGAAGTGGGTTGGGGTGCGTAGCCAAGAACTTAGAAAAGTAAATGCCCAGGGAGATGGCTTGAGATTGGGAACCAATTGGATGGTTGATGAGCTCGAAAAACCACAAATATTGATCGAAAGTGCGCACGGTGACAGCCATCCTGGGAGTGTTCACCTGAACAAGTTATCGGATATGGTCTCGCGCGGAGTTTATGTGAGCCAGGGGAAACCCGGGTTGTATACAGTCACAGATATTTGTGACGGGATTGCCATGGCCCATGATGGTATGAATTACTCATTGCTATCAAGGGAAATAATGGCGGCCATGGTGGAGGTACATGTGAGGTCGGGAATTTGGGATGGGGTTGTGACAATATCGAGTTGTGATAAATCTATACCGGCCCATCTGAAGGCAATGGCCCGTCTTGATATGCCGGCAATTCATGTGCCCGGTGGGGCGATGGCATCAGGCCCACGACACATCTCCTCCGAGATACTTTATGGGTATGGGGATCGTGTTGCCAAGGGCGTAATGACGGAGGATGAGTTAATAAATTACCAAAACGAAGTTTGTCCAAGTTGTGGTGCCTGCCAGTTCATGGGTACTGCAAGCACAATGCAGATTATGTCGGAGGCCCTTGGTATGGCGTTACCCGGTAGCGCACTGCTACCGGCACATATGATGAGGGTTGGTCAGTTTGCCTACGAAGCGGGTAAAAGGGTGCTAGATTTGGTGGGTAAAAACATTATCCCCAGCAAGATACTTACTTTGGAGACATTCGAAAATGCCATTATGGTTCATGCGGCGATATCCGGTTCAACAAATGCCATGATTCATTTACCGGCCATAGCCCACGAATTAGGGATAAATTTGACCCCCGGGCTTTTCGATGAGATCCATAGGAGAATACCGGTATTGGTGAGTCTAAAAACGAGCGGCAAGTGGCCGACGGAGGTGTTCCGTCATGCCGGCGGTGTGCCGGCTGTTATGAAAGAAATAAGTGGATTTTTAAATCTTGATGTATTGACCGTCACCGGAAAAACACTAGGGGATAATCTAGCCGATCTGGATAGAATCGGCTATTTTGAGAAGGCGGATGGCTACCTTTCAAACTATGGGCTTGAAAAAAAAGACATAATTCACACAGTAGACGATCCTTGTAACCCCGGAGGAGGTGTGGCGGTGCTAGTTGGGAATCTTGCCCCGGAGGGGGCTGTGGTAAAACACTCGGCAGTTGATCCCGATATGCACCGACATGTTGGCAAAGCGAGGCCATTCGATTCCGAGGAAGAATGTGTCGATGCCATATTAAACGGTAAAATCAAACCGGGCGATATACTGATCATTCGTTACGAGGGTCCTAGGGGGTCAGGTATGCCCGAAATGCTCCGTACAACGGAGGCTATTTACACAAATCCGGATCTAGTGTCAACTACGGCATTAATTACTGATGGGCGGTTTTCAGGGGCTACAAGGGGGCCTGCCGTTGGTCATGTTTCACCGGAAGCGGCGGTAGGGGGGCCGATTGCTTTAATTGAGGAAGACGACCTGATCAGTATCGACATTCCCAATCGGCATTTAGAAATAGTCGGTGTAAACGGAGTCGAAAAAAAATCCGAAGAAATTGAAAACACTCTTTTGAGACGAAAGCAAAAATGGGTTCCAAAGGTTGATGAACACAGAGGTGTGTTGGGTTTGTTTAGCCGTCTGGTTACATCCCCGATGAAAGGTGCTTATATAGAGTAGTCGGCTTAAAATTGTGGATAAAAATAAACTTTGAAACAGGTGGTAATTATGCAAAAAGGAGTTTGGAGGGAAAAAGGGTTTATTGGAGGGGGCCTCCTGTGTCTAGTTAGTGTATTAATTATACAACAGTCCGTGTCCATGCCGTTTATAGATCACCCAGGGACGCTGTCACCCACCTTTTTCCCCATTATGCTAGGTGCAATCCTATTTGTGCTGAGTTTAAGAATAGTGGCTGAGCCTTTTTTGCGAAAAAACGGGGAGACCACGGAAAAAACAGAGACAGAAAATAAATCTATGATAATGGCAGTCCTGTTTAGCACCATCGCTTATGTAGTCCTTTTGGAGTACGCAGGATTCTTGATGTCGACTGCCCTTTTCCTGATTGTGGTAATGAGGTTACTGAAGGCGGGCACCTTCCTGAAATCACTGGTGATTTCATTACTGATAACATTTTCCATACAGGCCGTATTCACCTATTTGTTTGAAGTGGTATTACCAATCGGCTTCTGGTTTGGGGGGTAAAAACATTGGCTGAATTATCAACTATATTTATGAGTACTATTTTCGACCCGGCCTACCTTTTAGTTATCTTTTCTGGTGTTGTACTGGGGATATGTTTTGGTGCCATGCCGGGGTTAACGGCACCAATGGGTATAGCTATATTACTTCCCCTAACCTATGTATTTGAACCAACCATGGGTTTGGGCATGCTCATGGGTCTTTACTGTGGTGCCGTCTATGGCGGGGCCATACCTGCAATCTTGATTAATATTCCCGGTACCCCCTCGGCCATGATGACCGCTATCGAAGGCTATGAAATGGCGAAAAAGGGCGAGGCCGGGAAGGCTATAGGTTTTGCAACGATCGCATCCTTTATTGGCGGAACAATTTCAGTGTTTTTCCTTATAGCAATAGCACCTTTTCTTGGCAGAATGGCCTTGAAATTTGGCCCTCCCGAATTTTTTGCGGTAGGAGTGTTTGGTTTAAGTATTATAGCCGGGATTACCGGAAAATCTCTGTACAAGGGTGTAATTGCGGCGGCAATAGGGTTGTTCGTTACCGTAATCGGCATGGATCCAATTGACAGCACCCCGAGGTTTACCTACGGGAACATAAACCTGCTGACAGGTTTTTCCTTTGTTCCGATGATGGTGGGTCTGTTTGGTTTCCGGGAGGTACTGCTACAGGTAGGAAAAGGGCATCGTGGATACCGGAAAACCCAGGCCATAAAAAATATTATACCCAGTTTTGCGGAGCTCAAGGAGAACATAGGCACTATGTTGCGTGGGTCAGTTATCGGAACGTTTGTAGGTGCCTTACCAGGTGCGGGGGGACCGATAGCGGCCTTCATGTCTTACGATACAACCCAAAGGATTTCAAAAGAAAAAGAAAAGTTTGGAACCGGATACAGTAAGGGAATAGCCGCATCCGAGTCGGCAAATAATGCCGTTACAGGTGGGGCACTTATCCCTCTTTTAACTTTGGGTATACCAGGTGATGCCGCGGTTGCCATCATATTAGGTGCCCTGATGATGCATGACTTGTCGCCGGGGCCTATGCTCTTCCAGTTACACGGTGAAGTAGTTACGGGAATGTATATTAGCTTATTCTTAGCCAATGCGGCCCTACTGTTCGTAGGATTGCTCGGCGCAAAAATGTTTGTGAAAATATTAAAAATACCCTTAACCGTACTGTTACCGATAATAGTTGTTTTATGTGTGGTGGGGTCATACGCCGTTAATAACAGTATGTTTGACATAATAGTTATGGTTGCGTTTGGGATGATTGGATACCTAGTAACAAAAATTGATATACCTATTGTTCCCATAGTATTGGGGATTGTTTTAGGCCCGATGATTGAACAAAACCTAAGAACATCCCTACTCCTAAGTCAGGGTAACTGGAGTGTTTTTGTAACCAGACCCATAAGTTTGACTATTTTGCTAATAACT
>CAZKPV010000035.1:0-337 GCA_964554735.1 uncultured Clostridia bacterium
CCTGCGCAATTCTTTTCGCAATGCCCGTACAAATGTAGTTGTCTACGTCCAGCGGAAGGTGGTGACCATGTTGCTCAATTTGCCCTGTAGGTATAATTGCTATGTCCGTATTTTGTAGCCTTTTTTCAATCTCGGGCCATGACATGTCTTTCAAAAAAACATTTTCATCCTTAAACAATTGCTTTTCTCCTTTCATCCTTTGTGATCGTTTTCACAACCGTATTTTATCACTTAACCACGGCAATTGTAAAGGATTTCCTCCCGTGAGTCGTGTTAAACTTTCTATTCCCCGATCTTTCTCTCGCGGACTGAGCAATTTTTCAACTAATGATAGTAA
>CAZKPV010000035.1:347-1452 GCA_964554735.1 uncultured Clostridia bacterium
TAAAAAGCCGCCATTTACCTGTCCCTTCCAGGAAAAACTCGCAATACTTGCAATTTTGCTCAAAAATGCGTTGAAGAGATGTTTGCACATTTTTCCGGTGTCCTTGCCGGCAATTCTGCATAAAAATCCCCAAGGGCTCCACTAAAAGTTCCTCCCTGGGTACCTTCCCTAAGGGTTCCATAAATCGTGGTTCCGGTTAGGCAGTGTTGCATTTTAACCGCGAGCAGTTCAGTATACACACAAAAGGGATCCAACCCAAAGATCTCAGAAGCGATTTTTTACTGGCTAACGGCTAGCGTAATTGCAACCGGAGTCCGTGCTTGCAGTTTTGGTAACCAAAGTCGGCTTCATCTCTCCCTGCATTCCTTTGTTGGGTAGGTTGCCTCTCTCAAATCCTGTCTTGTTAGTGCAAGATCCCCGATATTGGAGTGATATATAAAATTTGCGAACAGTCTCGTGAGATAAATTCAACATGACACTATCATAGAATAACTACACGGTGTTGACATTTATTTAAATTTAATTTATAGTATGCAGTAATACCTGTATTAACAGGTTGTAACCGCGGTGCCGGTGTAATTAACTAACATAATCGTACATATACGGTACATACAATTGTCTGGTTAGTTACCCGTCCCAATATATGCATAGCCTAACCTTGCGGCGGTAGCTAAACTCAACCACTGCAATTCTAGATTGTGGCGATATTTTGGGCACCAAAGCACTGTTATGTTTTTTTGTAACTATATCTTGTAAAAGAAGGGGGGGGAAGATACGGTTGATTGTTATTGGTGAAAAAATTAATGGATCTATCCCAAGGGTTAAAAAAGCAATTGCTGAAAGGGATGAAATGTATATTCGTGATCTTGCCATTCGGCAGTCTGAAGCTGGTGCACATTACCTTGATGTCTGTGCCGGTACATCGCCAGATGATGAGGTAAAGGTTTTGTTGTGGTTAATGGATATTGTTCAGAGTTCGGTTGACACACCCTTGTGCATTGACAGTCCCCATCCAAGGGTTCTTGGAGAGGTTTTGGGTAATGCGAAACGCCCGGGAATAGTAAATTCTGTTTCTGATGAGGGGGACAAATGCGATGTTATTTAC
>CAZKPV010000035.1:1462-10370 GCA_964554735.1 uncultured Clostridia bacterium
GGACAGACTGGCAAGTTATTGCCCTAACTTGTGACGACATTGGAATCCCCTCGAGGGCTCAGAAAAAGATAGAAATAACACAAATCCTAGTGGAAAAAGCACAGAAGTATGATATTGAGCCTTCGAGGATTCACATTGATCCCCTTGTTATGGCACTTTCGGCGGACAATCAAACGGCATTGAATTTCTTCGAAACAGTCAGTGCCGTAAAGAAATTATACCCGACTCTTAAAATAACCTCGGGTTTGAGTAATGTTTCTTTTGGTCTGCCTCTTAGAGGATTGTTCAACCGGAGTTTTCTAGCAATCGCTATGTATGTAGGGATGGATTCGGCTATACTGGACCCTTGTGATAAAAGTCTGATCGGGACTTTGTTGGCGGTAGAAGCCATCCTTGGGAGGGACAGGTTGTGCAGGACCTTCACCAATGCCTATAGGAGGAATGAAATAGGGCATTAAATACCTGCCTCGCGGAGGGCAACTAGTTATTTTATAGAATAAAGGAGGTATTTCTATGACAGATTTACAAGAATTAACACAAGCTGTCGGAAAATTGGATGAAGCAAAAGTAAAGAAACTGTTGAAAGAGTTTATTGCACAAAATCCCGATGGGGAGGAGGTTAACACTGCGATTAGTGCATGTCAGCAGGGAATGACTATCGTAGGCGATTATTTTGAAAAAGGCGAGTACTTCATTGGTGACCTGATCTTTGCCGGCGAGCTGTTACACGAGGCATTTGACACTTTGAAGCCCATAATGGCGGGCCAAAGCACCTCAAGGATAGGCAAAATCGTTCTTGGTACCGCCAAGGGCGATCTACATGATGTTGGGAAAAACATTTTTAAAAACATGGCGGATGCCGGCGGTTTTGAGGTCTATGATCTTGGCGTTGATATTTCACCTGAAACGTTTGTTGAAAAAGTGAAGGAGCACGATGCCGACATTCTTGGTATAAGTGGGTTGCTTACCCTAGCAATGGATTCCATGAAGAATACAGTGGATGCCTTCGTTGAAGCGGGAATACGGGACAGGGTAAAAATAATCATAGGCGGAACCCCGGTTACGAAGGAATATTGTGAAACAATTGGGGCAGATGCCTTTACCGTAAATGCTGCTAAAGGCGTTGAGATATGCCGCTCATGGGTATAAAGGCCCGAGGTGTTTTAATTCAGTAGCATTATTTGTTGTTGTGATTATTTTGAATCTCGGCTAGTTAGTATTAAAAAGGAGGGCAATTATGAATAGCAGCATATCTGATGCATTAAATCTTAGGAGACAAAGAATTGCAAAGACTTTTCGGCGTGAAATCCCTGACAAAGTGCCAATCTTTCTTGCGGCTGAAACCTATATTCCTCATTATGCCGGGGTTGAATTAAAAGATATTAAAACATACGATCAGGCTTTGGAGGTTAGTGTGAAGGCGGCGGAGGACTTGCAGTATGACTGCAACTACTTCCCTTATCTTCCGAACAACGTATTGCAGAAAGGAATAATGGAAATATTGGGCGGGGGTATGTTTACTGTTAGCGATGATTGCATCAAACAGATTAACCCTAAACTCATGGAAATTATGGACGCAGATGAGTATCCGGAATTTATTAAGGATCCATTTGATTACTTGTTGGAAACTGTTTTTCCGCGAAGGTTTAAAACACTGGCAATGAAAGATCCGGAGAAAAAATATCTTAAGCTCAAAGAATTTTTTAGTGAACTTGACAAATTGGGAGATTATTGTGCAAGGTTTGAACAGGAAACAGGTGTGGCCCTTTTACAGGATAACCAACTCTTCTTCAACCCGGTTGATTATTTATTTGACTATCTACGCAGTTTTAGTATAATCAGGGACATAAAGGCAAGGCCGGAGGAGGTTCGTGACGCGGGTCTCGCTTTGGTTGATGGCATCCTTAAATACACTGCTTTAAGGAAGCCTGTTGAATACAAAACCTATTTTTGTCCTATGCATTTACCGACCTTTTTGAGTCCCAGAGATTTTGAGAAAACTTATTGGCCGTCCTTTAAGTTACTTACCGAGGGTATTGTGGCTCAGGGACACAATATAATGTTTGAATTCGAAGTCGACTACAGTCACCTTTACGAGTATCTACAGGATCTACCGAAGACCGGTGTGGCGGGTATTTTCGAGGTTAAGGACATGAAACCTGTTAAGGAAAAGCTAGGAAAGACCATGGCAATAGCGGGTGGGTTGGATACTAATGTCTTGTACCATGGTACGAAAGAGGATTGTGTTGACATGGTTAAGAGGCTGATTGATGATTTGGCATATGATGGTGGATATTTCTTGACGCCGGGGACGCCTCTGTGCGGGCCCATTGATGCCAAGCCAGAAAATTTAAAGGCTGCATTGGACTGTGCAAATGAATATGGTGTATATAAGTAGGAAGGGGGCCAAAATCCGTGGAAAAAGAAACCTTAAACCGGCTTGTTTTGGAAAGGATAGCAAGAGAGATATTCGGGATGGAGGATCCGGATGTGATTGACGCGTTTGTAAATGAATTTGTGTACTCCATGCTTTTTTGGTAATAGCCGTATTGCCATTGGGTTTAATTGATAAATAACTGTTCTCCTGTTTAAATGTCATTTATAATGGGTGCGGGGGTCTGGGACTCCTGCACCTATGTTTACACAAAATATAACAATCATGTTGCTTTATATTGTTGTTTATTGTGGAGGTAATTTAGATGCTTTTTTGTGATGGCGGGAAGCAGGAAGTGGGGGATAGGTTAATTAATGCGGTAGCGGAGCTAGATGAAAGGACAGTGTTGTGGCTAGTTGAAAGAGGGTTGGCCGAGGGGTTAAAGCCTTTATTTATCTTAAAACAAATGCAAATAGGTGTAGAAAAGGTGGGGAGGCTTTACGAAAAAGGGGATTATTTCATTGCCGATTTAATTATGGCTGGAATTGTACTTAAAAATGCACTAAGCATTAACGGTATGTCCCCCACCCTTCTAAAGGATAAAAAACAAACCGCCGGTAGGTTATTGCTTGGGACCGCCAAAGGGGATTTACATGATATCGGCAAGAATGTGTTTTACAGCAGGATGGGGGCAGCCGGATTCGAGGTTTTAGATTTGGGTGTTGATGTTTCCCCGCAAACCTTTGTTGATTATATTGATAGGTTTGTACCACACATCGTTGGGATCAGTGGTTTAATGACCCTATCCTTGGAAAGCATGAAGGAAACAGTTGAAGCAATAAAAGAGGCCGGGCTAAGGAACAAGGTTAAGATAATACTTGGTGGTGGGGCAATAATGAGAGGTGCGGGTTTCGTTGGGGCGGATATGTATTTAGCGGATCCATCAGAAGCTGTCAAAGTATGTTTAGATTGGGTTGGGAAGTAATATGGGTGAACCTCTTTACGTGAAGTTACTAAATGAGCTGAAAGATAAAATTCAACAGGGCATTTTAGAAACGGGCGATGCCTTACCTTCTGAAAATGAACTGGCCAGGAAATATGGCATTAGTAGGGTAACAGTTAGGCGGAGCCTGTCCCTTCTTGAGCAAGAAGGGTACGTACATTCTGTTACCGGCAAGGGATACTTTATTCGCGAGCCTGTTACAAACAAATACATTTTGAATTTCAATGAGTTAGGCGATACGGATAGCCCCATTTACAGCAGCAGACTGCTTGAGGTCAATGTTGCCCTTCCTGATCTAAAGATTTTATATGAACTCAGGATCCCTAAGGATAAATATGTAGTTATAATTAAAAGGCTGCTTATCCTGGAGGACAAGGATATCCCCGTTGCATATGATGTTAAATACCTGCCCTATGAAAAAGGAATCCCGCTTGTTGAGAGGGAGATCAAGTATGCTACATTTCCTGAATTAGTCGGTAAAAAGAAGATGTTGTTTTCTATTAAAAAGGAGCTAAAGATCAGTGCTGAGATATCGAGGGGTGAACTGGGCCAATTGTTAAAGATTGGGGATAATAAGCCTTTGTTGAGGATTGACCAAAAACTTTTTTCTTCCGATGATAAGGTAATCGGTTGGGGGAAAACATATTACGTAAGTGAATTTTGCACTCTAACTGGCCAGTGGAGTTTCGGCCAAAAACTGTATGAAGATAATTAGGGAGGAAATATCTGATCTACAGTGGATTTTTGTTCAAAATTGCATCGCGAGGTTGTTTTCACACCCTACCGGTATCATTACCTTCAATTCCACTCAAAAATCCCCAAGGGTGACTTCAGAAATAATAGGTTTGCCAAATATTTTATCCGGGTTTATACTATTAAAATAGATAAAAATGAAGATAATCCTCAGTCGGGGGAGATAATAAGTATGATGCCAGGCGGCGAAGGTGTAAAACGCGGTGGGTTACATTATGGTTGGGCCATATTGGTTATAGGTATTTTGGTTGTGTGCTGTGCTCTTGGGCTGGGCCGCCTTGCTTTTGGCATGATTTTGCCGTCCATGCAGCCGGGATTGGGGCTGAGCCATGACCAAACGGGTTTTATGGCTTCGGCAAATATGTTCGGCTATTTTATCAGTGCCCTGGGTGTCGGTTTTTTGGCAAGTCGGTTTAGCCCCCGAAAAATTGTGGTCGCCGGCTTGCTGTGGATTGGTCTGACCATGGTTGCCACTGGGTTGGTTAATGACTTTTACTCCGCCACCGTTGCCAGGTTTTTGACCGGTGTGGGAAGCGCCGGGGCCAATATTGCCATGATAGGGCTTGCGGCGGCCTGGTTTACCACTAGGAGAAGGGGAATGGCCATGGGCTTTTTGGTTGGTGGCTCGGGTCTGGCCATCGCCATTACCGGCTGGTCCGTTCCCTTGATAGATTCCATTTTCCTTGAGGCGGGTTGGAGGTACAACTGGTTTGCCCTCGGTGCCTTTGTCATCATAATCGCCGCTATATCTTGGTTTGTTGTACGCAATCACCCATCGGAAAAGGGGCTCGGCCCCATAGGTGTGGAGGGCTCGCTTGCAAACGGGGGCAACTTTCAAGCGGTTGGTCGGGCGGAGGGTGCCCAACGCGAAGCCAAAGTGAAGGCCCCCGGTATTGCCGATGTTATAAAAATGAAAGGGGTATTTCCCCTCGCGGCCTTGTATTTCTGCTTTGGCTTCTCCTATATAATAGCCGCCACCTACCTGGTTACCTTTATGGTGGAGGAGCTGGGCTGTGCACAGGGTTTAGCCGGCCACATCTGGAGTACAGTCGGTATCATTAGCATTGGAAGCGGTTTGATGTGGGGGATGCTCTCAGATCGTCTCGGGCGGCGGTCCATGTTGGTGGCAGTTTTTTCAATCCAAACAGGCTGTTATCTCCTGCTTCAGGCGGGATTTTCGGGGGCACTGTTTCTTTGGTTGCCGGCAATTCTATACGGGTTGACTGCCTGGAGTGTACCCGGGCTGGTAGCCTCTTGTTGCGGGGACATGAGTAATGACGGACACGCCCCGGCGGTTTTAGGTTTCGTGACCTTCGTATTTGGGCTCGGGCAAGTGTTGGGACCTGCATTGGCCGGTTTTGTTAAGGAAATTACTGGTTCCTTTACCGGTGCCTTTGCTTTGGCGGCGGGCGTGGCTTTTTTAGGTATATTGTTTTCAAGCAGGCTGGTGATCTCAAATGCCCGGCAGGAGAGTGGCATTAGGGAGGCCCATGTAAATTTAAGTAGGAATCTGTGATAATTCCATTCCAATCAAATAGCGTAATAATCGGGGCGATATTGTTGAAATCAAAAAACGGCAGAATTAAATGGGAAAAGGAAATTATAGAAAAAATGATCCTTTTGTATTGTAAGCATAATCATGGCAACGGCAAAGGTCTGTGTTCGGATTGTCGTGAACTGCTTGCTTATGCGCGCAAGAGGCTTGATATGTGCAAGTTTGGTGAAGACAAGACCTCCTGTGGCAGATGCTCCGTCCACTGCTACAAACCCGATATGCGGGAGAGGGTGAGAAAGGTAATGCGGTACGTGGGCCCAAGAATGTTTCTACACCACCCGCTAGATGCAATCCGTCACGCCATTTATCGCTAGTTGCATAAAGGGTGTGTTTTTACAGTAAGATTATAAGGCGACGGCCGGGGAGGGGCCAGCTATGCCGGTGGCAGCTTCGGTGGCGATGGCGGAGTTTGCGGCGGCGATAGCGGCGGCGGTATAGTAGGGGAGGGGTGGCGGATTTGGACACGAAATTTAATATGGTTTTTACACCTTTGATTGTTTTGGCGGGTATTTTCGCCTTGCTGTATTTGTGGTTTAGCATTTTCCCCGGACGGGTGTCCGGTGAGGCTTTACAATATTTTAGCCCGGAACAGCTAGCCCGGGGCCGTCAGTACAATCTCACTTTGCGACTTGTGTCCGTTGGCAGCTTTATCGCTCAAGCCACTTTCCTGGCCTGGCTTGTTTTTGGCGGTATGGCCTTGCAGCTTTCGCGGTGGGCCCAACATCTTTCCGGCGGCAATTACTGGGGGAGCATTTTGCTCTTTTTTGCCGCCTTGTGGGTATCTTTGCGGGTAATAAATCTTCCGTTTTCGTTTTTTAACAGTTACTATTGGCAGCACAAATGGGGGTTTTCAACACAGACTCTAGGCGGTTGGTGGTTGGATTATTTTAAGGGAGCCGGGCTGAATTTTGTATTGGCGGCGGTTGGGGTTATCCTTCTTTTCTGGGCCATAAATAGGTGGCCGGGCTTTTGGTGGTTGGCCGGTGCGGTTTTCGTGTCCGCTACCCTAGTGGTGCAGACCTTCCTGTGGCCGGTGCTCATAGCACCCCTTTATAACGAGTTTGAACCTGTAGACGATCCGGCGGTGCTTGCTATGGTGGATGACTTGTCCCGAAAAGCCAACCTCCCGATAAAAGAAGTGCTTGTCATGGATGCCAGCCAACGTACCACCAAGGCCAACGCCTACTTTGCCGGTCTGGGCGGAACGAAACGTATAGTCCTCTATGATACCCTACTCAATGACTACACCCCCGAGGAGGTTGAGGCGGTAATAGCCCATGAAATGGCCCATTGGAGCAAGGGCCATATAGCGAAGGGCCTAATGTGGGGTGCTTTGGGAAATCTTGTGCTTTGGGGGCTTTTGTTTTTGGTGTTGAGGGTGGCAGTTCCACCTCCATTTTCATCTGTGCCCTTTCCCCCGCACGCCTGGGCAATGGTGCTCCTGTTTTTCCTGCTGATTTCCTTTATCGGAAACCCCGTGACCAATAGTTTCTCCCGGGGTATGGAGTATGAAGCCGACAGTATGGCGGTAGAGTTGACCGGCAATCCAAATGGAGCGATATCACTACAACAAAGTCTGGCATTGAAGAATTTGTCTGATCTTGCCCCGGCTCCATTTGTAGAATGGTTCAGTTACTCTCACCCCTCGGCGGCAAAGAGGATAGAAAATATACGCAATTCTTACGGCGGATTTATTCCCTAATTGCCAACCACAGCAAAACCCCTTGCATTTGGCCCCAAATGAATGTATAATTATTTTTGCGGTATGTGGAGAGATGGCCGAGCCTGGTCGAAGGCGCTCGCCTGGAAAGCGAGTAGGCGGGCTGATCCCGTCTCGTGGGTTCAAATCCCACTCTCTCCGCCAGTATTATTGTTAATTTTGCCGTGCTAGATGGGGAGGTAGCGGTGCCCTGTAACCTGCAACCCGCTATAGCAGGGTTGAATTCCTTTCGAAGGGCGCGGCTTGTAGGGTCCGGCCGCCGTAAGGGGCGTTGAAGACCGGGTCTTGTGCAGCGGGGACTTCTGAACCGTGTCAGGTCTTGGCGGAAGCAGCACTAAGGAATAATCCCCGGGTGCCGCAAGGGTGCCTGGTCCGAGTTACCTGCGGCAGTATCGCCTGGAAGTCGTAGTTCGACGTTAGGTGCACGGCTTTAGAAATTTTAGGCTGTCTATAAACAGACAGTCTTTTGTTTTTAAAAGGATAAAGTTAGGTGGGCGAGAATATAAGGCAGTGGGGTGAATATTATGGCTTACCGTGCTTTTTACAGGCAATGGAGACCACAGGTTTTTGGTGAAATAGTTGGTCAGGATCACGTGGCGCGTACGCTAAGGAATGCTGTCAAAGCGAGCCGGGTGGCCCATGCTTACCTTTTTTGTGGCCCTCGGGGAACGGGGAAGACCAGTACGGCCAAGATATTCGCCAAAGCCTTAAATTGCGAGGAAGGTAGGGATGGTGAACCCTGCAATAGCTGTGCTAACTGCACCGTTATTGACGATGGGTCATCGGTTGATGTAATCGAAATTGATGCCGCTTCCAACCGGGGAATAGAAGAGATCAGGGATTTGCGTGAAAAGGTAAAATATGCACCCACTTTGGGCAGGTACAAGGTTTACATTATTGATGAAGTGCATATGTTGACCAATGAGGCCTTCAATGCCCTTCTCAAAACTTTGGAGGAGCCGCCCTCGCATGTGATATTTATCCTCGCCACCACCGAACCGCACAAGCTTCCGTTGACGATTTTGTCGCGTTGCCAGCGTTTCGATTTTCGCATGATTCAGCCACCGGACATTATAGAAAGGCTCAAGGAAGTCGCGGCGGCGGAGAATTTGGTTGTCGGGGAAAGTGCTTTTTCACTCATGGCCCGGGTCGCTGATGGGAGTCTCCGTGATGCCTTAAGCATTCTAGACCAATGTGCGGCCTTTAGCGGGTCGGAAATAAAAATTGGGGATCTCCACAATGTGCTGGGAACGGTACATGAAGAGATGATGGAAAATTTAACGCGTTACATTATTGACGGCGATTTGCCGGCTATGCTTCGTGTGGTGGACGAGCTTGTAAATCACGGCAAGGACCTGCGTCTTTTTGCCGGTGAATTTGCCGGCTACCTAAGGCTAATAATGTTATTAAAAGTATCGCCGGGGGACAAGGAAATACTTCCCCCGGGTTATAATATAGAATGCTTACATGAGCTTGCCGGTTTGTTTGTGATTGGGGACCTTT
>CAZKPV010000035.1:10380-13772 GCA_964554735.1 uncultured Clostridia bacterium
CATGAGGTGGAGTAGCAGGCAACGTTTGGTTTTGGAAGTCGCCTTGATTAAAACTGTTCACGGGGAAAGTAGCCCCACGGCTTCACCTGACGAAATATCTACGTTAACAACTCGTTTGGCCGCTTTGGAGGAAGCATTGAGTGGTCTTAGGCGGGCAAAAACCATACCAGTTGGGGATACGTCAACTCGCGGCATAAAAGTAGGGGTGGGGGAGGACAGCCCGGCCAAGGCCTCCGTTCAGGTGAAAGGGGCCGGTGCGACCGGCGGGGCGGCCAGTGGGGCGGCCAGTGGGGCGGCCAGTGGGGCGGCCAGTGGGGCGACCGGCGGTGCGACCGGCGGTGCGACCAGTGGGGCGGCCAGTGGAGCGGCCGGCGGTGCGACCGGCGGTGCGACCGGCGGTGCGACCAGTGGGGGAAGGTCGTCCTATCAGGCAAAGACGCCGCCCGGGGAACCTCCGGGAGATGATTTGCCGGGCAGGGAAAAGGCCCCGTCGACAGAGGATGAATTGGGGCAACTGCGAAGGGCATGGGCTTTCTTGTTGGATGGGATTAAAAAAGACAGCCTAACGGCCTATACGGGGCTCAGAGAGGGTGTACCTACGCGGGTTCAGCACAACACTGTTCATATAGTGTTTGAAAAACCGTTTTTGGTTCAGGTAGTGGAAAAGAGTACCAATAGGGAAGTTATTGAGGAAGCTATTGGCAAATTGCTTGGCAGGCGGATAAAAATCATTTGTGAAAAGGGGCCGGTTGGGGCAAAAGGGCTCGGTTCGCCTAAAAAGGCGGATTGGCGGGCAAAGGCAGGATCACGAGCAAAGACAGGTTCGCCAAAAAAAGCGGGCACGCCGCAAGGGGTTGGCGGGCCGGAAAGGCCCAGTGGGCCCGAAAAAACAGGCGCGCTGCAAGGGGCTGGCGGGCCGGAAAGGCCCAGTGGGCCTGAAAAAACAGGCGCGCCAGTGAGGGTGGATTCTCGGGCAAGGGAGGGTTTGTGGACAAAGGCCAAGCCTCCTCTTAAAACCACCCCAAACACTCACGGGGGTATGTTTAGCCAGGCTATAAAAATGTTCAAGGGCGAGGAGATTGCAGACAGCAGGAAGAAAGGGGACGTGTTTTCCAATGATGAGGGGAAATATGGGAAAAATGATGAAACAGGTTCAAAAGATGCAGGTGGAGATGGCCAGACTTCAGGAGGAACTAGGTGAACGCCGGGTTGAAAGCACTGTAGGTGGCGGCGTGGTAAGGGTGGTTGCCAACGGGAAACAGGAAATTTTATCCCTTGAGATCAAACCTGAGGCGGTAGACCCGGAAGATGTGGAAATGCTTCAGGATTTAATATTGGCCGCCGTCAATGAAGCTTTACGCAAGTCGCAAGAGATGGTTTCATCGGAGATGGGTAAACTCACCGGTGGCATGAACATACCGGGGTTGTTTTAGGGGAGGATTGATTGAGTGCACCGCTTTGCGGAACCTATTGCAAGGTTAGTTGAGGAATTGGTAAAATTGCCGGGAATAGGCCCTAAAAGTGCCCAAAGGCTCGCCTTTCATTTGATAAATACGGGCATTGAAGATGCGAGGGCTTTAGCCGAAGCCATTGTTCGGGCCAGGGAAAACATAAAACGCTGCTCGGTGTGTGGAAACCTAACCGACATCGATCCCTGTTTTATTTGTTCGGATGACAAAAGGAAGAATGGGATTATTTGTGTGGTGGAAGAGGCAAGGGATGTGTTGGCAATAGAAAAAGCCCGCAATTTTAACGGGGTTTATCATGTTCTCCACGGGGCAATTTCCCCCATGGAGGGAGTGGGTCCGGATGACCTTTGCATTGCGGAGCTGCTGGACCGCATTAAGGCAAGGGATATGGAGGAAATCATTATAGCCACAAACCCAAGCATTGAAGGTGACGCCACTGCCATGTATTTGGCAAGGTTAATTAAGCCCTTGGGGGTAAAGGTTACCCGAATAGCACATGGTATGCCTGTGGGTGCTTACCTGGAATACACGGACGGCATAACCTTGAACAAGGCGTTGGAAGGCCGGCGGGAGATGGATATTTAGCGGGTAACTGTGCCAGCATCGGGAAAATCATCGGCGATCTTGAAGGTGGTATTTACCGGCCGTATTTTAAATAAGGGTGCAGGTGTGGCATAAATTTGCATACCAATATATATATATGTAATAGAGGTAGGACAAACTCTGGATGAGTAGGGGGGGCTAATGATGGAATGGAAGGTAACTTTAATGGGCATCCTGGGGTTATTTGGTCTTTACCTTATAGGTACTATTGTTATAAAGCCCCTTAAATTTATTGTCCGCATAATTTTGTATGTTTTCATAGGTATCTTACTGCTTTTTTTGGCCAACTTTCTTCTTGGGCAGTTTAATTTGCATATAGCGGTAAACCCATTTACCATACTGGTAGCGGGTTTGTTCCAGTTGCCCGGGGTAATTTTCATGGTTTTAGCGCAATTTTTGTTGTAGACAGTCTGATCGGCCAATTGTCGAGGTAGTCAACTTGGCCGTCCAGGACCCCATGCGCGCGGTTCACCACTGAGGCGGGCGGGGCACCATTTTAATGTAGGAAGGTGTGGCCATTTGGGTCATCCGGCCGCGTTTGCACTGTGTCGGTGGCTGTGTTGGTAGCCTACCGGTGCCTTGTTGGCGGCCGCGTTTGCACCGTGTCGGTGGCTGTGTTGGTAGCTTGCCGGCGCCTTGTTGGCGGCTTGGTTCGCCGTATTGGTACCTTTCCTTTGTACTGGTGTGCAGATTTTCAATTAATGTGTACCACAAACTGGACGTGCTGTAATGCGTTGGTAATTATTGTGCAAAAAATCGATTAATGTGTTGATTTTATGGAAGGGAATGGGAAATGGTTTTTGAAATCCACACATTACTTGAATTTTTGCACAGCCATGCGGCTTTTCCGTAAAAATGAGGCCGAAACACTTATCAAAAGGGCTACTTTTACAGTTTATACCATAAAGTTCTTGCATTATTAATAATTTTGCCCGGCAACCAAGATAATGGGGGGTTGCTGGAAATTTTGCGGAAATTTTGCGTAGGTAATTGCGAAAGCGCTTTATCGTCACGCCGCGCCCTCGCGCCCCCGCGCCCTCGCGCCCCCGCGCCCTCGCGCCCCCGCGCCCTCGCGCCCCCGCGCCCTCGCCCCCCGCGCCACTGCTACCGCCGCGCCACTGCTGCCCCCGCTGCTACCGCTGCGCCCCGCGCCACCGCTACCGCCGCGCTTCACCGCCGCGTCCCGCGCCGCCGCGTCACTGCTACCGCCGCGCCTCGCCGCTGCTACCTCTGCGCCGCTACCGCCGCGCCACCGCCGCGCCCCGCCGCCGCGCCACCGCCGCGCCCCGCCGCCGCGCCACCGCCGCGCCCCGCCGCCGC
>CAZKPV010000036.1:0-13265 GCA_964554735.1 uncultured Clostridia bacterium
ATTGGAGGCAGTTAGGGAGGGCTCAACCTATCTGGTAATAGGTAGGCCCATTACAGCCGCGGGGTTGCCAAAGGTGGCCGCGGAGACTATCGGGAAGGAACTGGCAGGATTATAAAAAGGGGGTTGGGCAGGATGCCGACAGACAAGGCCTTAACAGAGGAAGAAGTAAAGGAAATTCTTGTGGAAACAGGTGCTATACTTCGAGGCCATTTTGTGCTTACTTCGGGAATGCACAGCAGTCAATACATACAGTGTGCACAGGTTTTACAATATCCGAACCACACGGAAAGGCTTTGCCGCGAGCTAGCCCGTCGATTCGGGGGCAATTCCGTATCGACAGTGGTTGCCCCGGCGGTGGGCGGTATTTTAGTGGCTTATGAGCTAGCCCGTGGGCTCGGGGTGCGGGCCCTGTTTACAGAAAGGGAAAAGGGCAATATGACTTTTCGTAGGGGTTTTTCCATAGAACCCGGTGAGCGGGTGTTGGTTGCGGAAGATGTTGTCACAACAGGGGGGTCCGTTGTGGAAACAATGGATACGGTGAGGCAGTTTGGCGGGGAGGTTGTGGGTGTGGGTATACTTGTCGACCGCAGTGGTGGTAGGGTTTCCTTTGATGTAAGAAAAGAAGCCCTGTTGACCTTGGATGCATCGTCGGCCACATATAAACCGGAAGTGTGCCCCTTTTGCCGGGACGGGGTTCCGGTAACCAAACCGGGGAGTAGAGGGGTTTAGCCCCCTATGGTATTTGCCGGATCTACCGTCAGTGTCTTGTGATTTCTGTAAATAACCATCCCAGGTTTGCCGCCCTTGGGCTTGGTCACGAATTTTTTAAGGGTGTAGTCCACGGGAACATTTTGCGACAGTCTGGCCTTGCTATTGTAAGCAGCCAGTTGTGCCGCCTCCACAAGTGTTCTTTTAGGGATTTCCTCGTTCCGCGACCTCCGCCTTATTACAACATGGGCTCCTGGGATATCCTTGGCATGAAGCCAAATGTCCTCTGACCCGGCAATCTTCAAGGTCAAATAGTCGTTTTGTCGGTTGTTTTTGCCAAGAAGGACTGTAAAACCATCGGATGAAACAAAACTCGCCGGGGAAGGTATGCCTAGTCGCTTTTTGGCTTTTCTTTTCTCTTTTTTTAAATAGCCCCCCTCGGCAAGTTCCTGCCGGACTTCCTCCAATTCATCTAGGGTTTTGGACTCATGGGTTGCAATCTCGACACTTTGTAGGTAATCCAGCTCCTGTTTGGCCTGGGCCATCCTTTCAGTCAAAACCTGACGTGTGGTTTTGGCTTTTTGGTATCGTTTAAAAAATTTCTCGGCGTTCCGGACCGGTTCAAGGGAGGGGTCCAAACCAATTTTAACTTGCTCTCCCGGGGTGTAAAGGCTGTCCAAGACAATCTCTTGCCTGCCCTTTTCCCCTTTCAGCCAATGTAGGTTGGCAAAAATTAATTCGCCCCATTCCCGGTATTTTTCCGCGTCCTCGGCTTTTTCATAGTCCTTCCTTTGTTCCCTCAACTTCTTCCTCAAACGCTTTATTTGTGTATTTAGCAATTGGGTGAAATTTTGCTGTATCTGCCGGATCCGGTTGCTGCTTTCCTTATGCCGAAAAAACCTGTCCAGTACCAGACTCATTTCTTCTTGGCGGTGGGTAAAATTTTTCCCCTTTGCTAAGTAATGCGTTAGGTCTAGGGCGGCGAATTCCAGTGGCGTACCATCGTTTTTTATTACCAGTGTGGTATGAAACCTACCCCTGCGGGCCGGCTGAACGACAGCCTGCACTGATTCCCACAGCTTGCGCAGTTCGTAATCCCCACAGGATTCGAGCAGGAACTCCAGATCAATCCCGGTTCGGTAGACTAGCTCTTTGCAGGTCAAGGGGCTAAATCCTTCAAGGATTGCAAACAGGACCTCGGGAAGTTTTTTGTCCCAAGGTTGGGCGAGGCAAGCCCTTCTAAATGACTCCTCACCGGTGGTAAGGGGGTTCAATTTATCCTGTTTCGGCGGTGGAATATAGGGAATACCCGGATAAACCTCCCGGTGTCGGCTAACCGCGTGCGTGTAGCGTTTAATCCCGTCCACAATGATATTGTCCGTTGGGTCGATGAGGATCAGGTTGCTGTGCCTTCCCATTATTTCGCCAACGAGCATTTTCTCCCGATTGCGTCCCAGTTCGTCACTGGTGGAGACAATTATCCTGAGCAGCCTTTCTAATCTTGGCTGTTCAAAACTAGTGATGCGCCCACCTTCCAAATGTTTGCGCAATACCATACAAAACAGCGGAGGTGAAGGAGGGTTTTTGTGCTGTGTTTTGGTCAGGTGGATACGAGCGTTGGCGGCATGGGCGGACAGTAGAAGACGGTACCGTTTTCTATTGTTATAGATGGCGATAATGATTTTTTCTTTTTCGGGTTGGTACACCCTTTCCACACGTCCACCGGTAAGTTTTTGCTTTAATTCATGGACCACCGCTGACAGAACAAGGCCGTCATAAGGCATGTGCACACCTCCTGTGTATAAAAAAGTATAACATTTTAGTCATTTTTGGCCAACCCCTGAATAAATTTATTGATAGCTAGCGGAATAGGGGTGGTGGCTGTGTTTTCTAGGTGGCATACATTAGGGATAGGCGATACCGTTGAAAAATTACAATCGAATATAGAAAGTGGTCTCACGGACGCAGAGGCTAAAAAAAGGGAAGCACGTGTGGGGCAAAACCGGCTTGCAGGTGTACAAGTTACCTCTGTATGGCAGATGCTTTTGGAGCAGTTCAAGGATTTTATGGTCCTGGTATTGATAGCTGCGACAATAATTTCCGGACTCTTGGGCGAATACGCAGATGCCCTTACCATTCTTGTCATCGTAATTTTAAATGCTATTTTGGGTCTCGTTCAGGAATTTAAGGCTGAAAAATCCTTAGAGGCCCTAAAACAGATGACTTCCCCGGAGGCAAAAGTAATCAGACGCGGCGTGAAAAAGAAAATCCCCGCCCTTGATCTCGTTCCCGGTGACCTAGTAATTTTGGACGCCGGAGTAAGGGTTCCGGCGGATATGAGGATCGTTGAGGCTATGAATCTAGCGATCGAAGAATCGGCACTTACCGGCGAATCAACACCCACCGTCAAGAGTCCCTCCACATTGAAGGATGGCCGACTGTCCCCCGGTGATATGGGGAATATGGCCTTTTTGGGTACCCTGGTTACCAGGGGTAGGGGAAAGGGCATTGTTGTGGCAACCGGCATGGCCACGGAAATGGGTCGTATTGCCGGGATGATTCAGGAAGTTGAACCGGAGCAAACCCCTCTCCAGAAAAGACTCGAGCAACTGGGCAAGGGGCTTGTTGCCTTTTGTCTGTTGGTTTGCACGGTTGTGGTGGTATTGGGGGTAGCTAGGGGTGCCTCTTGGCAGCATATGTTTATGGCCGGGGTTAGCCTGGCCGTTGCCGCGGTGCCGGAGGGGCTACCGGCCATAGTTACAATCTCCCTGGCTTTAGGTGTTCAGCGTATGATAAAGAGAAACGCCATAATCCGAAAACTCCAGGCCGTGGAAACCCTCGGGTGTGCGACTATTATATGTTCCGATAAAACGGGTACGCTTACGGAAAACAAAATGACCGTTCGCAAGGTGCTCGTTGGTGATAGGACGGCCGAGGTTACCGGGGAAGGGTACAGCATAAAGGGAGATATATTGTTCAAGGGAAGAACAAACCAAAAGGATGTCAGGCTTTTTGCCAAAGTGGCCGCCCTATGCAATAATGCAACTTTAGCCCGGGGTGGTATCAGTATAGGGGGTTTCTTTAGAAGCATCCCCCAAAACATCCGGACCGGAATGTGGGAAATCACCGGCGACCCTACGGAAGGTGCCCTCTTGGTTATGTCGGCAAAAGCCGGTGCGTGGCGGGAACAAATAGAACGCACCCAAAAAAGAATATGGGAGATTCCCTTTGATTCCAACCGTAAAAGAATGACCGTTATATACAAAAAAAACACGGGTGAAACGATGGCCTATGTTAAAGGCGCACCGGGTGTAATCCTAAACCTTTGTACGCACAGGCTACTAAATGGCATGGTTGTGCCTTTGACCCGGGAGGGGAAGGAAAGGCTCCTAGATTTGAATTCAAAATTTGCCGGGGAGGCATTGAGGGTTTTGGCATTGGCCTATCGTGAGCTAGCTAGCGAAAACCACGATAGGGAAAATGTAGAGGAAAAATTAGTGTTTCTCGGGTTGGCCGGCATGCAGGACCCACCGAGGAAATCGGCCATAAAAGCAGTGGAAATATGTAAGCGGGCGGGCATTAAGGTTGTGATGATAACCGGTGATCATCAGCAAACCGCCTGTGCCGTTGCCCGGGAACTGGGTATTATGGATGATGGTGAATCCGTACTGACGGGGGGAGAATTGGACCTATTAGATGAAGGGAAATTTGAAGGGCTGTGTGAAAATGTTGCGGTTTACGCCCGCGTATCCCCCCAGCACAAACTTCGCATTGTAAGGGCCTTGAAAAAATGCGGCCATGTTGTTGCGATGACCGGTGACGGTGTCAATGATGCTCCCGCCGTCAAGGAATCCGACATTGGGATTTCGATGGGTATTACCGGTACCGATGTAACCAAGGAGGCATCCTCAATCATCCTAGTCGATGACAACTTTAAAACTATAGTGGCCGCCGTGGAGGAAGGCAGGGGCATCTACGATAACATAAGGAAGTTCATACGCTATTTGCTGGCTTGTAATGTCGGTGAGGTCCTGGTCATGTTCCTAGCAGTCCTGCTTGGATTTCCCCTACCATTGCTTCCCATTCAGATATTATGGATGAACCTTGTGACTGATGGCCTGCCAGCTATGGCTTTAGGGGTAGACCCCACTGACAGAGATATAATGAAAAGAAAACCGAGGGATAGTTCGGAAAGTATTTTCGCCCAAGGTATGGGTAAAAATATTCTTTTAACCGGCTTTGTCATCAGCCTAGGTACCCTGATGGTATTTGCCATGTGCTACTTCGCCGGTTATGAAATCCAAAGGGCCCAGACCATGGCCTTTTCGACCCTGGTATTTACGCAATTGCTGTACGTTTTTAACTGCCGCTCCGACCATCCGATCGGCGTGCAAGAGATGCTTTTCACAAATGGGTATCTTTTGCTAGCAGTTTCGGCGTCCGTGATTTTGCAATTGTCGGTTACCTACCAGCCTTTTTTGCAAGGTGTTTTTCATACTGTTCCCCTTACGGCGGGTGAATGGGTTATAGTTTTAACGGTAGCAACAAGCTCGGCTTTTTTAGGTAACCTAGTCAAGGTACTCCAACAAAAAATTAGTAGGCGGCTCATATATGCGAAACATTAACACATGAATACTGTATACGTAAAACATTTTTGCAGGATTATGCAGAAAAACAAGCAATATAATAAGTTTATAGAACTTATAAATCTAGGAGGGGAAAACTTGCTTTTTACCAAAGTACACGGGTTGGGTAATGATTTTATAATTGTAGACGGTTTCAAAGAAAAACTTCCCGAAAACCTACCATCACTGGCCCGACATGTTTGCACTAGGAACACCGGTGTGGGCGGGGACGGGCTTGTGGTGTTGACACCGACCCCCAACGCCGATGTTCGGATGCGAATTTTCAACCCCGATGGCAGTGAGCCGGAGATGTGCGGCAATGCCATAAGGTGTGTTGCTCAATATATGCATAAAAGGGGCCTAGCCAAAGGTGGTACCGTTAGGGTGGATACCCTAGCGGGTTTAATTGTTCCGACCATAGTCAGACACGACAAGGGGGAAATGGTGCGGGTGGATATGGGTGAACCCCGTCTTAATCGAGAAGAAATACCCATGGCCGGCGACCGGGGTTGGGTCATAAATGAAGACCTTATCGTAAACGATGATACGTACAGGATAACGGCCGTATCTATGGGAAACCCCCACTGTATAATATTTGTTCCCGACGTTAAGAGCATGGACCTGGCTAACATCGGTCCGGCCATCGAAAATCACCGGTCTTTCCCCAACAAGACCAACGTGGAGTTTGTACAGGTCATAAATCGTGAACATGTGCGTATGCGGGTTTGGGAAAGGGGAGTTGGGGAGACCATGGCCTGTGGTACGGGGGCATGTGCCGTTTGTGTCGCCTGCGTGTTGAATGATTTATCGGAAAGGGCTGTTAAGGTTACCCTCGAGGGTGGGGACCTATATATTGAATGGGGAGAAGACAACCGTGTTTACATGACCGGCCCATCAGAGGAAGTATTTGAAGGTAAACTGATACTAGTGTAAAATAACAAAGCAGGAAAAATATTAAGGAGGTAATCTTTTGAAGTTTGTACAGGCACAAAGAATAAGAAATCTACCACCGTATTTGTTTGCCCGAATAGAAAGAAAGATAGCTGAAAAGAAGGCCGCAGGAGTTGACATAGTCAGTTTAGGAATTGGTGACCCGGACCTGCCCACACCGGATCATATAATCGACAGGCTAGTGGAAGAGGCTAGGGTTCCGGCCAACCATCAATACCCATCCTCCGTGGGGTTGCCGTCCTTTCGTCAGGCCGTTGCAGACTGGTATTTAAACTATTTCAATGTAAAATTGAAATCGGATGGGGAAGTGGTGACCCTAATCGGTTCCAAGGAAGGGATTGCCCATATTTCAATGTGCTATTTGAATCCCGGGGATGTGGCGCTTGTCCCTGATCCCGGTTATCCCGTATACGCCGGGGGCACGCTCCTGGCCGGTGGGGAACCCTACTATATGCCGCTTACCGAGGGGAATGGTTTTTTACCCGACCTGGCGGCAATTCCAAGCGATATTGCCCAAAAGGCAAAGATCATGTTTTTGAACTACCCCAACAATCCCACCGGTGCGGTGGCGGACATTGGTTTTTTTGAGGAGGTTGTTGACTTCGCCAAGGACTACAATATCTTGGTTTGTCACGACAATGCCTATGGCTTAATAGCCTTCGACGGGTACAGGCCTCCCAGTTTCTTGGAGGTGCCCGGCGCTAAAGATGTTGGCATAGAGTTCAGCTCCCTATCCAAGCCGTATAACATGACCGGATGGAGAATAGGATGGGCGGCGGGTAATGCCGAGGCGGTTGATGCTATCGGTAGGTTGAAATCCAATATAGATTCGGGGGCCTTCCAGGCTGTGCAGCAGGCGGCGATAACGGGCCTTACTGGTAGGCAGGATGTAGTGAAGGACATCTGTGAGGTATACCGCAGGCGCCGCGACAAGGTTGTGGACGCACTAAATGGCATGGGTTGGGAGTTGGAAAAACCCAAGGCCGCATTTTATATTTGGGCACCGGTTCCGCCCGGATATACATCCGAGTCCTTCGCGGAAATGGTTTTGGAAAAATCCGGGGTTGTTGTCACCCAGGGTAATGGATATGGAAAGCAAGGGGAGGGCTTTTTCCGTATTTCCCTGACTACTGCCGACGAGCATTTGGAAGAGGCACTAAAAAGATTAAAAGAAAATGTGGTACAAGTTAAGTTTTAAAATTAGATAAAGAGGTGGATTTTAGTGGAACTTGCAGGAAGGGCAGCAAATATTAACCCATCGCCGACCCTGTCGATTGATGCAAAAGCCAAACAGATGAAGGCCGCAGGGATTAAGGTAATTAATTTTGGAGCAGGTGAGCCGGATTTTGATACTCCTGATAATATCAAACAGGCGGCAATAAAGGCGATAAATTCAGGTAAAACCAATTATACTCCGGTGGGTGGTATTCTGCCGCTTAAGGAAGCAATTGTCAACAAACTTAAACACGATAATGGTCTGGAATATGACGTCAAACAGGTTGTAGTATCTGTAGGTGCCAAGCATTCCTTGTATAATGCACTGCAGGTTTTATGCCAGGAAGGCGATGAGGTAATACTCCCATCGCCCTATTGGGTCAGTTACCTGGAACAGATAAAACTAACCGGGGCCAAGGCTGTTATTATTGAAGCAAAAGAGGAAAATGGTTTTAAAATTACACCCCGACAGCTAAAGGATGCCGTTACGGATAGGACTAGGGCTTTGATGCTCAACAGCCCAAGCAACCCTACCGGTGCCGTTTACAGCAGAGATGAGCTCGTGGCCCTGGGTGAAGTGATAGTCGACAACAAAATAGTAGTTATTTCAGATGAAATTTATGAAAAGATAATCTATGATGACAACCAACATGTAAGTATAGCTTCCCTTGGTAGGGAGTTGCAGGATTTAACTGTACTGATCAACGGTATGAGCAAATCCTATGCCATGACAGGCTGGCGGATAGGTTACATGGCCGCGCCAGAAAGGATTGCCAAGGCAGTTGCCGACCTACAGAGCCATTCTACCTCAAATCCTACATCCATCGCCCAATATGCCAGTTTAGAGGCCCTAACGGGAAGTCAGGAACAACTTGAGATGATGGTTTCCGAATTTGCCAAAAGGCGTGAATACATGTTCAAAGAGTTAAATGCAATCCCCGGATTAAGCTGTAACAAACCGGGCGGTTCATTCTATTTGTATCCAAATCTGAGCAGCTATTTCGGAAAATCCTACGAAGGGGAGCCAATCAACTGTGCCAGCGATTTTGCGAGGCTTCTTTTGGAAAAGGTCCAGGTCGCCTTGGTGCCGGGTATTGCCTTCGGCAGTGATGATTTCTTCCGGGTATCCTACGCCGTGTCCATGGATGATATCAAACTGGGCCTTGAACGTATTGCCGGGGCCTTGTCAAAAACCAGATAAACGGAGTTGAATTCGAACACAACACAGAGGGGCGTTCCTTTTGTGTCCCCGGGAGGATACAAAAGGAACGCCCCTCTGTGTCCGCCTCTGTGTTCACATGTGTTCATTGTAGGTAAAGAAGGGTATAATAGGAATATAAAAAGAATTGGAAGCACTAAAAAGGAATTTAGCTTTTAACGTAGAAAATTTAAAATATACGCTTATATCTAACGTTATTTACGGTTAGTAGGTGATGGCAGTTTGATACGAAGCATGACCGGTTTTGGCCGGGGTGAAAAAAGTAACGATGAGTGGAAATTTAGCCTGGAAATGCGGGCAGTAAATCACAGGTTTTGTGAGATAGCCGTTCGTATGCCTAGGGCCTTTATGCAATTGGAGGACAATATCAGACGTAAGGCGAAAACGAGAATTGCTAGAGGGAAGATTGACATCTTTGTAAACATTGATAATGTAGGTAATAAGGACTACACGGTAAAAGTTGACAAGGGCTTGGCGATAGCTTATCATAGGGCAATAAAAGATTTACAGGAGGACACGGGTATAGGCGGGGGAATTGAAGTTGAACATTTAATCAACCTCCCCGGCATCGTGGAGGTTAAGGAAAACGAATACGATGTTGATGAATTGTGGCCCTTGGTCGATCAGGCTATGGACGATGCCTTGGAACAATTAATTTCCATGAGAGAATCTGAGGGCGCCGAGTTGGCCGCGGACCTATTTAAAAGATCCGAGAAGATACAAACTTACGCCGGACGTATTGAGGCGCGGTCCCCATTGGTTGTTGAAGAATACAAAAAAAAGTTGCAACTCCGTCTTCAGGAATTGCTTGAGGACGGTTCCGTTGACAGCGAACGGCTTGCCCTGGAAGTTGTTGTTTTTGCCGATAAATGTGATATTACTGAAGAATTGGTACGTTTGAGGAGTCATCTTTCACAGCTTGATGACTGTTTAGAGGGCCCATCTCCGGTTGGCAGGAAGTTGGATTTTCTTGCCCAGGAATTGCTTAGGGAAATAAATACAATTGGTTCAAAAGCCAATGATGCGGAGATTGGTGGCCTGGTGGTGGAGTTAAAAAGTGAACTGGAAAAGATAAGAGAGCAAATACAAAATATAGAATAATATTAAGGAGGGAAAGATGTGGATATTAAGCTAATCAATATTGGTTTTGGCAACATTGTTTCGGCAAGCCGCATTATAGCCATTGTAAGTCCAGAGTCTGCTCCTATTAAGCGAATTATCACTGAAGCAAGGGATAGAGGAATGTTGATTGATGCCACTTACGGAAGAAGGACACGTGCAGTAATAATCACAGACAGTGATCATGTTATTTTATCTGCAGTACAGCCGGAAACAGTTGCCCACCGCCTAGTGAACAAGGATATTAGTAATGCCGAGGGTTCTAATGAGTGATTGAGAGTGATTAACAAAATGGTGGCAAAACGTGGAATTTTACTTGTTATTTCCGGGCCTTCAGGGGTGGGCAAGGGAACAGTTTGTAATGAAATAATGAAATTGCGGGACGACTTATTCTTGTCAATATCAGCTACCACACGTACGCCACGACCGGGCGAGACCCACGGAGTCGATTATTTTTTTATGACACAGAGGGAATTTCTAGATCGATGCGAAACCGGTGAGTTTTTGGAATGGGCCAAGGTTTATGGGAACCTTTACGGCACACCCAAAAAGGCCGTTCAGGAAGCAATCAGGGAAGGCAGAAATGTTGTCCTGGAAATTGATATACAGGGGGCTCTAAGGGTTAAGGAACAAATGCCCGAGGCGGTCCTGGTTTTTATAGCCCCCCCTTCCTTCGAAGAACTAAAAAAGCGTTTAGTCAACAGGGATACGGATAAAAAGGAAATTATATCGGAACGGTTACAAAATCTTGGCGAAGAGATAAGTTATGTCAAGTACTATGATTATATTGTTATAAATGATACTGTTGGTGAGGCTGTGCAAAAGATTAATTCTATTATTAGAGCAGAGAGGTGTCGTAGGCGTTTTTATACGACCTATAATGCTTAGATTCCTACAGGCAGGGGGTTTAATATGAATCAACCGTCACTAGACGAAATGTTGGAGAAGGTTGACAGCAGGTATACTTTGGTTACAGTGGTTGCCAAAAGGGCTCGCGCATTAACCGGTAATGAGCCCACAAACGAGGATGGAAAACCGGTAGAAAAGCCGGTTACAACCGCACTGTTTGACATGGCAAAAGGTGCGATTGAATATGCTCCTTCCAAACGGGGCCAAAAGAAATAGTTTTGGGGTGTCCGAGTTTGCTAAAAGATAAAAATATTGTCGTGGGAGTAACAGGCGGCATTGCCGCATATAAAGCCGCGGAGCTAGTAAGCACACTGGTAAAAAAGGGTGCGGTAGTGGACGTTGTCATGACCGAGGGTGCACAGGAATTTATAAATCCCATGACCATGTCCACGCTGTCGGGTCGCCGGGTACACACTGGCTTATTTGATACTTCCTATAAAGGAAGGGCCCCCCATATTTGTTTGGCGGACAGGGCTGACATTGTGGCTGTTGTTCCGGCAACGGCAAATACCATTGGGAAGGTAGCCAACGGGCTTGCCGATAATTTGCTTACGGCCGTGATTATGGCAACAAAAGCACCCGTCCTGTTTTTTCCCGCAATGAACGTAAATATGTACGGTAGCCCAGCAGTGCAAAGAAACCTAAAGCTGTTGTCGGATTGGGGCTATATAGTGAGTGAAACCGCTTCCGGTAGGCTTGCCTGCGGTTGGATTGGCAAAGGAAGGCTTCCCGGGACCGCCGAGATAATCGAAATGATTAAGTCTTCCCTGTGCCCGCTTGATTTTCAGGGGGTCAGGATAATTGTAACTGCCGGGCCAACCCGTGAGGCCATTGATCCGGTAAGATATATCAGCAATAAGAGTTCCGGGAAAATGGGCTACTCCGTTGCCATGGCGGCCGCGGCCAGGGGCGCCAAGGTGGTTTTGATCAGCGGGCCTTCCGCACTGGAACCGCCGCGCGGCGTTGAGTTTGTGTCAGTGTTAACCGCCGAGGAAATGATGGAGGCCGTTTTGGGCCGTTACCAAGACTGCGATGTGGTAATAAAAGCCGCCGCCGTGGCCGACTATCGGCCTAAAAAATCAGCCGGCCACAAGATCAAAAAAGGCAAAGACAATCCGGTGCTTGAGTTGGAGGAAAATCCGGATATATTGGAAAGGTTAGGTCGGGAAAAGAGCAAACAGTTTCTTGTAGGATTTGCCGCGGAAACTGAGGATCTGGAACGTAATGCCAGGAAAAAACTCATCGAGAAGAACCTTGATATGCTAGTTGCCAATGATGTCACCAGGGAGGGTGCCGGGTTCGACTACGATACCAATATTGTAAAATTGTTATATCGGGACGGGGGGGCGGAACAGCTTCCCAAGATGAGCAAACCGGCAGTGGCTAACTGTATATTGGACCGAATACTTGATCTGAGAAAAGATGGTCAATAGTACCATCTTTTTTTATGTTATAATTTAAAGAGGGGAGGGGATTTTTGCTTGAAAGCCCGTGAATCGTTTGCGGAAATAATAGTTGACATAGCGGCGAGAAACGTGGATAGGGTTTTTCATTACCGCATCCCCGCACCCCTTGCCGACCGTTTGAAAATCGGCAGTAGAGTTAAAGTACCTTTCGGCAACAGGAAAGTAACCGGCTGGGTTACTGGGTTTACCAATGAAACCGAGGTTGCGGCGGTCAAGGATATAATCAGTTTGATCGATGGGGATTTTACGAATGAAGAGCTCCTGAAACTTTCCGTGTGGATTTCCGAGACCTATTTGTGCCCGAAAGCCACTGTTTTTAATACGGTGTCCATGCCTGTATTAAGGCCGGCAAGGATACGACCGATAAGGCGCTACTTTCCCGGCCTAACTGACCGGGAAGCACGGGAGGTTATAAAATCCGGGAAAAGATATCAAAAACAGCTAGATGCTTTGAAAACCGCATTGGGCCACCCGGGGCTAACCCGTTCGGAGCTGGCCAAAAAGGCCGGTGTTTCTGTTTCCACGGTAGATGCGGCACATAAAAGAGGGCTGCTTAAGAGGGTAGAAACAAGTTATTTGCCCGACCCCGGAAGGCCCCCGAAGGTAAATACATACACCCTGTCAGGGGAACAGAGGGCGGCAGCCGATGTGATAATAAAAGCACTGGAGGGGGCGGATGTTCCCAGGTGTTTTATGCTTCATGGGGTAACCGGAAGCGGGAAAACCGCGGTTTACTTGGAAGCTTCTAAAAAGGCGGTGCAATCCGGTAGGCAGGTCATTGTCCTGGTGCCGGAGATTTCACTGACCGCCCAGTTGTTGGATGAATTCTTTGATGTGTTTGGGAAGCGAGTGGCGGTTATGCACAGCGCGCTATCCGTGGGGGAAAGGGGAAGTGAATGGAAAAGGGTGCGGGAGGGAAAAGTTGACATAGTTATTGGCGCCCGTTCCGCAATCTTTGCACCGGTTCCAAAACTGGGGTTAATAATACTGGACGAGGAGCACGAACAAACTTATAAACAAGAGGAAACTCCCCGCTATCATGCGAGGGAAGTG
>CAZKPV010000037.1:0-6902 GCA_964554735.1 uncultured Clostridia bacterium
GATTGCCGGCAACGTTCAACCAAGATGTAGAGTTAGGGTAAATTAATCAGGATAAATGGATCAGGATAAGGGGAGGAATTGTTGAAATGAAGGTAAAAAAAGCGATTATACCGGCCGCCGGTTTAGGGGTACGTTTTTTGCCTGCTACCAAGGCGCAGCCGAAAGAAATGCTTCCGATAGTGGATAAGCCCACCATTCAGTACATAGTAGAGGAGGCAATAGCTTCCGGGATCGAGGACATACTGATTATAACCGGGCGTAACAAGCGGGCTATCGAGGATCATTTTGACAAATCCCTGGAGCTGGAAATCCAGTTACGTGAGAAAAATAAAACCGATCTGCTTCATCTCGTTGAGGAAATAAGTTGCATGACGGATATACACTATGTGAGGCAAAAGGAACCCAAAGGGCTGGGTCACGCCGTTTACTGTGCCCGTAAGTTTATTGGGAACGAGCCCTTTGCCGTACTCCTTGGCGATGACATTGTGAGAAGTGAAGTGCCCTGTTTGCGACAGATGCTCGACCTTTACGAAAAAGTCGGCGGTAGCATCGTGGCCGTCAAGGAGGTCCCGGAACAAGATGTTTCCAAATACGGTATTTTGGAGGCCGAAGAAATAGATTCAAGGGTTTACAAGGTATCCAACTTGGTGGAAAAACCGGAGCCGCAAAATGCACCGTCCAATCTGGCGGTTATGGGCAGATATATAATATCCCCGGCCATATTCAGCATACTTGGGGAAACTCCTCCGGGTGCCGGTGGTGAGATCCAGCTTACCGACGGTCTGAAGACCCTCGCCCATTCCGAGGATATTTACGGCTACGCCTTCGAGGGTAAACGTTATGATGTGGGGGACAAGATGGGATACATTAAGGCCACGATTGAATTGGCCCTTGAGCGGGAGGACCTATCGGAGGATTTGCGTAAATATCTGAAAGGGATTAAACTGTAGGCCAGAACTGTGGGCCTAAAACTGCAAGTCCGGGCCCCAGCCAAAGATTTGAACTCTGGGCCTGCGGACCTCGGCAGGCCTTGACGGACCTTGGCGGGCCCCGCGGACCTTGGTAGGCCTTGACGGGCCTTGGCGGGCCCTGGGCCCAGTGTATGGCTTTGGGTCCGGATTGCGGGCCCCAGCCAAAGATTTGAACTCTGGGCCCGCGGACCTTGGCAGGCCTTGACGGACCTTGGCGGACCCCGCAGGCCCCGCGGACCTTGTATTTACTGTGCGTTTGCCCTATGTTTACCTACATTTACTACAGATGGTGGTGGTTGTTTGTCCCCTTTGGTCAGCGTTGTCATTCCAACCTATAGACGCGGTAGACATTTTTTACGGAGGGCGATTCTCTCGGTTTTAAACCAAACCTATTCCCCCCTGGAAGTGGTTGTCGTGGATGACAACCCTCCTGATTCCACGGACAGGGCCGAAACTGAGAACACCATGGAGGATTTTGGTGGGAACAGTGCGGTTGTTTATCTAAAAAACCCCCAAAATATGGGGGGTGGGCCGGCGCGAAATCAGGGTATATGCCGTGCCGGCGGGGAGTATATCACCTTTTTAGATGATGACGATGTTTATTTGCCGAAAAAAATTGAATCCCAGGTTCAATTTATGCTTGAAGGAGATTTTGATCTGTCCTTCACCGGTGTCAGGATTCACAGTGCGGACGACATTATGTTGGACTGCCGAATGCATCCCTATATCAAGGATTTTTCCAATGAGGAATTGCTAAAGTTCCATATTATGCACCATTTAACCCCCACGGCCTCCTATATGTTTAAAAAGGAAGCCTTGGAGGGCATTGGTGGTTTTGATGATGCCGCGGCCGGCCAGGAGTTTTTGCTTATGCTAAAAGCTATCCTAAAGGGGCTGAAAATTGGCTACCTCCCGGTTGCCCATTTAGTTCAGTATGTGCATGAGGGAGAACGTATAACTACCGGCAGGAACAAGATAGAGGGGGAAATGGGGCTGTTCAGCATTAAAAAACGGTTCCTGAATCACCTGGGGCCGAGGGAGCAAAGGTATGTGAAGTTTCAACACCACGCATTGATGGCAGTATTGGGTAAAAGAAGCGGCGACTTGGGTTTTGCCTTGAGGCATTTTTTGATGATGGTATTGTCTTCCCCGGCGGACTGCATTACCCGAGGGATACACCATTTCAAAAATCCGGGGAGGTTTCGGGACATACCCGGGGGCTAGTGGAACTGGGGTGGGTAATGGAACCGCGGTGTTAAAGGGGCCGTGTATTTACGAACATTTGGCGAGGCGGGGCCGGGAAGCCAGTTGATGATAGTTAAAGGGGCGTTGCATGTATGAACATCGGTATAGTGGGAACAGGATATGTTGGGCTTGTCCAGGGTGTTGTACTGGCGGACTTTGGCATGAATGTTATATGTATGGATATTGTTGAGGAAAAAATAGAAATGCTACAGCGGGGCGAGCTGCCCATTTACGAGCCGGGCCTGAAAGAAATTATGGACAAAAATGTTAAGGCCAACAGGTTGAGCTTTACCACCAGTATAAAAAAAACAACGGAAAACAGTGAAGTCATATATATTGCCGTCGGGACGCCGCCCAAGGAAGACGGTAGCGCGGATTTGCAGTATGTCCTCCGGGTGGCCAAGGATATAGCGGCAAATATGAACGGCTACAAGGTCATTGTCAATAAATCAACGGTGCCGGTGGGTACCGGGAAACTGGTTAGGGATACAGTTAAGGAAGTGTTGGCCCAAAGGGGAGTGGATTTTGACTTCGATGTGGTATCAAACCCGGAGTTTCTGCGGGAGGGTAAGGCCGTCCGGGATTGTCTGATTCCCGACCGGGTAGTTATAGGCGCCGAAACGGAAAGGGCAAAAAACATTATGAAGAAGGTTTACGATGTTCTCTATATTAACCAGACACCCTTTGTTTTCACCAGCACAGAAACGGCGGAGATGATAAAATACGCGTCCAACGCTTTTTTGGCCGTGAAAATTAGTTTTATCAACGAGATGGCCTTGCTGGCGGAAAAAGTAGGGGCCAATGTTCAGGAAATTGCCCGGGCTATGGGTATGGACGGCAGGATTTCACCTAAATTTTTACACGCCGGGCCTGGTTTTGGAGGCTCATGTTTCCCCAAGGATACAAGGGCCATAGCTGATATTGGGCGCAAACACGGCGAGGAGATGATGGTCATCGAGGCGGCCATCAAGGCAAATGAAAAGCAAAAAGTAAAGATGGTGGAAAAGATCATCCGGCACTTAGGCGAGGATGGAAGTTTAAATGGGAAAACAATCGGTGTCTTGGGGCTTTCTTTTAAGCCGGAAACAGATGACATGAGGGAGGCCCCCTCGATAGATATTATCGAAGGTTTGATCCGGGCCGGGGCAAAAATTCAAGCCTACTGCCCCAAAGGAATGAAAGAGGCCAAATGGAGGCTAAAACACCTAGGGAGGGACATAAAATATATGGGTGACGAATACGAGGCGGCCAAGGAGGCCGACGCAGTGGTTATCGTTACCGAATGGCATCAATTTAGGGGTATGAATCTACCCAAACTCCTGGACAATATGAAGGATACCTACATCTTTGACTTGCGAAATGTGTTTTCTAAGCGTGAAATAACCGACTCAAGGGTTAAATATTTTGGCGTTGGGACCTAGAGGTGGCTTAAAACTTGTTTGGTGCCGGTTTAAGGGCTTATTCGTGGGCCGGAGGACGGAATTTGGGTTTGGTTTGGGGCTGTTCTGGTTTGCCTTGAGGCCGGTTTCTAACTGTTGCTGCATTATATGAGGGTGGTAGGTTGCCGCTATGAAAGATTTGGACACGGGTTGGGCGTTTCTGGTAAATGTTTCGGATGAGTTTGAGATGAATATCGTGTGTTCCCTACTAGAAACCCACGGTATTTCCGTCTACATCAGGCACAAGGATGAGGCCCAATCCCTGGGTGTCATCCTGGGGGTGGTCAAGCACAGCATTGGGCTGTTTGTGCCAACGGACAGGTTGGCAGAGGCACGGGAAATCCTGGAAACATTTAAAGGGGAACCCAATGACTGAGATTTGTGGAATGCTTGCAGTTATGTGAATGATGAGCCCCAAAAGATGAAAGGGTAGCGTTGGCTTATGGATGAAGGGCATAGGCAGCTGCCTATTAGGCGCATTTTATACGGCAGGCAAAATATAACGACACCTACAGTGCCTTTTTTCTCTTTTTTACGTATCTTAAATATTCAACAAACATTTTTCTTCTAGCACGGATCTGTGCTAGCATTTCTTTTTTGGGCATGGTTTTTCACCGCCTTCACCTTTCAACTTAATGAATAAATTGATATACTCATGTATATCTATCTTATTAGTATTTTTACCAGTTTATGCCTCGCGTAAACGTATTAATAAAATAGCACTGTGGTAAGCTATTCTATGTGGAAAAGGGAACGGGGGATGTTTTTTTTGGGTAAGAAAATAAAATTTGGTACGGATGGATGGCGGGGAATCATTGCCGATGATTTTACTTTTGACAATGTACGTATTGTTGCCGGGGCTATAGCGGGCTATTTGCATGATATGGGAAAGGCCTCTGACGGTATGGTTATCGGCTATGACGGGAGGTTTCTCAGTGATCGTTTTGCCCATATTATTGCGGAAATTTTCGCTGATACGGGGATTCCTGTTTACAAGGTCGCGCATCGGGTTCCGACTCCTCTTGCCGCCTATGCCGTTACCATACATAATACCGCGGGTGCCGTAATGCTTACGGCCAGCCACAACCCCCCCGAATACAACGGGATAAAATTCATTCCCGAGTATGCCGGGCCTGCTTTACCGGAAGTTACCGTACAAATTGAGGAGAGGATCAACAGGATCCTGGCGGGGGATAGGGGCGAAATAGGTGCCGGTGCGCATAAAAGGGCGGCCATTCTGGAAATCAGCCCCTTTGAAAAATATGTTGAACATATCTTAAGTCTGGTTGATACCGAGGCGATCAGGAAGGCCAGTATCAGGGCTATGGTCAATCCTTTTTGTGGGGCGGGCTGTGGCTATCAGGAGGGCGTGCTTACCGATGCCGGTGTTGAGGTGGATGCCATTCACAATAGATGCGATGTAATGTTCGGTGGGTACGTGCCGGAGCCGACCGGGGATTCACTTGCGGAATTAAGTGCCCGTGTTGTCAACGGCGGCTATAGGTTGGGGCTGGCTCTAGATGGTGACGGTGATCGTTTTGGCGTTATTGACGGAAATGGGAACTATATAACTCCCAACCAGTTTTTACCCTTGCTTTACGATCATCTTATTGAAAGCAGGGGGTGGGTGGGGCCGGCTATTCGCACGGTGGCCACTACCCACATGATGGATCGCATCGCCCAAAGGCACGGGCAATCTGTCGAGGAAACTTCCGTTGGTTTCAAATACATTGCCCAGGGCCTCTTGAAAGGTTGTGTTGTTGGCGGCGAGGAAAGTGGTGGCCTGTCCATTAAAGGCCACATACCGGAAAAAGACGGCCTGCTGGCGAATTTACTGGCCGTTGAGATGGTGGCCGTACATGGCTTGAGTTTGACTGAGCTCATGGGTAGGTTGGAGGAAAAATACGGTAAGTTGTACAGTGATCGCTTGGATATCGAAACCGAGCCCGGCAGGAAGGCCGAGGTGTTGGGTCTGGTTAAGGAGCTGGATCCCCCTTCCTTGGCGGGTTCAGAGGTTGTCGGTAGGATTACGGTTGACGGTACCAAATTGGTCCTTGAAAGTGGGGCCTGGGTCTTGATTCGTGCGTCCGGCACGGAGCCTTTGTTCAGGATTTATGTGGAAGCCAATAATCCGCAGGAATTGAAATCCATTCAACAGGAAGTGCGCAAGCTAGTGAAACTATAGGGGAGTGGCTGCGTGTCAACAGGAAACCTAATAGCCAGGGCGACCATTGTTATTGCCTTTTGGAATCTTTCTGCCCGCCTTCTGGGTTTTGGTCGGGAGGCTGTAATTGCATTTAAATTTGGTACCACGGAGGCCACGGATGCTTATCTTGTAGCCTTTACTATACCCAGTGTTCTTTTTGCCATCCTTACCAGTGCCTTGGTGACGGTGGTTATCTCGGTTTTTAATGAGTATGCCGCAAAGGGTCGTGAGGATGAAGCCTGGCATGTTGCCAACGGCGTGTACAGTATCTTGTTGTTGGTTTTTGCCGGAACTGTAGTGATAGGGATTATCGGCGCACCCCTACTGGTTAAACTGGTGGCACCGGGGTTTACAGGGTCGGCTTCGGTTTTGGCCGCGGAATTAACCCGTATTATGTTGCCCTATGTATTTTTTTCAGGGCTGGCGACCTTGTTCACCGGTATGCTTAATGCCAAAAATATCTTCGGCATACCCGCTTTTAGTGGTTCGGTAACTAATATTGTAATTATTGTGTCGGCACTTACCTTGGGCAGTTTATACGGGATTCAAGGTTTAGCCGTGGGAACGGTTGCCGGAATGGCGGCGGCGGTTTTGGTCCAGGTCCCATCCTTATGGCGGGCGGGTTTTCGGTTTCGCTTTCATTTGGACACGGGGCATCCCGGGATTCGTAAAGTTTTTTACCTAATCCTGCCGGTAATGATCGGGGTTTCGATTAATCAACTGTATATTATCATAGACCGAGTGCTGGCCTCGGGTTTGGCGGAGGGAAGTATATCCGCCCTCCATTATGCCAATAAGGTGATGAGTTTGCCCCTGAGTCTTTTTGTGCTGGCCATTGGGACTGCCATTTTTCCTACCATGACCAGGCAGGCGGCATTGCGGGATATTGCCGCCTTGAAATCCTCTATTATTCGTTCGGCCAAGCTGGTTATAATGATAACTGTTCCGGCGGGCGTGGGTTTGTTTGTACTGAGAGTCCCGATTATCAGGCTACTGTTCGAACGGGGGGTTTTTGACAGTACGGCCACAGTGATGACCGCC
>CAZKPV010000037.1:6912-9799 GCA_964554735.1 uncultured Clostridia bacterium
CTGATGTTTTATTCCATTGGACTGGTGGGCCAAGCCAGCAACGTGATCATCACCCGGGGGTTTTATGCCTTGCAGGATACCCGGACCCCCGTAAAATTAACCGTGATAGCCGTGATCATTAATTTGATCTTCAGTTTAATTTTAATGCGCTTTTTGGCTCATGGGGGGCTGGCCCTGGCAAATTCTTTAGCTGCGCTGATTAATATGGTCATGCTGGGATGGTGTTTGGACAGGAAAATAAACAATCTTTGGGGCAGGGGGATGCCCGGGTCTTTTATTCCAAGTACTTGTTTCCATTACAGCCGGGGTGGTTGTATTTGCCGTTGCAGCCCTTCTTTTTAGGGTTGATGAAGCCATGGAATTGTGGGAAAGGGCCCGAGCTTATTTTTCTAATTGACATTGTTTCCTAGTGCTGCTAAAATGAGTTTAGACTGTATGTGCCTTTTTTCAAGGCATTATTTTTTTATTACTTAACTGTACATTATTATGTAAACCCAAGGGGGGTACCTTCCATGTCTAAATATCTGTTTACATCAGAATCAGTAACCGAGGGGCATCCGGACAAACTTGCCGACCAGATTTCGGACGCCGTCCTGGATGCAATTATTGAGCAAGACAGTGATGCCCGCGTTGCTTGTGAGACCTTGGTCACCACGGGGCTGGTGCTTGTCGTCGGTGAAATAACGACCAGTTGTTATGTTGACATACCGCACGTGGTCAGGGAAACCATCAGGGACGTCGGCTATACGCGGGCCAAGTATGGTTTTGACTGTGATACCTGTTCCGTTTTAACTTCGGTTGACGAACAGTCGCCGGACATCGCTCTTGGTGTGGATAAATCCCTGGAGGCCAAAAGCGGCGAACAGGAAAATGGCGAAGGGGTTTTGGGTGCGGGCGACCAAGGGATTATGTTTGGCTACGCTGTAAGGGAAACCCCCGAGCTGATGCCGCTTCCTATTGCTCTTGCCCACCGATTGGTTAGAAAACTTGCCCGGGTGCGTAAATCGGGCGAGATTCCCTATTTACGTCCGGACGGGAAATCCCAGGTGACGGTCGAATACGAAAACGGTAGGCCGGTTAGGGTAGACACGGTGGTAATTGCGGCCCAACACAGGCCGGATGTGGATACGGAGACCATCAGGGCCGACATTATAGAGAAGGTTATCAAGCCGGTTATCCCGGAGGAGTTTTTGCAGGAAACCAAATATTTAATCAATCCCACGGGCCGTTTTGTTGTCGGCGGGCCCCAGGGTGACGCGGGTCTTACCGGCAGGAAAATCATTGTGGACACTTATGGTGGCACGGCACGGCACGGCGGAGGGGCATTTTCCGGCAAGGACCCCACTAAGGTGGACAGGTCTGCCGCCTATGCCGCCCGATATGTGGCCAAGAATCTGGTTGCGGCCGGCTTGACGGACAAATGCGAGGTTCAGTTGGCCTATGCCATCGGGGTGGCCTCGCCGGTTTCCATTGCGATTGATACCTTCGGAACCGGTAAGGTTTCCGAGGAAAAACTAGTGAGTTTGGTTAACAGGCACTTTGATCTGCGGCCGGGCAAAATTATTGAAAAACTTGATTTGAGAAGGCCCATTTACCGTCAAATTGCAGCCTATGGACATTTTGGCCGTACGGATTTGGATTTGCCCTGGGAAAAAACCGACAAGGTCGATGCCCTTCGCGCGGACGCGATCCCACTAAACCCGTAAATCCTGGCACCCGGGCAGTGGTGCCTTGTTGGCTCGGTATTCCCCGCTGCACCGGAGGCGGTTTTTAACCGCGCACCACTGGCCGGCCTTTTGCATAAAATGAAGCAAAAGGCTGGTTCCGGGTGGTGGGGAAAATGTTAACTAAGCTAGTCCCGATATTGTTGGCTCTACTTTTGCCCTTGCTTTTTTGTTATCTGCTTGCTAGATTTGCGGTAGGGTATGCTATGTTCAGGTTGGGTCTGCGGAAGCCGGTAAGGTTGTTTTTTGTATTTAAAAATCAGGAGAAATTTGTAGAAGGCTTCCTATGGAAGTTTTTTCATTTATTTGGGGCAAAAGACGATGGAAGCATGGAGGTGTTCATAGTCAACAACGCCTCCGATGACGACACGGGTGCCATCCTGGACAGGTGGGCCAGGAACAGGGGTTGTTTTTACCTCGATGGCTCCTGGGAGGCCGTTAATCTAGACAGCCTGTTCGATGAAAATTCCCTGTGCTATGATTTGCGACAGGTATCCGGGAAGGATTGGAGATCCTTTTCGCCAAAACAAAGGTAAATCCAATTTATTGTCGAAGTTTTCCACAGGTCATAGATTTTCGCAGGTGGTGTAACTGTGAGAAAAAAAAGAACCGGTGCCTTTTATGTATTCTATATCTGGCTAGTAATCGCGCTGGGTATTTGGTATATGGTTAAGCTTTTTCCGTTTCTCGACTTGACTTTATGGAAAGAGTTGGCGGTTTTTGTGCTTTTGGGAGTTATGGCCGATTACCTGGTTGTTGTTCTTCCTCACGGCCAGTTATCCGGGGCGTTTGCCGTGATATTGGCTTCCTATATAATATATGGTGTGCCGGGTGCGGTTTGGGTGACGGGTATGGCGGCCTTTTTGGGGCAGGTTTTTGTCATCAAGGACACCCCCCTGCGGGCTATTTTGTTTAATGCCTCCCAAAGCGTCTTGTCTTTTGCCATCGCCTTGTATGTTTACCAATCCTTCGGTGGTGCACAGCCCGGCGGCAATGATATCCTGACCCCGGTTAACTTACTTCTTATAGTCTTGTTCTCCTTTGTCTACTATTTGTCCAACCACTTGTTGGTGTATTTCTATATGTTCCCGAGACGGCGTTATTATCCGGCTTCTACCCTGCGTGATGCGTTAAAATGGGATGGTTTCACCTATCTGTTTACG
>CAZKPV010000037.1:9809-13227 GCA_964554735.1 uncultured Clostridia bacterium
GGTTCCCTTTGGGGTTTCCGTGTACATGCTCTACGGTAAAACCGGACTTGTGGGGGCAACGCTTTTGTTTTTACCGGTACTTGTTATCCAGGTTGTGCTGAGGTTCTATGTGCGGGTCGAGCTAGCCAACCGCGAGTTAACTGCCCTGTATGAAATTGCGGGGAAACTTGGAGCCGCTCGGGAAATTGGCGAGGTTTTGGCCCTAGTATTGAAAGAGGCCCGGATGGTTTATCCCTATCACACAGGGGTAATTTATGTTTGGTCAGATGAAAAACACGCCTTTTTGCCCAAGTGCGTAAACAGCCCCTATGCCCGGTATTTAAATGCAACCATGATCCATGAAGGGGTGGGGGTGATTGGTTGGGCGATTAGGAATAAGGCGCCGGAAATAATTTTTGATACAAAAACGGACCCGCGTTTTGCCAACGAGGAGGGCATTAACCGGTATCTGCGGTCGCTGGTCATGGTTCCCCTGATGTCGGAGGCGGAGGTCTTGGGCTTGCTACTCCTCGGGGACCGACACCCCTATTCCTTTGAGTTAAAACATATGCAAACTCTGACGATCATCAGTGGGCTGGCCTCGGCGGCGGTGGCCAAGGCCATATCCGACAGCCGTTTTGAGGAGCTAGCCATTACGGATGCGGCCACGGGCCTGTACAACCACCGTTATTTGAAGCTTCGCGTGGAGGCCCTACATGAGTCTGCGACAAGGGGTTTGCCTTACACGGTGATGGTAGTGGTAGTTGACAACTACAAATATTACAGTGAAAAATTTGGCGAAGATGAATGGCGGGGGGCCTTTATAAAATTGTCCGAGCTGATCGGGATGCAACTGAAGGCAGGGCAGATGTTAACCAGGTATGGAAAACAGGAGTTTGCCGTCCTCATGCCGGACACAAAAAAGAGGGATGCGGAGGAAATGGCGCACCTAATCAAGCGGGCGGTAAAGGGTCAGACCTTCCCCCTTGGGGAGTCGGGCAGGAATGCCTGGATTACCGTCAGTACGGCCACCGTATCCTTTCCGGACGATGCATCAACGGGGAGGGGAATTTTGGGGGCTGTCGACATGGCAATAGATACTCTGAAAAAAGAGGTGAGCCTGTGAGTTGTTGCAGATACATATTGTACCTGGCAATGGAGGGGAAAAACCACTGGCTGGAAATCACCCCGGATCTCCGTGTGGATTTATCCTTTTATGCAAGCATGGGGAGGACTGTCGAAATTGTCCGCCTCACACCTCCCCTGCCGGTGGGCGTTGCGTATTATCTGATGCACAAGGTTGAAAAAAGCAGGACCGCCGGCGGCAGGATGAGGGAGATACTGTCTTCCGTTTTTTTATCGGATTTAGCAAAGGATGAACGACTTATCACACAAAAATTGTCCCTTGTGCAGTCGGAACTGGGGAGGTTGGGTTATATCTTCCCGGTCGATGCCCTACATATAACGGCCGTGATTTGCAAAGGCTACCCGCGGAAAACGATCTTACCGAGGTTAATGATAGCTTGTCCGGGCGAATCTTGTACGTGGATGAAATAGAACGTGCCCTTGTGGAGCAGGGCAGGTTTCTTGAGGAGCCCCTGGAAAAGGTTTTGCAAGTGTTGCATTTACAAGGCAAGATAGAGCGTTTCCCGGGTATTGCCTTGCAAAATCCCGGTGAATTTCTGTGCCATCGCTGTGGCGGAAGGGATAATATTTTTCCCGGTGAGTGTTCGGAAACATCTGCACCCTGTTACTACTGCGAGGAATGTATTATGATGGGTGCTTCAAAACTGTGCCGGCCTTTATATGGCAAAGTACGCGCCAATCGTTCAAACCTACATCTCGCCGAACCCGTTGGGTCCGGGAAAACCGACGTGCATTTGGATTTCCGGTTGACCCCGGCGCAAAAGGATGCCTCCGGGACACTGGGGGCATTTGTAAGGGGAGGTTCCATTGAGGAACTCTTGGTCTGGGCGGTTTGCGGGGCAGGAAAAACAGAGGTTTCCTTTGATGCGATAGCTTCCTCTCTAGATATGGGGGCTAGGGTCTTGTATGCTGTTCCCCGCAGGGATGTTGTGTTGGAGCTGTTCCCGCGTTTTAAAAGGGCCTTCCCCGGGGTGAGCATATCAGTTTTGTACGGCGGATGCCGTTACGGAAGGTTTGACGATGCCCGGCTTACCCTGGCAACCACCCACCAGGTGATTAGGTTTTACAGGAACTTTGACCTTGTGGTCCTGGATGAAGTCGACGCCTTTCCCTATCGGGGCAGCAGGATGCTCTACGATGCCGTGGAAAGGGCTAGGGTACCCGGTGGGAAAATTATATACCTGACGGCCACTCCCCGACCGGAATATTTAAAGGGGGTAAACAAGGGCAAAATAACTTTGGTGACCATACCCGCACGACACCACGGCTTTCCCCTTCCGGTGCCGGAGATTGTAAGGACACAGTCCCTGACGGAAAGGGACGGTAGGTTCCGCATTCCGGTTGCCCTGGGGGAATTTCTACATAAAAGTATAGAGGGGGACAAGGCCCAGGTTTTTGTTTTCGTGCCCGCGGTGGCCCTGGTGCAAAGGGTAACCGAGGTATTACAGGAGGAAGTAAGGTTGCCGCCCTTCAACAACTGGCACGGGGATTGGGTAAAGGGAAGCCACGCTAGGGATCCCGATAGGGACAATAAAAGGGAGGCTTTTTCCCGCGGGGATTTCCCTGTTTTTGTGACGACTTCCATTATGGAAAGGGGGATTACCGTCCCCAATGCGAATGTGGTGGTGCTGTTTGCGGAATATGAGAAAATATATGACACCGGGACATTAGTCCAAATGGCAGGCAGGTCCGGACGAACAACGGACTATCCTTTGGGGCGGGTGCTTTTTGTCGGCAGAAGGATAACCCCGGCCATGCGGGCCGCTGTCGAGCAAATCAACTACATGAATAGGGAAGCCCGAGCGAAGGGCTATCTAAAGGCGGGTCGGGGGGAGGTGTCCGGTTGATAAAAGACATATACGGCAATTTTTTGGATCTTTTATTTCCTCCCCGGCAAACCTGCCCGTTTTGTGGCAGTAAAATAATGGGACATGAAACAATATGCGCATTATGCCGGAAGGAAATTTTGGAGTTTCGCGAATTCCTGTTTTGCCGGAGTTGCGGGAGGTTTTTCAGGTATAAGGGAGACAAAGGGGTGTTTTGCAGCGAATGCCTCCAAAGGAAGTGGCCCTTTGAGGCGGCGAGGTCCGTGGGTCCCCACGCCGGCTTGTTAAAGCAGGCCGTGCAAGAGTTAAAATATTCCGGTAGGCAGTCCCTTGCCCCTACTCTGGGGGGCTTAATGGCGGATGTTGCGATCCGTGAAGGTTTATACCGGGATGTGGATATAATTATACCCGTACCCCTGTCGCGGCGTAAGCTAAGGAAAAGGGGCTTTAACCAAGCGGAATTGCTA
>CAZKPV010000038.1:0-13095 GCA_964554735.1 uncultured Clostridia bacterium
TATTCCATTTTCTTGTTCAACTTTGTAATTTTTAACGGTTTTTAACGGTGCCTGTCATCAACTTGTCAAATTAAGGTTCTAGCCCTTTCACCTTATGGCAAAATTATGCTACAATGGAACATGAGTTGCCGTTTGGCGGTTAGTCACTCCCGCAAAAGGGGGGTGATGCCTATGGTTACATGACCGGGGCTTTTTAGTTTCTGCATTGTAATCTTGGGGGTTATTTCCCTGTTTATATTGCAGAGAAAATAATCGACCGCCTATATAAGGCGGTCAGTTCACTTTAGGACTAGCCGCCGTGACAAAGCGGCAACTCCTTTTATTAGTTATAGGGTAACACAACTGTAAATATTCGTCAATCAGCAAAAGGGCCCTATTTTTGCCGCTATATAGCGGCAAATCACTCTTTGCCGAAAAGCACTAAATACACATCCATATCCCGATCCGCAAGGAAGTCCTGTATTGCTGTGGTTGCCACCCTCACGGCTTCGTCCTTTGGGTAGCCGTAAATCCCCGACGAAATGAGCGGGAAGGCAATGCTGGTGCACTGGTTTTCTACCGCCAGGTCAAGGGAATTAAGATAGGCGTTACGCAGCAACTTTTCACTTTGTTCCGGTTCTTGCTGGTGGTAGACAGGCCCGGCCGTGTGAATAATGAATTTTGCGGGAAGGCCAAACCCCGGGGTAATCACTGCCTCGCCTGTTTTAATGGGGGCAAGCCGATCACAGGCGGATTGCAACTCATCGGCCCCTGCCGCCCTAAATGTTGCACCACAAACGCCTCCGCCCATTTTAAGGTTTGTGTTTGCCGCATTAACAATGGCATCTGTTTTCACTTTGGTGATGTCCTGGTGGATGATAAAAAGTGGCATCTAAACACCTCCCAATTTATACTATATATCAAATATTCTCCCCGGGCTACTCTTACCTTTGGCATTTGGCTAAACAGGCGGGCACGTTTGAAGGGTATTCGACAGAAATGTAGAATGATTTATGGTAACGCATGTAATAGGAAATAGGGGAGGGTTAATTTGGAATATACTGAAACACAGGTACAGGTTAAGAAGTTTGAAGATTTGAACATCTTTCAGGTAAGGCTTCCTTTGCCCTTCCGGCTTGACCATGTAAACTGTTACCTTTTCCAAGGTAAAGACGGGTGGGTTTTGGTTGACACGGGTTTAAACTACCCTGAAGGGCGTCGGGCCTGGAAGGCGGCGATGAGGGAAATAGGGATGAAACCGGAAGAAATAAAGGCAATATACCTTACCCATTATCATCCGGATCATTATGGTATGGCGGGTTACCTACAGCAATTATCGGATGCCCCGGTTTACATTTCGGAAATGGATGCCTCCGGGGTGGATATCTTCTGGGTAAATTACAGAGAAATTGTCCCCGTAATGGGTGAGATGTTTATGGAAAATGGGATGCCGGCGGAGCTAGTATTAAAATTAGTTGAAAACATGAAGGAGGGACCCAGTACTGTCAGGCCCCTCGCTAAATTGTCCCTTATACAAAGTGGCCGTAAGGTAAAATTGGGCGATCACATTTATGAGGCAATATGGACACCCGGCCACAGCGACGGGCATCTGTGTTTTTTTTGTAGGGAAACTGGCGTCTTGCTATCCGGTGACCATCTGTTGCCGAGGATTACATCCAATATAAGCCTCTGGCCCTATTCCATGCCCAACCCCTTGGAAATATTCCTTGACTCACTGAACAAAATAAAGGATTTGCCGGTGGGCTTGGTCCTACCCGCCCATGATTCCCCCTTTACCAACCATACGGAAAGGGTTGACCAATTAATCGAACACCACCGGGACCGTTTAGCCCAAATGTACGATTATGTCGACGACACCACCGCCTATGATGTTTGTTCCCGCTCTTTTAGCCCAAACCTCAACCTGCACGAACTGCGTTTCGCCATCCTTGAAACGATGGCCCACCTGGCTTATATGGAGGATGAGAAAAAGGTTGAACGCTACAAAGATGGTGGGGTCTTCTACTACAGGAAAATCCAACCCGGCACCGATTAGATTTGCCCAAATCAAACCCGGTTTGGGCCAGTGGGCTTCAAAAGGCTGTTAATTATTTGTCTAAGTCTGCCTTCAAAAACATTGTCATCGCGTTTTTCCCGTTTTCGCGGGCCCCTGGATTTACCACCGCCCCTACGGTGACGGGCACTTGCGTTCCTGACCTCTAGCAGGAAATCTATATTCCCTTTATCTAAAATCTTTCCCTTTGGTGTGAGGGCGGCCGCACCTTTCCCGAGCACCAGTGCCGCCAAACCCCAATCTTGCGTAACCACAATATCCCCTCTTACAGTCATATTGGCAACACGAATGTCGGTCTCCTCCGGTGCATTGCCCACTACAATATGATTTTTGGAGTTAATATTGTGGTTAAAATTTGCCACCGTCCACACTTTCAGCGAATATTCCTCGGCCACCCTAAAACAAATATCCAACACATTTTGAGGGCATGCATCGGCGTCAATTACAATCTTCATATTTCCCTCCCTTTAAAAGCAAACCTTGTCGTTTAAGTATATTTTCAATATCTATAAGTGTCAATGTGCTGTACTGTCAGTCATGGGAAGGATTTTATTCTCATAGAATAGAAATGTTAAAGAATTACCCGGGGGAATTGGGTAAAACTAATCACAGTGGTTTTGTTTGAAGGCAGGGGGTTCATAGGTGTATAATATAGAGGTTGCATGGAAGTTTCAAGAAATAGCCGATTTATTAGAATTTAGAGGTGATAACTATTTTAAAATCAGGGCCTACCGCCATGCGGCCCGGGTTATTGATAACCTACCTGAATCCGTTGAAGAACTAGACAAAAGTGGTAAACTGTTGCAGGTACCCGGGATTGGTAAAAACATTGCCGCTAAAATCAAGGAAATGCTGGAAACAGGTGATTGTGACTTGCGTCGCAGGCTACTGAAGGAAATCCCCCGCGGGGTTCTTGAAATAATGACTGTGCGCGGTATTGGGCCCAAGAGGGCAAGGTCGTTATATCGGGAGCTTAATATTACATCCCTTGAAGACCTGGAAGACGCGGCCCAAGAGAGGCAGATACGTAAACTTCCGGGTTTTGGGGCAAAAATTGAGAGGGATATACTGTCCCATGTTAAAGGATGTAAAAGAAGCGCGGGTAGATTCACATTAGGTGACGCCTATGATTTGTCAACGGAACTGATGAAATCTTTGGAACATCTTCCAATGGTAGAGGAGGTGTCCCTTGGGGGCAGTTTGAGGCGGTGGAAGGAAACTGTTGCCGATGTGGATATTGTGCTACATACACAAGACCCGGAGGCTCTAAAGGACATTGTTATTGAACACCCTATGGTAAGGAGGGTTCTTGATTCGGAAAATGACAGAATAGAGTACTCCACGGCCTGGCGGATACCTGTGGATATTTCCTTTGCCCAAAAGGACAATTTTTGGGCGGATTTATTGTGGAATACCGGAAACAGGAAACACTATAAAAGACTCCAAGGTTTGGCCCGGGATAAAGGATTAAGTCTTGACCGAACAGGTCTGTACAGGGACAAGGTCAGGCTGGATGTGCAAAGCGAGGAGGAAATATACGGGCAACTTGGGTTGCCCTACATTGTGCCGGAGCTGCGTGAGGACAAGGGGGAAATAGAGGCGGCCCTAGCCGGTAAATTGCCAGCTTTAGTAAAGCCCGGGGACATATTGGGCGATCTGCATATCCACACTAAATGGAGTGACGGCCTCAACTCCATAAAAGAAATGGCTTTGCAGGCACGGGAAATGGGTTACGAATATATTGCAATTACCGACCACTCCCGCTCGTTAAAGATAGCAAATGGGTTGTCAATTAAAAAAATTTTAAAACAGTTCGAGGAAATTCGGAAGTTGAATGAAAAGCTGGACGGTATTCAAATTTTTACCGGTACGGAGGTTGACATTTTAGCGGACGGGGGCCTCGACTTTCCCGACGAGGTTTTAAAGCAGGCGGACATTGTTATAGCATCGGTTCACAGTTCCTTTAGGCAAGACAGGGAAACAATGACCAGCCGGATGATTGCGGCGGCAAAAAATAAGCATGTTGACATTATCGGACACCCGACTGGCAGGATACTTATCCAACGTGAACCCTATGACATCAATATGGAAAGGCTAATTGAGGAAGCATCCAAGTGCGGGGTTGCCATCGAAATCAACTCCTCTCCCGAGAGGCTCGACATGAACGACCATTACGCCCGTATTGCGGTGGAAGCCGGAGTCAAGGTTGCCATCAATACGGATGCCCACGATGTCGGTCGTTTAGGGGATATGCGTTATGGTGTGGCGACGGCGAGAAGGGCCTGGCTAACCGCCGGCAATGTAATCAACACACTGGGTTTCAAGGAGCTAAAAGAATACCTAAAAACACACAAACGCGGTTGATGCAAAAGGGGTTATTATGACACAGGTTCTACCACGTGATTTCTATAGAAGGGATACCGTATGTGTAGCAAAAAGCCTTTTAGGGCATTATCTGGTCCATCGTACGGACGAAGGAGTTACCTCCGGGAAGATTGTAGAGACGGAGGCCTACCTGCAAGGGGATCCGGCCTGCCATGCCTTTAGGGGGATGACACCGAGAAATGAGGCTATGTTCGGCATGCCGGGGAAGTCCTATGTTTACCTTATTTACGGCGTACATTATTGTTTTAACGTTGTTTCCGCGGCCGAAGGCGTGGGCGAGGGGGTACTCGTTAGGGCCTTGGAGCCTGTAAAGGGGATTTCGATTATGCGTGCCCGCCGGAACCGAAAAAGAAAGAAATACTTGTGCAAGGGGCCCGGTTGTCTAACGCAGGCTATGGGGATAACAACAGAACACAACAATACGGATCTAACAGGGGAAAGCCTGTTTATTGCCAGGGGTAAGGGTAAGCCCCCGGAAAATATTGTTGTTACGACCAGGGTAGGGATCAATAAAGGAGTTGACCTGCCCCTGAGATTTTACATCAAGGATTCTCCCTATATATCAAGAAAATAATATAAAATGGGGGTATTATATTGAAAATCAAGGACATTTATAATTTAGCTGTGGAAAAAGGTATAGAAAAAGATCCAAGAGGACGGGAAAAAGTTGAAAGCATTTTAGCAAGGACAAAAAAACGTTACAATAAACTGAGGGAAGATGATCAAAAATACTATGATCAAGAGAGGTTTCACAATCCCTATAGCGATACAAGGATTTTAGTCGGCGATCCGGAAAAGCAGGTAAAGCACCTTCTTGCGGGAATTGACATGGAAATCGGCGAGGTTCTTCTGGCTGACAGGCTCAGGGAAAAAGGTGAGGGTATAGACTTAATTATTGCTCATCACCCCGAGGGTAAGGCCTTGGCGGCTTTGCATGATGTAATGCACCTTCAAGAAGATGTGCTTGCACACTTCGGCGTGCCCATCAATGTGGCTGAAGACATAATGTCGTCCCGTATAAGCGAAGTCAAAAGGGGCCTTATGCCGGCCAATCATAACCGGGCCGTGGATGCGGCAAAAATCCTCGATCTGCCCTTTATGTGCGTCCACACACCGGCGGACAACCACGTTACCAGTTACCTCCAGGAGATGTTCGATGAAAAGAAACCGGAAGCATTAGAAGACGTTATAGATTTATTGTTGGAATTACCCGAGTACCAGGAGGCAGCCCAGGTTAACGCCGGGCCCTTTATTGTAGTGGGTAACAAGGAACGCACTGCCGGCAAAATATTTGTTGATATGACCGGAGGTACAGGGGGATCGAAAGATGCCTATGAAAAACTGTCCCAAGCCGGTGTGGGTACCCTGGTCGTTATGCATATCGGTGAGGCACACCGCAAAGAGGCCAAGAAACATCATATAAACGTTATCAATGCGGGGCATATGGCCAGTGACTCCCTAGGAATGAATCTTTTTTTAGATCGGTTGGAAAAGGAAGGTATAAAAATACAGGCCTGCTCCGGGCTGATCAGATACAGTAGGGTATAACAGCGACTCGGCCATTCGGGGAGAGTAGGTCGAACGCAAGACGTGGAAAGGGTTGTTTATGGATAAAAAAGCACTTGGAAGATTGGAATTCCCTAAAATATTGGACAAACTAGCCGGCTACGCCAGAACCTCTCCCGGAAAGGAAGCCGCACGAAGCTTAAAACCGATCACCTGTGTGGAAACAATAAAAAGACTTCAGGATGAAACTACCGAAGGCACGACCTTGTTTCGCCTCGAGCCGGGGGCAGACATGTACGGCTGGTTTGATGTTCGGCAAGGAATTTTACGCCTTAGGAGGGGGGCGGCGCTTGAGGCTAAGGAGTTGTATGAAATTGGTCAAACCCTTGCCGCATCCCGACGCATCAGGAAATTCATACTTGACAGACAAGACAGATATCCTTTGTTGGCTGATTTGGCAGCGGGTTTGGAGGGTTTTACCACACTTGAAAAGGACATTTTAAAATCCATTTCACCATCCGGGGAGGTGTTGGATGAAGCTTCCCCGGCCCTATTTCAAATCCGCAGGAAATCCATCAGGTTGCAGGAAAGAATAAAAGAGCGTCTGGAGCATATAATACGTTCCCCACAGTACATTAAATACCTTCAGGACCCCATTGTGACTATACGTGAGGGGCGTTATGTAGTCCCGGTTAAGCAGGAATACAGAAGCAGTATGCCAGGTATTATTCACGATCAATCGGCCAGTGGGGCCACCTTGTTTGTCGAACCCATGGGGGTTGTAGACAGCAATAACGAGGTAAGGCGGTTGGGCGTGGAGGAAAAGCAAGAAATTCAAAGGATTCTCAAGGTTTTCAGTATTAGAGTTGAGGCAATAGCCGATTCGCTGGACAATATAGTGAAAATATTAGGTTACATTGATTTTATAATGGCCAAGGCCAATCTCAGTATAGAATTAAATGCTTTTTCCCCTTATGTAACCGCGGGATCTCATTTGGACCTGAAAAGAGCCAGACACCCACTGCTAGCCGGTAAAGTTGTTCCCATAGATGTGCAAATAGGCCGGAAATTTTCAATGCTGATCATTACCGGCCCCAACACGGGGGGGAAAACTGTCGCCCTCAAAACAGTGGGTCTGTTGGTTTTAATGAGCCAGGCCGGTCTGCACATACCCGTGGAAAGCGGGACCAGTGTAGGGGTTTTTTCCCGGGTTTACGCGGATATAGGGGACGAGCAAAGTATAGAGCAGTCATTGAGCACATTTTCGAGTCACATGAGCAACATTGTGGAAATAATTAATAATGCCTGCCCGCAAAGCCTTGTACTTTTAGATGAGCTGGGGGCCGGGACAGATCCTGCCGAGGGATCGGCACTGGCTAGGGCTATATTGGAGAAACTCAACAATATAGGTAGCAAAGTCATAGCTACAACCCATTATAATGAACTTAAAAATTACGCCTATACCACAGCCGGCGTGGAAAATGCAAGCGTGCAATTTGATCTGGATACCCTCCGCCCGACCTATCAGTTGCTAATAGGCAGACCGGGATCCAGCAATGCTTTTGAAATAGCTAGTCGGCTAGGTGTTTCGGATAGTGTTATACAGGCGGCAAGGGGATTTTTAACCGCCGCACAGATCGAAATGGGGGAAATAACAAGACGTCTAGAAAAAGAGTACAGTGAAGCCGAGGAAAGGAACATAAAGGCTGGGAAGGCTTTGGGTGAAGCCCGAAGGGATAAGGAGAAATACGAAAGGCTTGCCCGGGAGCTGAAAGCCTCACGGGATAAAACCCTCCAAGATGCCAGGGATAAGGCGCGGAAAATCATAAAGGAATCCGAAGCCGAGGCGGAGGGGATTATTTCCCGGCTAAGGAATGAAATCGCCTCCGGGGACAACAGGGCCAGGGAAGCCGCAATTCGGCAGGCGCGCGAGCAAATTAAGCTCTTAAAAAGCAAGGTTGCTGTAAAAAGGGAAGGACCTAGGATGAAAGGTTACGGGGCCCTCAAAAAAATAGTTCCGGGCCAGGAGGTATATATACCCAGCCTGGGGAGAAAGGGTCGAGTATTGGACAAATCCCGGGACGGCGAGGTCCTTGTGCAAGTGGGAATCATGAAAATAAATATTCCCCTACGCGATTTAACGGCGGTGGAACAAACTGATAGCAAAAAGGATGGGAAAACAACTTATTCCGGAATTATGGCCGGTAAAAGCCAGGATGTTTCCACAGAGTTAGATTTACGTGGGCAGTACACCGATGAGGCCATCGCATCGGTAGAAAAATACCTTGACGATGCCATCCTTGCCGGTCTCAAGAGGGCAGTGCTAATTCACGGTAAAGGGACCGGCGCCTTGCGGCTGGCCGTCCACGATTATTTGAAGAAAAACCCCCGGGTGGCCTCCTTTCGCTTGGGTGCACAGGCCGAGGGGGGGTTCGGAGTTACCGTGGTTGAATTGCAGTAAGAAATCTATTGCCGCCACCAGTGATCCGGCTCAATTCCGTTGTTATCACCGTTGGTGCCATTGCCGCCTCCGCCTATATCGCCACCATCATTGTCACCGCCGTTACCACCGCTGTCGCCGCTTCCACCATCATTGTCATTGTTGCTTCCGTTGCCATTACCTTGCCCGTTGCCGTTCGGGCCACCGCTACCGTTCCCATTTTCCCCTTCACCAGGGGTCTGGGGCCCGAGGTGCACATCACAGTATTCAACGGGGACACGCAAATCGAAATCCGCCACGTTCTCAGGAACACTATATGGTAAATCTAGCATTACCTTGGTAATGCGTTCGCGACAGTTAGGTGTCGGTAATTTCCCCGAAATCGCACAGACTTCAACCAGTACGTGGGTATTGTCTACATCGGAGGGTACAGTCCCCCGGGCAAATTTATCCGTAACCAAATGCTCTTCTGGAGTTAACGGACCCGGTTTTAACCCGGATTTGCTGTCAACCGTGGCAACTACAATTCCCTCCGGCTGGGTAAAATCACGCACGGGTAGGCCGACATGAGCCTGCCGCATAATTGTGGCCCAGATAGGGGCGGCATATGTGCCCCCGAATGCATTGGGTATTCGTTTGGGTTCATCATAGCCAACCCAAACGACGCAGGTCAAGTCAGTAGTGTAACCCGCAAACCACAAATCCTTGTTGTCATCGGAAGTACCTGTTTTCCCGGCGGCCGGCCGGCCTATGTTGGCGCTTGTTCCTGTGCCGCCTTGGATAACGGATTTAAGCATGTCCGTGACCAAATAGGCCGTTGTTTCTTTCATTACCTTTCTATCTTGGGGCACGATATTTTCCAGTACTTCCCCTTCCTTGCTTTCAATTTTGGTAATGACAATTGGTTCTACGTAGGTACCGTTATTTGCAAATGCCCCATAGGCCCCCGCCAATTCAAGGGGGGTAACACCGGTATGTAGCCCACCAAGGGCAATACCAAGGCCCTGGTCCGTTGAGTGAAAGGTTGAAATGCCAAGTTTGGTGGCAAAATTCAAAGAATCCTTCACGCCAACCCTACTTAAAACCTCTACGGCGGCCACGTTTACCGATCTTCTTACCGCTTCACGGTATGTTATCAGACCCTTGTAGGAGCCATCCGAATTTTTGGGGGTGTAGGCCTGTGGGTGGCTTGGATACGACTTTGGTACGTCATCAACCACCGAAGCCGGCCCTTTCCCCAGGAATTCAACGGCAGGCCCATAGGCGGCGATTGGTTTAAAGGCCGAACCGGGAGGTCTTGTGGTGCTAGTGGCACGGTTCCACTGTCTTTTGTGGGTGTGCTCCCGTCCGCCGGCGATCGCCCTTATATGCCCATTGCGGTGATCTATCACAACAACCGCGGCCTGGGGCTGTATTATACCATCAACGGTAGTTGAAGGGGGAAAATTGTTGGCGTTGGCCAGGGTTGCCTCCGTGTGGGATTGAATTTTGGGGTCAAGGGTGGTAAAAACACGAAGTCCGCCTTTGAAAACCATATCTTCACTGTATTTGGCCAGGAGTTTCTCGGTTACATAGTCGATAAAGTAAGGGTAGGGATATTTTTGACCCAACATTATGGGTTCTTCTAAAATGCCCAGGGGCTGTTCCAGGGCATGCTTGTATTCTTCCTCATCAATATATCCGTAGTTTTTCATGTTTAGTAAAACAATGTTTCTTCGGTCCAACGCACCCTCCGAGTTGTGGTAAGGGGACAAGGCACTTGGTGCCTGCAGTAAACCCGCGAGCATGGCCGCTTCATGGATCTCAATGTCACCAATGCCCTTGCCGAAAAAGGTTTGGGCGGCCGCTTGGACGCCATAGGCACCCTCACCCATGTAATTCCGGTTAAGGTACATTTTCAATATTTCTTCCTTACTGAAATATCTTTCCACCTGCAAGGCAAGTATTGCTTCTTGTATTTTCCTTTTGAACTTTTTTTCGGGACTTAAAAATGTGTTCTTAACCAGTTGCTGTGTTATAGTGCTGGCCCCTTCGTTTTTACTAAGGTGTCTGATGTCCTGCCAAACTGCCCGGCCCATACTTCTAAAATCTATACCAAAGTGGTCATAAAACCGGTGGTCTTCCGCTGCCAACACAGCATCCTGCATGACTTTTGGAATCTCACTTAGTTCAACCTCTATACGATATTCGGGGCCCAGCTTGGTGGCCAAATTGCCATCCTTGTCATATATGGAAGTTGACAGGTCAATGGCCATAACAGTCTTGGGATCCATGGTTGGCATGTCTCGTATACTAGTAAAAATGAGCCACAACAGGGCTATCCCGGAAATTAAGGCTGTAACTCCCGCAATCAGTATAGCTAGCCGTTTTTTATTAACTTTTCTTTTTTTTCTTTTGCGAGCCAAAGTAAATTCCCTCCGACCAATTCAGCATCTATTCTCACATTATAACATAACAGACCTGAAATTCTATATATCTTTTTGGTGGTTGCCATTACAAAGAAATTTTTGATATAATTTAATGAATTTAGAGTTCCAGAGCAAAATTAAAGTTACCGGTTTGGGAAGGGGAAGAAGTATGATTTCACTGGAAAAACAACTCGAAATAATAAAAAGGGGTACTGCCGAGATTGTTCCCGAAGAAGAGTTGGTAAAAAAATTAAAGAAATCCATATCCGAGGGGAAGCCGTTGACGGTGAAGCTTGGCTTGGATCCAACAGCACCGGATATACATTTGGGGCATACCGTTGTCCTGCAAAAGCTACGCCAGTTTCAGGATTTAGGACACCAGGTTGCGCTTATATTGGGTGACTATACCGCCCGTATAGGGGATCCATCGGGTAAATCCGAAATGCGCAAACAGCTAACCGAAGAACAGGTAATGATAAACGCAAAAACCTATGAGGATCAGGTTTTTAAAATTTTGGATAAGGAAAAGACCGATATATATTTCAACAGTAAATGGTTGGCCGGGCTTGATTTTGCCGGTGTTTTAGAGTTAGCTTCTAAATATACCGTTGCCAGAATGCTTGAAAGGGATGATTTTGCCAACCGCTACAAGGATGGAATGCCCATAGGTATTCATGAATTTTTCTATCCCTTGATGCAGGGTTTTGATTCAGTTTCCCTACAGGCCGATATTGAGCTGGGGGGGACGGATCAAAAGTTTAACTTACTAATAGGAAGAAACCTTCAGAAGGAATACGGCCAGGAGCCGCAGATAGCCATTATGATGCCTATACTGGAAGGTTTAGATGGCGTGCAAAAAATGAGCAAAAGTCTGGGAAACTACATTGGTGTGAGTGAACCACCCGATGAGATGTACGGCAAAACCATGTCAATATCGGATGAATTGATGATACGTTATTTCGAGTTGGTTACGGAGTTGCCGCTCGAGGACATAGTTAAAATCAGGGAAGGTCTCGAATCCGGCAAGCTACATCCCCGTGATATAAAAATGAAATTGGCCCGTGAAATTGTATCTGTGTTTCATGGGCTTGAGGCCGCAAGGAAGGCTGAGGAACAATTTAAGCAGGTATTTCAACGCGGCGGGCTTCCGGACGACATACAGGTCTATAAAATCAAGGGAGAAGATTTGCAGGACGGAGCCATTTGGCTGCCAAGACTGCTGGCATTAACCGGTATGGTGGGCGGTACCGGCCAGGCAAGGCGGCTTATTGAGCAAGGGGCTGTCAGAATTGACGGCGATAAGGTTACCGATTCCGGGTATGAATTGGTTCCCGTTAGGGGGATGGTAATAAGGGTGGGAAAGAGGAAATTTACAAGATTGGACTGAATAAGATACACTTTTTGCTCCACTTCCACATACAAATAAAATAGTGAAGTTAGTTTTGATGTGGAGGTATAGCCGTGTATGGAAGGCACCGATGGGGTTCGCTTGTTTTGGTCGTACTGGCACTCCTTATAATAATCGGTGTTTTCATTTTGGCCAACTTGAACTTTAGGCCCATAATTTTAGAGATAGCCGAGGCCAAGGTAACGCAAATAGCAACCGGCGTCATTCACGACGCGGTCCGTGAGGAAGTGTCGGAGGGTAAGGTAGCCTATGAGGATTTAATTTCCTTACACAAGGACAATGAAGGACATATTGTTCTCATGCAGGCAAACACCATAAAAGCCAACCAAGTGGCATCGCGTGTAACCCTAGCCGTTAACAACAGCATGAAGGGTCTGGAGGATAAACAGATAGGAATACCCTTGGGTCAGATTGTCGGGAGCCATGTTTTTGCCGCTTACGGCCCTAAACTGAATGTCAGGCTCATCCCGGAAGGCTCGGTCAAGGTTGATGTTCATGGAATATTTGAGGAAGCAGGAATTAATCAAACGAGGCACCGGCTGTTTTTGAGTATGGATACGGCCGTAAAAATAGTAGTCCCATTTAATAATACCGAGATCAGCATCAATACCACCGTACCTATTACGGAAAACATCCTGCTGGGGACCGTGCCGGAAGTTTTCGTTGATATGAAGTTCCCTTTTAACCGGTAACAAAAATATTTGCTTTTAGGCAAAAAACATCTTGACATCTTCAATCGTTATGTGCTATATTTACTTCTGTTGTCATCAGGGATTACGAAATTTTTGGGTTTGCAGTAATTACCATTGACATGAAGGTTATCAGATGGTAAACTATAATGTGCCGCCCAAGATTGGTGGCGGCCAAAAGGGTCTTTGAAAACTGAACAGTATAG
>CAZKPV010000039.1:0-1182 GCA_964554735.1 uncultured Clostridia bacterium
CAAATGGGAAAAACAATAAAACACCCGCAACCTTGAACAGGAAGTGAGCCAGAGCGACACGTTGGGCCTCCCGGGTGGAACCTAGACTTGACAGCAATGCCGTATATGAGGTCCCTATATTTGCCCCAAAAAGAAGATAAATTGCAGCAGTAAGGGACACCATATCGTTCATGGCCAAAACCATTATAATGCCAACTGAGGCCGCGCTACTGAACAATAAAAACGTACATATAGATGATATAACAATTGCCAAAAGTGGGTAACTGCCCACAAAAGTCATCAAGTCCCTAAAAAACGGCGCCTCCCGCAAGGGTGCCATGGTATCGGCCATTAGTTTCAAACCTAAAAATAGCAAACCAAAACCTAAAAGGACCTGACCAAATTGCCTGTGTTTGTCATTTTTGGAGAAAAACACAATTACTGCCCCTAAACCGATAATAGGCATAGATATTTCCGTTACCTTAAAAGCAATCAGTTGGGCAGTAATAGTGGTGCCTATATCAGCACCCAGGATAACACCAAGTGTTTGTTTTAATGTTACCATTGAGGCATTTGCTAGGCCTACAAGTATGACCGTGGTAGCCGTACTGCTTTGAAACAGCATGGTAACAAACATACCTACAGTGAGAGCGGCCAACCTGTTGTTGGTAACCGTGCTAAATATCTCCCTCAGTCTGTGGCCGGCAATACTTTGTAGGTTTTTGCTCATGAGATAAATGCCATATAATAAGAGACCCATCCCGCCTAAAAAGCCGGGCAGTACATGGTTGAATACATTCATTGGTTGCATCGCCCCCGGAAACAGAGTATTCAAACATATTATATGTAGTAAAAGTATTTACTTCGCCAAACGATAATCCAAAACCTTTTTTTGTGTAAACTAATTTACATCGTATTGCCTTCCTTGACCCCTATGGTTTCGTTTTCTTGCACAGGGGCCTTTTTTTGTTCAAAAATTATTATTTCACTGCAAATATTTTTCACATGTTCACTTATCCAGAAGAAAGCATTTATTAAATCCATGTGAAGGGAGCTAGTTGAAAAAGATAAGGCGGATCCTTCCTTCAGCCTGTTAAAATGCGTGACCCTTAGACGGCGTTCAAGGTGGGCAAATTCTAGCTGGAGCGATATTGCTTTTTCCGCAGCCTCCGCATCATTTGTTGCCATCGCAATATTCGAAAT
>CAZKPV010000039.1:1192-4244 GCA_964554735.1 uncultured Clostridia bacterium
ACAATCTCCCGTGCATTCCGGTTATTTCGCTCCACCCATCATCTGAAAACTCCCGCTGTTGGTTTATTTTGCAGTTGGCAATATATACAATATCCTTCTCAATTATATCCCCAATATGTTCCAGGTCATTTATTATATGCATATAACACATGCTTCTGTTAAATTCCTCGGCCGATAGTGATTGCCGCATAACTTTTGATAAGTAGTTGGTTACGGCCCTATATGTTTGGTCCAATCCGCTTTCTATTTCGCTAATTTTTTTCAAGAGTTCGGGGTCATTTGTTTTAAAAACATCTATCACGGAACAAGCCATGTCAAAGACCTTGTCCGAAGCATTGTTTATTTCCTTGGCGGTCAGCCCCAAAGCAATAAATGGTGTACTTATCAATTTATCGTCCAAATATTTCGCCTTAACTTTTTCCTCCTCAACTACCTCCTTGTCGGGGAGAATCCTCACCAGGATTTTCGCAAACTGTGACAGGAAAGGTAAAAATATAAGTGCAGTTCCAATGTTAAAAATCGCGTGGGCATTAGCAACCTGAAAGCCAGGTGAGCTGGCTATTCTTGATAAAAACGCCGCGTAAGGAGTAACAAATGGAATAAACAACAAGACACCGGCTAACTTGAATAAAAAGTGTGCTGTTGCTACCCTTTGGGCTTCACGGGAAGCGGGTATGGCACAAATCAGTGCAGTAAATGAAGTCCCAATGTTCGCACCAAATAGCAGGTAAATAGCAGCCGTGAGGGGAACCATACCATGCATGGCCAAAACCATGATAATCCCAACGGTTGCCGCACTACTGTGAACTAAAAATGTAAATATAGCCGACACTACGATAGCCAAAAGCGGACGGTCACATGTAGACGTCATCAATTCTCTGAAAAAAGGTGCCTCACGCAAGGGTTCCATTGTGTCGGCCATAACCTTTAAACCCAAAAACAGCAACCCAAACCCAACAAGAACCAACCCTATTTGCTGATACCTGTCCTTTTCAGTGAAGAATACCAGTGTACCGCCAATACCGATAATTGGCAAGGCTAGCTCCGTTACCCTCAGCGCTATTAGCTGGGCAGTAATAGTGGTACCGATATCGGCCCCTAGGATCACACCTAGTGTCTGTTTTAAGGTTACCATTGATGCATTAGCAAGACCGACTAGGATTACAGTTGTAGCAGTACTGCTTTGGAAAAGCATAGTAACAAACATACCCACCGCAAGAGCAGCCAGCCTATTGTGGGTAAGCGTGCTGAATATCTTACGCAATTTGTGGCCGGCTATGTTCTGTAAGTTTTTGCTCATCAAATGAATACCGAATAGTAGAAGCCCCATACCGCCGAGGAAAGGTGGCAAAAAAGTAACCAGTGACCTCATTTAAGCACTCACCCCCCTCCCCTAAAAAGCAGGTTGTATAATTGTTAACGTAATGTTAAGTAGATTCTACCATCCGTTTGATTTTTTTTCAATTAAATATGTAGCATTTTATTCATCTATTTATATAATTTGCTATAATATTTTACTTGTAATGCAATATAAATAACCTTCGTTATGATATAATTGGCTAGGATACCAGTTAAAAATATTTAGAGAGGGGACAGAAAACTGTATGATCACTTTTAGTAAGAGAATGGGCCTATGCTTGTTGGTCGCGGCAATTTCACTGTTTTTAATGGTGCCATCTGCTTTTGCGGGCGACCAGGCCAGCTTGATTTTTAATGGCCAGGAGTTCGAAGCAGACTTATACCTAGAGGGGGGGCTCAGCTATATATCAACGGAATCACTCAACAGAATACCTGGCATTAATGAGGAACAGGATGGCTACCTACCCCTCAGGGAATATTTTGAAACAAAGGATGGCGTTGTCGGCTGGGATGGTGACAAATGGGAAATAAGTGTATCCTGGCGTGAACAATCCGGTGATTGGAATGCGGATGAGCTGTTAGCACATTCCAGTAGTCTATTATTGGAGCAAAATACCTATAAAATGTCGGGAGACCTTACCATGAAAATGACAGCCTCGGGGCTGGATTTAGGCGATATTCCCGAGATGTCGGAAATCCCCGAGATGACATACAACTTGGAAGGGGTATTCCAGCAAAACCCGATGGCCATGTACATGAAACAAACAGTAAAACTACCCGTAGAGATGATGGACCTGACCGAAGCCGGGGGGGAATTAAGTGAGGAGGAAGCAGCACTACTGACCGACGGCGATATGACAACGGAAATAGTATGGTTGGATAACTCCATTTACCAGAAAACATTTCTATCGGATCAATGGATAGTGCAAGACTTAAGCGAATTGGATGTTATGAGCGAACTGACCACCATGATAAATTCCGCGCCCCAGCAAACCCTTGAATTAATGCGTAAATTCGGTATCATCAATGTTTTTGGCGATGATGTTACCATAGATGGTGTGGAATATTACACAGTTACAAGCTATGTTGACAGCAAAACCTTTCAAAAGATGCTTGACGAAATGCTTGGGGATTTTGATTTCGCCGAATTAATGGCGGAATCCATGCGACTGACCGTACCTGATGGGGCTGTTGATGAGCCCGATGGGGACATGGCCGAAGAAATAGCAAAGGCTTTTAATCAAATCATGTCAAGCATGGAGATTGAATACTATGTGGACAACTACATTAATAAGGAAACCCTACTTACCGATCGGATGGGGATTCAGATGGATTTGAGTTTTTCAATTGACCTGTCTGAAATGGGCATAGATGAAGCCCCCGAGGGAACCATGGGTTTGGACATGAAAATGGCCGGGGAAATGCATCTTCATGATTACGGCACTGAGCTCGAATTACCGGACGTCAGCAACGCTATCACTCAGGCAGAATTTATGGAAGAGCTTATGAAAACATTTGAAAACAATAAGCCTGTGCCCGATGAAGATGACATAGGGTAGCCGCCTGTTTTCACACAATTGAACAGAAACAATCTGCAACCCATCCTACATTATGTGCGGTGGGTTGTTTTATTGCGCCCAAGTTTACTCATTTAAAAGAAGGAAATAAAGGGTGAAAAAGTGAAAGTTATATT
>CAZKPV010000039.1:4254-5790 GCA_964554735.1 uncultured Clostridia bacterium
ATTGATAACCGTTACGAGGTGCCGTTATGATTGGGAAAACTATTCTGCAACAGCTTCATCAGGGAGCACATATACAGCGCTGGAATGACCACATTAGGCCCAAAGGGTTTACGGAGCTTGACAAGCAGGGTCAGAAAATGATTATAGCCTTTGTCCTTGCCAAATACGAGGAAACCGACCGCAAGGCCTCGATTAACTGGAAGGGCCTCATAGAGGGTGGGTTCTTTGAATACTTCCACCGGTTGCTTTTAACAGATATTAAACCCCCTGTATACCACAAACTCATGGGCCAATACAAGGAAAAGCTAAATAGCTGGGTATTAGACAAGCTAAAAGATGACCTTCACAGTATAGACGGGGAATTATACCATAAGTTTGAACAATACCTGTTTGACGATCAGTACTGCTTCATGGAAAAAAAGATTTTGAGGGCTTCCCATTACCTGGCAACTAACTGGGAATTCCAGATAATATACGACCTGAACTCCAACGTATATGGTATTGATGAAACCAAAAGAAATATAGAAAACCAAATTGAAGAACATGCCGACCTGGCCGGTGTACAAAAAATAAATTTAAAAAAGAAGACTAGCGATTTCTTGGATTTTGTGGGGCAGCTAAGGTTCCAGCAAAGGTGGGCCCAGTGCCCTAGAATACCTGAAACTTCTGTAATGGGCCACATGTTAATTGTCGCTATGCTTTCATATATTTGTTCGCTGAAGGCGGGTGCATGTGACCAAAGGATTTGCAATAATTACTTTGCCGGTCTGTTGCATGATTTGCCGGAAGTATTGACTAGGGATATAGTGTCACCCGTGAAAAAATCCGTACCCGGACTGGATGAACTCATAAAGGAAATAGAAGAAAGGCAGTTGGATGAACGCATCTTTCCGTTGCTGCCTTTATCCTGGCACAGGGATATAAATTACTTGATTAAAGATGAATTCAAAAACAGGATAATCAACGATAAAGGGGAAGTCGAGTTTGTGTCGTCTACCGAAATAAACGGCAAATACAATGATGATCAATTTTCCCCTATAGATGGCGAACTAATTAGGGCCTGTGATCAGTTGGCGGCATATATTGAGGCCTCTCTTTCCATCTCGTTTGGAATAGTGTCCCCACAGCTAGTGGAAGCCATTGATGCCCTATACGGAAAGTATAAGAACCAAGAGATTGCCGGCCTGCCTTTTTACATTATGTTTGACTACTTTAAGCCCTAACCACCAACGACCACTACCTATATCTCCCGCTTGTCGACCACCCTTTTAGCTTTGCCCTCACTCCGGGGGATAGTACGCGGCTCGACCAATTTTATGCGGGCGGATATGCCGAGCACACTGTCAATCCGGGAGCGTAATCTATACTCCAAATCCTCCAAAAATCTTACCTTGTCGCTAAACATCCCCTTAGACAGCTCAACCCATATTTCCAGCTCATCCATTGTTCCTTTTCGGTCCACAACCAAAAGGTAGTGTGGTTCCGTTTCCCCGAATTCAAGCAAGATGCTTTCAATCTGCGATGGAAATACATTTA
>CAZKPV010000039.1:5800-12631 GCA_964554735.1 uncultured Clostridia bacterium
CCGTCACCCTCTGCATACGTACATGAGTGCGGCCGCAGGAACATGGCTCCGGGTTTAACACGGTTATATCGCTGGTCCTGTAACGAATAACCGGAAAAGCTTCTTTGGTCAGGGTTGTGATGACTAGCTCACCCTGTTGGCCGTAGGGTAGCAACTCCCCCGTATCCGGGTCGATAATTTCGGCAATAAAATGATCCTCAAAAATATGCATGCCCTCTTTAGCGGGACATTCCATGCTGACACCGGGCCCCATAACCTCGCTTAAACCGTAGATGTCTAGTGCCATTATATTTAACTTTTCCTCCAACTGCCGGCGCATCCGCTCCGACCAGGGTTCCGCACCAAAAACCCCCGCCCTTATTGGTAATTTTGCGAAATCTATCCCCCTATTTGCCCCTTCCTCGGCCAAATACAAGGCATAAGAGGGCGTACAAGTTAGTATTGTGGTTTTAAAATCCTGCATAAGCATTAGTTGCCTGGCGGTGTTTCCACCCGAAACCGGTACGGTTGTCGCCCCAAGAAGCTCGGCACCGTAGTGAACCCCGAGTCCCCCCGTGAAAAGACCATATCCGTAACCCACCTGAACCACGTCACCCTTTGCGCCCCCTGCTATAGTGAGTGCCCGGGCCGTCAGATTCGCCCAAGTGCTAATATCATTGCGTGTATACCCCACAACAGTAGGTTTGCCGGTCGTGCCGGATGAAGCATGTAATCGGACCACCTCATTCATGGGGACGGCAAACAGACCGAAGGGGTAATTGTCCCGCAAATCGCTTTTTTCCGTAAACGGAAGTAGGCTTAAATCTGACAGTGATTGAATATCACCGGGGGTAATCCCACTGTCGCTAAATGCCCGTTTGTAAAATGGTACCTTTTCATGCACTCTTTTTATTAAATCCTTCAACTTTTTTAACTGCAGTTCCCGCAAGTCACTACGCGGCATAGTTTCATATTCCCGATCCCAATACATTGTTTCTCCCCCAAAGCATTTATTTATTGGAAAACAAATAAAAAAACTCCCCGCCCTAAGGGGCGAAAAGTTGGTTTCGCGGTACCACCCTCGTTGATTATTAAAATCCGCTCTTGAGTACCCCTCTAACGGTGGGTATTTCCGTCCGGGCCTACTTACCTGTTTGGTTTCACCCCGGCAGCTCGGGGGAGAACTTCAACGGCTCATACTATGGAAGCACTTTCAGTCACTGATGCTCCCTCCCTGAAAAGCTGTATGCCGCCTACTTTTCCCCTTCATCACCTTTTGAACATATATCTAAACTCAATTAATATAGGTAATATTCTACCATACACAGGTCTGATGTCAAGGTAATAATTTTGAGGTGCGGTTACCTCATTCCGGTCAGGTTAAACACCTCCTCCCTAGCAAGAAGACTAATTGCATCTTTTTTGCAAGCATTCCTACAGGCACCGCAACCATAACATTTGGCGATATTAATGTAACACTTTGAATTGGCCACGGAATACTCGATGGCCCCAAATTGGCAAAATTTTTGACACTCTCGGCACCCCACGCATTCTAGGGGGTCAATATCTGCTAAATACTCGGCTTTAAACATAATGCTCATCAAACCGGAGCTTACCTGTAACCGATAGGCCAAACAGTCATGATCACAATTGCAAATAGCCCCTATGAAGGGAGTTTTAAAAGTCCAGATTGAATGTACAAGCCCCTCCCTGTCAAAATCCCTGAGAACCTTTTTGCTTTCATCTACGGTTAATGTTTCCATAGATAACTCCAATTCCGGCCAGTCTTTTATTACGCCGCTGGGGTCAAGCCCCAGGAGTAAACAATATCTGGCGTCATTTTTCCCCATCGTGACGCTTCTACAAATGCAGGCTATTCTAGTTATGGATTGCACCCTTTCCACGATGGCCTCTGCATCCTCAAGCGGTACAACCTGGCCGAAGTGATCTTGCTTTGCCGTGGCCGTTGCAATTTTGCTTATAAACCTATAGACCATTGGCACCCTTTGCCTGGCCCAAGATAACCTTGCAAGATTTGAATTTGCATTATTTCTGACGTTTTTGATAAACTTTGACACATATTCTTGCCTGCGGGGATCCTCTAGCAGTTCTTGCGAATAATTTTCCATTACTTCATACCATTTTTTGCCCTCGCCGTGTTTTGTACAAAATTCACACACAGTCCGATCACCCCCGATTCTTGCACACAAGCATATTGTATCCCAAATAAAAACATCTTTATTCAATTATACCGGGCCATGCAATCACAGCACGGCGAAAACAATGTATAGCACGGATAATATAACCGGCTGATGCGCTAGATAAATTGTCAAAGAATGTTGCCCGGATTTATCTAAAAGATTTGAGCGGGTGGGGTTCAAGGGAAATATACTTTCCTTCTTATCGTACATAAGCCCTCCGGCGGCGCACCCATAGAGAAAAAGGCCAAACCAAGGAAACAGGGGAAAGTAATCCATTGAAAAGAAGCCCTTGCCCATTAAACCTAGCGGGACAAACAAATTGTGGGGCACGGTAATTGTTTTTACAGCGGGGCCCAGGAACAAGGCAAGTGTACCCAGCAAGAGTAGCATCGAGGGGTTCAGTCTTCTAAAAAAGTGGTATATTACCATACTAACCCCCAGGAAGTGCAGAATGCCAAAAACAATATTTGAGCCCGGTATGACTGCTGTAGTTGCAACTGTGACAACGAAAGCCCAAAATAGGACATACAGACCCCTTTTAATGTTGTTACCGCTGAGGGTACTACTAATACCGGCTATGACAATAAAAAGTGATGCTGCCAGCTTACCGACATAAAAAACTGCCCCGGTCCTATAGTTGATAGGCACATCATAAAAGAAGTTTAAATCATAAACTAGGTGAAACAGCACCATTAAAATTATGGCAACCCCCCGCAGTAAATCAAGTTCCCTAATCCGTTGGCCATCGGCAGGCATATCTTTAAAACAACGTCCTTTCTTAAATTCAAAACATAATTGATGTTACTTATCAGTTCCCCAATATAATCTAATACCCTTTTTGCCCTTTGAAGGGCTACTTTTTTCCGTTTTGCCACTTATTTCATATGTAAAGAGTTAGCCTTTTGGGATACAATGTTGTAAACGCTTGTAGCAATATTTATCATGAAAGGTGTAACTAAATGACAAGACTGCCCAAAAACATAAAAATCCCACTGTTTTCTTTACTTCTAGTAGCATTACTTGGTTTTTTCCCTTCCCCCACTGTTGCAGGTGACAGCGTACAGGAAAGGTATAATATGGTGTCCTCCACAGACCATACCGGCACACCCATTGAAGCCCTAGTTGTAGGCTACTATACCGAAAAAGAAGGGCACCTACCTTCCTCCTTTGTGTCCGCTACGGAAAATTTGGAAAGCATATCAATGCTGGCGCCTTTCTGGTTTCGTTTAAATCAATATGATTGCACAGATTTGGAATCAACCGATGGTTTCAATGAGGAGGAAGCACATAGGCTAGTGGCTATTGCCCACAATAATAATGTACAAGTTCTCCCGGTGATCCATAATTTCCTATACAAGGACAAATCCTTGACCCAGGATCTAGTAACCGAAATGCTTGCAACCCCAAAATCACGGAATGATTGTATTGGCAATATAATTAACCTTTTAGGGTATTACAATTTTGATGGGGTCAATATGGATTTTGAAGGCATCAGGCTGGAGGACCGGGATAATTTATCTCTTTTCTATACTGAACTGGGAGACCGTCTGAGGGAGGAGGGCTACATCTTTTCGGCGGCGATCCCGGCCAAGGACAATGATTTACACAATCCCTGGGCAGCCCCCTACGACTATGAAGTTATTGGCGAAGCGACTGATTTGGTTATGTTGATGATGTACAATGAACACGGCTTCCCCGGAAGTGGCCCGGGGCCGATCTCATCCATCGGCTTTAACAGTTCAGTAATTAATTACGCAATTGACAGGATAGCACCCCATAAAATTATTCTAGCAGAACCAGTCTTCGGCTTCGATTTTAATCTACGGACAGGGGGATACGCGTATTTATCGTATGAACTAGCAATGGAAAGGTTAGAAAACTATAAAGCCGAGGCGTTTTTTGACCCAAAGAGTCAAACCCCCTTTTTCAGATACATTGATGCCGCAAACCAAGTGCATGAAGTATGGTATGAAGACAGATTAAGCCTTCTGAGCAAACTTAACCTAATTGGGGAACACAGTCTTGGGGGAATCGCCCTGTGGCGTTTAGGTATGGAGGACCCGGGGGCCTGGCAGGCAATACAGGAAAAAATAATTGTCAAGCATACCTACGAAAAAGAAATGACAACAGAAACAAAAGAGCCGCCAGGAGAACAACAGTAGCCCCGGAGGCAATGTCATACCGGAAGGACAGCCACAGGCCGCCTAGTGTTGAAACACACCCGCTGCCCACGGCAACCGCCAACATGACCCTATAGTTTGATGACAACTGATAACCGGTTGCCGCGGGAATTACCAAAAGGGCCGATGCCAATACAATACCCACTGTTTTCACGGAAACAACGATGGTTAAAGCTATTGCGGTCAAAAGGGCATAGTATATCGGGGTTACATTAATACCAGTGGCCTCGGCCGCTTCCTCGTCAAAGCAGATAAAAAGTAGCTCCTTGAAGAATAGGGAGATAAAAACAACCACCAGGACCCCGACCGCAGCAAATATTTTCAGTTCATCTGTGGTTACCGCCAGGATATTGCCAAAAAGAAATCCGAACAAGTCCACGTAATAACCTTCCGCAAAACTGATGAGGGCAATACCTAGGGCCATGGCAGTTGAGAAAAAAATACCGATTGCTGTTTCTTCGTGAATATCGCCTTTTTTACTGACAAAGCCTATACACCAGGCCACAAGCACGGAGAAAATCCCGGCCGCATAAATGGGCGGGTAACCTAAAAAATAGCCGATTGCAACCCCGCCAAAGGCAGAATGGGAGATACCAACCCCGATAAAAGAAAGGCGTTTTAGAACCACAAAAAAGGATACCAAAGAACATAAAATGCCCACCATTACGCCGGACAAAACGGCCCTTTGCATAAACTCATAGCCCAATATTTCAAGCATATGGCAACCTCCGCCTATCCCCTAATGGCGAGGCTGACATGATAGATTCCCTGTAGCCATAGGTTAAACGCATAACCGGGTTTTTGGACACATCCTCGGGATTACCCCGGATAATGATTCTCCTATTGATACAGATCAGCTCATCCACATAGCTTGAAATAAAGGCTATATCATGGGAAATCACAATTACTGTTAGGTTTAATTCTTTTTTCAGTGTAGCCAGTGTTTTAAAAAATTTATTGCGGGCCCGATGATCCAATCCGTTGGTTGGTTCGTCTAGAATGAGGAGTAAGGGATTTCCACACAATGCGCGTGCCAAAAAAACTAGCTGTCGCTGCCCCCCGGACAAACTTTTGAAATGTCTTCCGGTTATATTCCTGGGTAAGCCGACCATTTCAAGGCTTTTTACAACTTCCTGTTTATCCGTACTTCCGGGGTATCTGAGGGCCCCTATTTTACTGAAACGGCCCATCATCACCACATCAAAAACAGTCACGGGAAATCGGTAATCCGCCTTGTGGCCTTGTGGTAAGTAGCCCACATATTTTCTGTGATTGTCCCTCCCCCTAGGGTTGCCGCCCAAAAGACGCACACTACCACTGTCAGGTTTTAATAGCCCCAAGATTAACCTCGTAAGGGTGGTTTTGCCGGCTCCGTTCGGGCCGATTAACCCCAAAAAACCACCTTTACCCAGTGACAGATCAATGTCTTCCAAGACGGTTCTCTTGCCATAGCTAAAACAAACTTCCCTCATGGTTACTATATTTCGCATTTTATTTTCTCTCCTACACGGGTTTAAAGGCTTCAATAAAAATTTTCGTATTGTACTGCATCAGTTCTATATAACTGTCTTTCCCTTGAATCCCTTCCCCCCCGATTGGGTCGGGAAATACAACCCTGCCTCCAAATTCATTGGCGATTGTCTCGGCGGCCTTGGGGTTGAGCTGGGGCTCGGCAAACACGGCCCGGATATTATTTCTTTCGGCCTCCCCAATTACATTGGCAATCCAAGCCGCGGAGGGCTCCTTTCCCGGGGATTCCTCAATAGTCGCTATTTCCTCTATCTCATACCTGTCGCAAAAATACCCCCAGCAGGAATGAAGGGATATTATCTTCTTTCCGCTGATCGCATCAAGATGTCCCTTGATTTCCCTGTGTAGCAACTCCAACTCATCGGTGTAAGTCCCCAGATTCGCCGTGAAGTGTTCCCTTTGGTCGGGCCTTACCGCACACATTTCATCGGCTATGACCGGGGCGATATGCTCTTTAACTAAAACGGGATCAAGCCAAATATGGGGGTCACCATTCCGCCTCAGTTCAACACCCGAGCTCACCGTCACAACCGAGGGGGCTCCTTGGGCTATGGATATTAAATTATCCACCCAATCATCCACCCCGGCCCCGATTTTTATAAAAATATCAACATCGGCCAGCTTTTTGGCCTGCTTGGGGGTAACCTCAAAGGTGTGTGGGCTCGCGCCGGGGGGAAGCAATGTGATGACCTCAACTTTTTCACCACCTACACAACGAGCCAAATCGGCTAGCGGAAAAATTGTTGCCGCAACCTTTAGCCCGTGTTCGTTCCCGGATGCTTTTTGTTCGGGGGCCGTGCAACCCGCCGATACCGTAAGAATCAAACAGCACAGAGTTAAAGATAACAACTGTCTTATGGCTTTTCCAGACATCAATAATGATACCCCCACATATCTATGTTATTGGTAACCGATACTTAACTATGGCCGACCTGGCAGGA
>CAZKPV010000040.1:0-12561 GCA_964554735.1 uncultured Clostridia bacterium
AACAAGGAGATGCCAAACTAAGGCTTCTACCGTGCAACCCAAACCTAATACTTTTGCAAAATGTACTAGGTGGTCAAAAAAGCAACTAATGTGTTGATTGCGGAAAATCAATTCAAAATTTATCCAAAAAAACAACACATTAGTTGTTTTTTTGGCCAATAGTTGCCATGCTATGGAAGGAATTACAGCTATATCCAAGCATTAGTTGAAATTTTGTCCACCTCCTGTCGCGTGTCCACCTTAAACAGACAAAAAATACTCAAAATACGCGAAAGTGCACAAAAGGAACGGAACGCCCCTCTGTGCCATCCTTCTGTCTTATCTTCGTGTGTGTGCCAACAAAACCCGGTCATCATCGAAGGTGTCGCCACTAGTTTCGGTGAATTTTTCAATCAAATGGGGGACTGTTAGTTTTTTCTTTTCCCCCTCCCCGATATCCAGGATAATACGGCCGCGGTGCATCATTATCAGTCGATTTCCATATTTAATGGCTTGCTCCATATTGTGGGTAACCATGAGTGTAGTGAGCCCTCTAGTTTTAATTACATGATCAGTGATAGCCATAACCTGCCTGGCGATCTTTGGATCTAGTGCCGCAGTATGTTCGTCTAGCACCAGGAGTTTAGGGTCGGCTATAGTGGCCATCACCAAGGCCAAGGCCTGGCGTTGCCCGCCGGAAAGGGTGCCGACAGGTACATCCAATCTTTTTTCCAGGCCTAGCCCGACTTCGGTCAGGACCTGTTCAAAAAAGCCAACCCTTTTTGGGGTAACCGCCCGGTGCAGGCTCCTTCGAATCCCACGTGTATAGGCCATGGCAAGGTTTTCCTCAATGGTCATGTCGGAGGCGGTACTGGCCATAGGGTCTTGGTCAATGCGGCCGATATGAGTTGCCCTCTTGAATTCAGGTTCATCTGTCACATTTTTCCCGTCCAAAAAAATAGTGCCGGTGTCAACGGGTTCCACGCCGGCAATAACCTTCAGGAGGGTGGACTTCCCGGCGCCGTTGCTGCCGATGATGGTTATAAAATCGCCCGGTTTGATATGCATGTTGATTAGGTTTAGGGCCCTGATTTCGTTAGGGGTAGCCTTGAAGAAATATTTAGTAATGCCTTTTAGCTTAATCAACTCTGTTTACACCTACATTGCTTTTTATTGCCTGTTGGAGCAGTTTTAATGTTTTTAGCTTTTTGTTTCCAAACCTTATTTTAGGAACAGTTAATGCAAGAAGAACAAGGATGGCGGTAGCCATTTTAAAATCTTCGGCCGGTAGATTTAGTCTGAGCCCAAGGGCCAGTAAACTTCTGTATATAATCGACCCCAGGATTACCCCTGTTAAAAGCATACTCAAGCCTCTACCGCCAAAAAGCATTTCGCCGACTATTACCGATGCAATCGCCGCCACTAAAACTCCTATGCCCATGCCAACATCGGCAAAGCCCTGTAACTGACAAGACAGTGCGCCGGAGAGTGCTACCATGAAGTTGGCCAGAATGAGGGCTAGCAGCTTAGTATTGTCGGTATTTACCCCCAGCGCCTTGATCATTTTTTCATTGTTGCCCGTTGCCCTTATAGTTAATCCTAAATCTGTTTTCAAGAACCAGCCCAGTAAAAATCGTGCACACAGCACCATAAGCAGGAGAATGGTAATGGTTGCAAGTTGGAATTGAAAAACGGTCATGCCGCCTTCCGAAAGGCCCACCCAACCCAACACTTGATTAAAATAGTTATCGTAGGTCAGCAAAGGTGTATTCGGTCTTCCCATGGTCCTGAGCATCACAGTGTAGATAGCACTGGTTGTCAAAATCCCGGCAAGAATATTGTTTACCTTTAATTTTGTGTGCATCAGGCCTGTTGCCGCACCGGCAAGGCCACCGGCAAGCGCACCGAACAAAACGGCAGTTAAAGGATCAATTCCCTTAACAATGGCGGTTGCAGTAAGGGCGGCTCCCAGTGGAAATGAGCCTTCAACCGTTAAATCGGGAAAGCCCAATATATAAAATGTTAACAGTACACCCAATGCCATAAAACCATATATCAATCCTTGTTGCAATCCATTAATAATAATATTCTCCACTGAAATCCACTCTTTCTTTTATAAAACTTCGTCGGCCCGGCTCAAAACTTCTTCGGGAAGAGTTACCGAATATTCCGAAGCGGCGGTGTTATTGATTAATAATGTTCGCTTGCGAATTTCTTCGGGAACAATCTCACCGGCCTTTTCACCCTTTAGTATTCTTGCCACCAACGTGGCCCCTTGTCGGCCACAGTCATATTCGTCGTTACCCAGGGTGGCCAATGCACCCTTTTTAACAGACTCCGTGTCGCCGGTATACAAAGGGATATTATTGTTCTGGCAAACCCTGATCAGCGACTCAACGGCGGACATTACCGTATTGTCCTGGGGCATAAAGGCCGCATCAACCCTACCTGCCAGCGATTGTGCCGCCGCTTGCACCTCGTTGCTACTTGCAACGGTAACCTCGATTATTTCCATTTTACCTCTCAGGTAGTCATGAATCCTTTTTACGTTGCTGACGGAGTTTGGTTCACCGGCATTGTAAATAACGCCAAGTTTCTTGGCTTCCGGCTGAACATCACGGATAAGGTCCATCTGTTGCTCAACCGGATCCGCGCTATAAACACCGGTAATATTAGTTCCAGTTGGTTGATCGTTTGCCTGAATAAGGCCTGCGGTTACGGCATCGGAAACAGCAATGAATACAACCGGTATATCGCTACCCTTGGTGGCCTGTGCGGCGGCTTGGGAACTGGGTGTAGTAATTGCCAGAATCGCATCTACCTTGTCGGCGACGAATTTATCCGCTACCGTTTTGGCAAGATTAGGGTCCCCTTGTGAATTTTTTAAGTCAAATTTAATATTTTCCCCTTCAATGAACCCTTCCTCCTTCATCTGGTCTAAAAATCCCTGTCGATCCAAGTTAAGGGCCGGGTGGTCCACATACTGGGTCACACCGACGGTAAAAACATCCCCGTCGGAAGAATCGGTTTCACCACACCCTGTCAAGATCAAGGCGGGTACTAAAATTATCAGCAAAACTATCAACATCAAATTGCGCATTTTTAAAATCCTCCTTGTAAGATATTAGTAGAAATAATTTCGGGTAAATATAATCGTGTAAATGCCCCCTTTCGGCAAATGAAGAGAGGAGTTTAAAAAAATAAAAAACCGGCACCCAAATGAGTACCGGGTTAATCTGCATACTAAGACCGGCTCATCTCAGCTCTCCTCACCTATTTTGAAACTAAGCTCATCTCATCTCATTACTGGTCTCTGACTGGCTAAAAATAGTATACCACCGCGTCCGGGGGGAGTCAACGAATTTCGGCAATATTACAAGCCAAGTTCTTCACCAACAATAACAACAATAAAATCCTCCATCTGCATTGGTTTTGCCTCGATGATGGTTGTTATACGGCATATTCGTTCCGGCACCTTGCAATCCATACAGCGGCCGGTCCTAGTGCACGGGGTAGTTTTATTTAAACGCAGGGCATTTTTGGGGGCGGCTGTATTTTTAATTCTGTCCAGGCCGGCCTGAAGGTCTGTTACAATCTTATTGTAGCCGGCAACGGCTATGACTTTTTTTGAGCCGTAAATCATGGATGCTACCCTGTTACCCGCGCCATCAATATTGACCAATTTACCGTCCATGGTTACGGCATTGATACCGGTAATAAAAATATCGGACGTCAGTTGATTTAACTTGGCTTTTTCTATTTCCTCCGCATCTAGGCCTTTTTCCCAGTGGTCAAAGACCTCATGCCCCCTTTGTTGGATTTGTTCGATGACACCCAGTTGGCGAACGGTTAGGGAGCCACCTATTCCGACAGTTGCCCCGGGGGTCACATTAGAGAGTATAGTTTTTACCGCCCGCTCACTGTCGGATTCAAAGAAGGCAGTAAAGCCGTTTCTTTCCAGTTTCTTTAATGTGGCCTGTACCCTATTGTCGTAGAAATCCTTGAAGTCCTTGTAGTCATCCATATTAAAAACCCTCCCGCGTTAATCTAAGTGTTTGTTGAATGCCTGGCATTTCTTTTACATTCTTTGCATCGGATTCTTTTTCCTTTAGCGGGTATAGTTTATTTCACTTTGGGGATAATACAGTCGATTAAAATTCCAGTAATTTGGAGGGGTTTGCGTGAAGGTGGAGGTTGATCAGGATTTGTGTATAAGCTGCGGTACATGTATAGACATGTGCCCGGATGTTTTCAATTGGAACGATGATGGTAAGGCGGAAGTTGTAGTGGAAACTGTGCCTGATGAATTAGAGGAAGATGTAGAGGAAGCAGTTGAGTTTTGCCCGACGGATGCCATCAGCGAAGTGTGACAAAATGAAAAAGAAAATCAATCTTCTCCATGTGGTAAGACCCGCCGAGGGCGGTATAAAGAATCATTTGCTATATCTTTTGAGACTCATAGATGCTGCTAACTTTAATGTCATGGTTGCATGTCCGCCGGATGGTTCAATTTACAAGGAACTTAAAAATGAGGGTGTTAAAATATACCCATTGCCGATAAAGGGTGATTTTAACCCTTTTTTTGATCTAAGGGCCGCCGGAGTGCTCGCCGGGATTATAAGGCAAGAAAAGGTCACCATTCTACACGCACACAGTATCAAGGCCGCACTGGTTGGAAGGCTGGCTGCTACGGCCAGCCGGGTCCCCGGCCTTGTTTATACCCTACATAATTCATTTTTTTATAATAGTGTGCCTAAATGGCAAAGATGGCTAGCAGCAAAAATGGAAAGATGTCTGGCTCGGCGAACAGATGCTGTCATTGCCGTGTCGGAGGCTCTGAAAGTGGAGCTCACGGCCCTAATAGGTATCGAACCCGGCCGGGTGGTTACCATTGCCAACGGGATAGATACAGGACACTATAAACCGGCTTCCGGTAGGGGGGAGTCCAGAAGGAAACTGGGCCTGGGCAGGGGGATGCCTATTATAGGTACGGTTGCCCGACTCGCCCCCCAAAAAGGGGTTACACACCTGATTAGGGCGGCGAAAATTTTAAAGGATGTTTTTTTAAAGGGTAAGCCCTTTCAACTTGTCATAGTGGGCGACGGGCCACTCCGGCCATCCCTTGAAGAAGAAACCCGCCTTTATGATTTGGACGGCTCAGTTACCTTCGAAGGAGTCAGGGGCAACATTCCCGATTACCTTAATGCCTTCGATGTTTTTGTACTTCCCTCCGAGACCGAGGGGCTACCCCTTGTTTTACTGGAAGCTATGGCGGCCGGGCTTCCCGTTGTTGCCAGCAAGGTTGGCGGCATTCCCGAGGTGATAGAAAACAATCTTAACGGCTTACTGGTTTCACCGGCTAACCCCTTTGAGATTGCAGAATCCATTGTAAGAATTTTGGACAAACCACTCTGGGCCGGGGCGATGGGAAGGCGGGGGAGAGCCAAAATCCAAAACGAATTTAATGCCCACAATATGGTTGATCGGGTGTGCGGGGTATATAATGATATTTTGGACAGAAAAGGTTGCTAGTTATTGTTTACGCCCGGGACATATTATCATGGCCGGGTACATTGTCCTTGTTTAAATTGCATAATAATAGTAAAATGTTATAGATACTTCTGGAGGGAAGGGTCGCCAATGCCGGAAATGCGTCGTTTAATGGGCTTTTTAATATGTGTGTTTCTTTTCACCATTGCCATTCCCACGGGGGCAAATGCCCAGGGGTCAGGGAAGGTTGTTATGGTGGTAATTGATAGATTAACATTCGAGGATATAGATAATATGCCCGTTTTAAATGGCCTTATGGCTAGGTCCGCCGCCGGTATTTTAAATACGAAAACCGGGGGTGTACGCAGTTCCGAAAATGCGTACGCAACCATAGGTTCCAGCGTGCCTGCCCTGGCAACGGGATCGGCCAAATTGGCCTTTAACGGTGAGGAAAAATATCTGCTGGGCCGGGCAAGTGCGGAATACACGGGAAGGACCGGGAGGCATGCCCCCGAACAGGGAATCTTTCAACTCGGCATTGCACGTATTTGGCAACAAAATGCTACATTAAACCAAAATGTAGTTCCGGGTGCCCTAGGGCAAACCCTAGCCGAAAATGGGCTCAAGGTGGGGGTTTTAGGAAACGGTGATTTTGGGGACGAAATATCGAGACCAGTTGTCAACATTGCCATGAACAACAATGGTTTGGTCGGGAAAGGTAGCGTTGGCAGTGACTTGCTAGTCTTTGACCACACATTTCCCGGCGGTCGGCGCACTGATTATGATTTGCTGGTTGAACGGCTTTCAGGTCTCATGGGCGAGGTGAGTTTCGCCGTTGTGGATGTTGCTGATTTGGCCCGGCTTGAAAACCAGAAAAACTATGTTTATGAAAGCAATCTGGATAAGCTCAGAAAATCCACGTTAGGACGGATAGACAGTTTTTTGCTTGACCTTACCGGCACATTGGATTTAAGGAACGATCTTTTGGTGGTAGTCAGCCCCACCCCCAGTGATAATGTCATAAAAAGTGGCGAATTAATTACGCCCGTTATTATAGCAGGCAAAGGGGTGGATAATCGAGGGCTTTTGGTTTCCGGCACCACTAAACGGCCCGGGATAATAACCAATACTGATCTGGCACCAACCATACTGACCTTTTTTGGCATAAAAGTGCCCTATCATATGTGGGGACGCAATGCCACGGTAGTGGCCGGGGATAACAGTTTAAAAGCCCTGGTGAATTTTAAGAACATGTTGGCCTTGATATACAACATGCGCCCCCCTTTGATTAAAGGGTATATTTTTGCGCTGTTAATTCTTTTATTGGTTTCCCTCTACTTTATTTTCTTCCGTAAAGACGGTTTGCTGATCTTAAAACCCTATTTAGTATTTGTAATGAGCGTGCCATTGTCACTGTTGCTTTTGCCTTTGTTTCCCGGGGGTTCCTCTTTTATAGTTATCCTGGAGTTAATCCTTTTGGTGCTTTTTATAACTTTTTTGTGTATGGTTATCGGAAAAAGGTGGTTCCTTGGATCCTTTCTATTAATCAGCGTTGCCACCGTACTGGCTATCGTTACGGATTTGTACCTGGGCGCACCCCTGCAAAAACAATCTATTTTGGGATATGATGCCATTGCCGGGGCAAGATTTTACGGTTTGGGGAATGAGTATATGGGGGTATTGCTGGGAGCGACTATAATTGGTTCGATGCTGCTGATTACTGCCCTCCCTAGGATCAAAAGATCCCTTATCCCCTTCACGGCAGTAATTTACCTTGTAATTTTATATGCCATCGCCGCCCCGAACGTGGGGACTAATGTGGGCGGTACAATAGCCGGCTCGGTAGGCTTTGTCACGGCTTTTTTCTTACTCCTGAATATAAAGTTTAGTAAAAGGACTATCCTGCTGATTCCCGGTGTGGCGCTGTTAGCAGTCGTGTCCTTCATATTCATTGATCTGCAAAAGGATATTGCCCACCAGTCACATATCGGTCGAAACGCAAGCCTGATTCTTTCCGGGGGATCAGGTGAAATATTTAATATAATAATACGGAAGCTGGAAGTCAATATTAAACTCATCAGGCACACCATTTGGAGTAGGTTTTTTCTCGCCAGTCTGGCCAGCCTGGCATTGTTGTTTTATAGACCGATTGGTGTAATGAAAAATATAAGAACAAATTACCCGGAGTTGTTTTACGGCTTTATAGCAACCATAGTCGCGGCCGTTACGGCACTGGTGTTTAATGATTCCGGCATTGTGGCGGCGGCCACCACCATGATCTTTGGAGTGCCGCCTTTTATTTACCTGGTCTTGTATGAGCAGCCGGTGAAGATTTGATTTTGCTTGATCAACCATAGAAATCTATGGTAACATTGATTATTAGTATTAAATTTTGAAAGGAAGGATTGTAATGGCAAAACTATATTATGACCAGGATGCCAACCTGGACTTACTACAGGGGAAGAAAATAGCCGTTCTGGGATATGGCAGCCAAGGCCACGGACAAGCCCAAAATCTGAAGGAAAGCGGGATGGATGTGGTAGTTGCGGAGATTGAGGGTGGCAAATCCTGGATACAGGCGGAAAAAGATGGGTTTGAAGTAATGACAGTTGCCCGGGCCTCCGAGGTGGCCGACGTTATTCAAATCCTGCTACCCGACAGTGTCCAACCGGACGTATATGTAAAAGAAATCGAGCCCTATTTGGAAGAAGGAAACACCCTTGTTTTTTCCCATGGGTTTAACATTCTTTTTAATCAGATCATACCACCGGAGGACATAGATGTTATTATGGTGGCCCCCAAAAGTCCCGGCCATTTAGTAAGGAGAATGTATGTTCAAGGTGCCGGGGTCCCCGGGCTAGTAGCAGTTCACCAGGATGTTAGCGGTAAAGCCAAGGAACTGGCCCTAGCCTATGCAAAAGGGATAGGTTGTACCCGCGCGGGTGTTATAGAAACTACCTTTAAAGAGGAAACCGAAACTGATCTGTTTGGTGAACAGGTAGTACTTTGTGGTGGGGTTACCGAGCTGATCAAAGCTGGCTTTGAAACCCTTGTCGAAGCGGGCTATCAACCGGAGATTGCCTATTTTGAATGCCTCCATGAACTAAAATTGATTGTTGATCTGATTTATGAAGGCGGACTGGGTTGGATGCGCCACTCAATAAGTGATACTGCCGAGTACGGTGACCTGACGAGGGGCAAGAGAATCATCAATGAGGAAACCAGAAAGGAAATGAAAAAAATATTGGAGGAAATACAGGACGGATCATTTGCCAAGGAATGTGTTTTGGAAAATCAGGTGAACAGACCGGTCTTCACGATGCTGAGGCGCAGGGACTCCGAATCTCTGCTTGAAAAGGTTGGCGCAGAGCTGAGGGCATTGATGCCTTGGTTAAAGAATTAAAAACAAGCATGATACATATATTATTATATGTGAAATCACTTTCCGTAATTTTTAGGGAAGTGATTTTTTTATCATAAAAACTATAAAAATAATAGAAATAGTTATTGACAAGACACCCGGTTGAGCTTAGAATTTTATTTGATTGGTTCAATAGTGAGGGGAACCAAAAACGTGTATCAAAGGAGGATGATAAATGAAAATGAAACCGCTAGGCCGGCATGTTCTGGTCGAGATCTATGGCAGTGACTACGAAGTTTTAAACGACATCAAAAGAGTGGAAAGAATTATGGTTGATGCAGCTATTAAAGCGGGTGCGGATGTGAAGGAGTATGTGTTTCACAAGTTTAGCCCGCAGGGTGTCAGCGGTGTGGTTGTAATTTCAGAGTCGCATCTAGCTATTCATACCTGGCCTGAATATGGATATGCGGCGGTCGATGTGTTTACATGCGGAGAAAAAGTTAACCCTTGGGATGCTTGCAACTATATATGCGAACTGTTTAATGCAAAGCATGTTTCGGCCAATGAAATTAAGAGGGGCATACTGCCTCTTGAATCCAGACAGGTGGTAAATCAATAGGAGGGATATTATCAGTACCTGTAAAGGAAAAGAGTAGTTTAAGCTCTGCAACTGTCCAAGATTGCAGGGCTTAATTTTATTTGGTGCAGGAAATAAAGGTAAAGCACAGAATATATTAATGTTAGGGTAGGGGAGGTTGTAATTGTTGGACAACTCATTAGAACACTTTTGGGATGATATATGTCAAATCCAGAAAATGGTCCAGGAGGATTTTCCTGATTGTCATGATTTGTTAGGTGACTTTGAACTTCCGGCCTTTCCTTCTTTAGAGGCCGTGGTTAGGCCGGCACTGACATTTTTAAGCTCGGAATTATTTGGTGGGCCCAGATATAAATCCCATAATCTGGCCGGTATCTTCCAACTTACACATATCGCCTGGCTTGTGCACAAGCGGATACAGGAGGATGAGGACATAGTTGGCGATGAAATCTTGCGGAGGCAGTATCCCGTTTTGGTTGGCGACTATATTTACAGTCTTTGCTATGCCAAATTGTGTAGGGTGGGTCTTGGTAATTTTCTTTTACCACTGGCAGATATTATCTGTAGCGTAAATGAAGGGGGGCTTTTATCCGTACAGAACCCTCGAGCGAAAGATAAAAACCCCCTTGTTTACTCCCAGGTTATTCATAAGGAGATTGCCGTGCCTTTTAGCGGTGCCTGCCGGCTAGGTGCATCCCTGGGGACAAAAGACAGGGAAAAACAGGAGTTGCTGGGGGAATTCGGAAGGGCCGTGGGAATGCTTTATGGACTTGCCCAAATTCCGGAGAGCGATGCCGATCTTTACAGCGAACAGGCCTTGTTCATCCTAAGCAGTTTGGAGGAGCACCCCGCCCGTCATGCACTGGAGGGCCTGGTGTGCAAGGTTTCAACTTTAGGAAACAACCCCAAGGAGATGGTTGTTTAGGAGGGTTAAAGTGCTTGACGACAATCTACCCCACGGCAAGGTGCAAAAATATCGGGGTAAGGAAAAATATGTGCAGGGAATGTTTGACAATATTGCACACAGGTATGATTTGCTGAACACGATTCTTTCCTTCAATTTTGACCGCTACTGGCGTCGCTTTGCCGTGCGGAAATCTAAGTTGCATCGAGGTGACAGGGTGCTCGATGTATGTTGCGGTACAGGCATGTTGTCCATTGAGCTCGCAAAAGCATGTGGTAAAAGTGGACATGTAATCGGCTGTGATTTTTCTGAAAACATGCTTGCCCGTGCCCGGAAAAATATAAAGAACAGCGGCTGTGAGGCAAACATCGAGTTGGTTTTTGGAAACGCAATGGACTTACCTTTCCGCGATAATAGCTTTGATTGTGCAACTATCGGATTCGGGCTACGTAATGTTCAAGATATTATATGCGTATTGGAGGAAATGAAAAGGGTGGTAAAATCGGGGGGACATATTGTTTCTTTGGAACTGTCAAAGCCGAAGGCCCCGATTTTCAAACAACTGTATTATCTCTACTTTGAACGTCTGGTGCCGGTGCTTGGCAGGCTGGGCATTGGCATGGATGGGCCTTACCGGTATCTCCCCATATCGCTAGTGAATTTTCCCCACCAAGAGGAATTACACCAAATATTTTCGAACCTTGATTTAAAAGAATGCAGATACCACGAACTTACGGGAGGCATAGTAAGCGTCCATACAGGTGTAAAGCCTTGAGTTTGAGTGCTCAGTTGTTGTCTAGGATTGGGTACAGGAAGTAACTATAGGGAGGATTTAATATGGCTAAGTTGCGTTTGGGCCTAGTTACCTATCTGGGTTTTCTTCCGTTAAACCATGCTTTCAAGGAAAAGTTGGTTGGACATAAAGTGATCCTAGAGTACGGTAAACCAGAAAAATTACATAGAATGTTTTTGGATGGGGAGTTGGATATATGCCCGATTTCACCGATTAAATATGCACGTCATGCCGGTAAATGTTTGCTGTTACCCTATTTATCGCTTTGTTCTAGTGGAACGGTGGCCAGCGTATATCTGTTCAGTAAAAAACCCGTTACGGAACTGGAAGGGAAAACAATATGTTTGACCACTACATCAGAAACATCGGTTATTCTGCTAAAAATTTTATTGGAACATTATTACCACGTCCATGCCAATTTCAGAAGCTGTGATCTTCAAATTACCGATATGCTCAAGGAAGGCGACGCGGGCCTTTTCATGGGCGATGAAGCCATTAAAACCCACCAAATAGTGACCCGGCATAATATGGATATAAACATAACTGACCTGGGGGAAGCCTGGAAGCACTTCGCCACGGAAAAAATGATCTATTCCCTGTGGGCCGTACGTCGGGAGTATGCCAGTAAAAACATAGAGCTGGCGAGTAGGGTTTCCTCGCTTTTAATAGAATCCAAGCGGGAGTTACCGGCCGAGAAATTAGATGAAAAACTGTTGAAAAGAGCCCGGGACATGAGTGGTCTCACGGTGGAGGAAATCAAGGATTATTTCAATAATATTAGCTATGATTTTGGTGAGGACTGCCGGGGCGCCTTGTCGACTTTCTATGACTATGCCTACAAAAGTGGCCTAATAGAGGAAAGGGTTAAACTTGATATTTGGGATAAAATACTGTAAAGATATTTTTAGGATGGGTGATAAAAATGGGCATGGAAGACCTTCTTCGAAAAATTCCTTCCGTGGACCAGCTGTTGGAAGATAACCGAATGGAAAAATACCTTGCGGACAATCCACGCAAATTGGTCACGGCCGTAATAAGAGAAGTGCTAGATGAGGTGCGAACTGCAATATTGCAAAAAAGGGGAGTACCCACAGATCTTGATAACCCTCTTATCATGGAACGTATTGCCCAAAGGTTGCAGGAAAGATCCCAACCCAACCTACGGCATGTAATAAACTGCACGGGAGTTGTCTTACATACAAATTTAGGCCGGGCCTTACTTTGCGAGTCCGCCATTGAAGCTGTAAATAAGGTGGCCTCCCATTATTCAAACCTAGAATTCAGCCTCGATACTGGTAAAAGGGGTTCCAGATATGATCCGGTGGAGGAACACATCAAGGAGCTGACCGGAGCAGAAGCTGCACTGGTTGTCAACAACAACGCTTCCGCTGTTTTGCTATCCCTCAGTACCCTTGCCAAAGGGAAGAAAGTAATTG
>CAZKPV010000041.1:0-319 GCA_964554735.1 uncultured Clostridia bacterium
TGAGGTAATGAAGGCGTTAGTGGAAAGGTATCCCCAAACTGTTGGTATTTCCAATGCCATGGATCTTACGCCTGAATCGGAGGCATTTGGAAGCGAGGTCGAATTTTTTGAAAATGATCCGCCCCAGATAAGGAACCCGATAGTTTTTGATAGAGAATCCGCCGAAAAGTTAAAGATACCGACCTTGGATGATGGGAGAATCCCGCTATTTTTGCGGGTGGCGGAAAAGGCGGCAAATGGGATAACTACCTGCCCCGTATTTCCAGAACTGATGGGCCCCTATTCAGTTGCCTCCTTACTGTTTGGGATGAAAGAGGCC
>CAZKPV010000041.1:329-12280 GCA_964554735.1 uncultured Clostridia bacterium
AGCTAGTGTTTGAACCCGAAACAGCCCATATTGTTTTGGACAAATGTACGCGACTCCTAGTCGAGTATGCCAAGGCACTCAAGGAAACCGGCGTAAATGGTTTAATTATTGCCGAGCCAACGGCGGGGCTTCTATCGCCTGCCCAATGTGAAGAATTTTCCTCGAAATATGTCACTAGGATGGTGGACGCGGTACAGGATGATAATTTCGTGGTAATACTGCACAATTGTGGCTATACGCTACTCCAGGTGGATACAATGTTATCCACGGGCGCCAAGGTGCTACACTTTGGAAACATTGTGGATATGGCAAAAGATATCATGCCACAGATTCCTTCTAATGTTATAGGGGGGGGTAATCTCGATCCTGCAAGCGTCTTCAGGAATAGCACATTTGACAAAACCAAGGAGAAAACATGGCAGTTGCTAGAGGAAACCAAAATGTACAAGAATTTTATTATTTCTACCGGGTGTGATGTGCCGCCGGGCACACCCTTGGAAACTGTGGATGCATTTTTTGAAGCAGTGGAGGAATTTAACGAAAACAGGTAAAACCGTTACAGTGTGTATTACAAAAAGGTTTTTTGTTTGGGGCTAACCCAGGCAAAAGACCTTTTTATTTAAATTTGAAGCAGGGAATAATATTTTTAATATGGAAGTGTGTTAGCGATTCTATTTTACAAAAAAATGCGAAGGAGAATTGCATTGGATAAACTTACGCCGGAAATAAAAGAGGCGGTTTTGAAGGTATGCAAGAATGGCAAACTTTCCTGTGCCGCCGCCCACAGGGTGGCCGCCGAACTGAATGTACCGGTTAGGACCATCGGTAATGCGGCCAATGAACTGGGGGTTAAAATTGTAGCCTGCCAGCTAGGCTGCTTTTAAAAGGTGGGAATTAATATGTCGGCTCGCCATACAGAACTGTTTAAGGCCTTAACAGTGGATGAGGCTAGGGGGGAACTGGCCAAACATATAAAGTGGGTCCACACGGCCGTAAAAGTTGATTTGATCGGTGCATCGGGTAAATTGTTGGCTTCAGATATAATCTCAAAGGAGGATGTTCCGGGTTTTGACCGCTCAACGGTAGATGGGTATGCTGTGCGTGCGGCTGATTCTTTCGGGGCCTCCGGGGAGGTACAAATGGGCCAAAAGGCTGAAATGGAAATCAAACCCGGGCAGGCCTGGAAAATATCAACCGGAGGTATGCTTCCCCCGGGTGCCGATGCGGCGGTTATGGTTGAATACACCGAAAAAGTTGACGAGGTATTGCTAGAGGTTATCAAACCTGTTGCCCCTTGGGAAAATGTTGTGAAAAGGGCTGAGGATATAGGGTGTGGTGATCTTGTTTTGAAGTCCCACACAATTTTAAAGCCCCAGGATATAGGTGCCTTGGCAGCCCTCGGCTTGACGGAAGTTGAGGTTTTTCCGCCGGTTAGGATTGGTATTGTATCATCCGGAGATGAGGTTGTGCCTCCCGGTGAGTTTCCCGGTCCGGGAAAGGTTAGGGATATCAACTCCTACACCATGTGTGCCCTGGTGATTGGGGACGGGGGCTTGCCCCAAACATATGGTATAGTTAAGGATAACTATGAAGCCTTGTTTGAGGTTATGACCAGGGCCCTTCATGAAAATGATTTAGTATTGGTCTCCGGCGGCAGCTCGGTGGGGACTAGGGATGTTGCCTCGGCTGTAATAGATGCTTTGGGTGAACCGGGGGTTCTTTTTCATGGTCTGGCGATAAAGCCCGGCAAGCCGGCTATAGGTGCCGTTGTTGAAGGGAAGCCGGTTTTTGGGCTTCCCGGCCATCCAACATCGGCTATGGTTGTCTATGATTTGTTGATCAGCCCCCTAGTGCAAAAAAGGGCCTATATCCTGACTGAGTTCGACTATCTCAATGCCTTTCCGGTACGGGCCCGACTGACAAGAAATATAAGTTCGGCACCGGGTAGGGAGGATTATATCAGGGTGCGGCTTTCTTCGGAGGTTGGATCTGTTGGCCAACCGATAAAGGCCGAACCCGTTTTAGGCAAGTCCGGTTTGATATCCACAATGGTAAAATCACAGGGCCTGGCCAAAATACCTGCGAAAAGTGAAGGTAAAGAGGCGGGTGAAGTAGTAGAAGTAAAACTATACAAGTAGGTGGGTTGAAGTGAAAAGGAATGTATATTTAGACGACGTGCCTTGGGAAGAAGCCTTACGTAACTTTCTTGATCACATAGGCAAAGAAGGCGGTTTGTCCCCCGGACCGGGTGAAGTTATTCCCGTAGAGAAGGCCCTCGGAAGGATAACGTCAAAACCGGTTTATGCCTTGGTATCCTCCCCTCATTATCACGCGGCGGCCATGGATGGCTTAGCCGTTTTCGCCGAAAATACGTATGGTGCCCTGGAAACGGCACCTTTGAAACTACTTATAGGTGAGCAAGCCGAACACATAGACACGGGGGATCCCATGCCCGAGGGTTTCGATGCAGTTATAATGATTGAGGATGCCCATTTCTTGGATGATAAAACCTTTGAGATTACTGCGGCAGTTTCCCCCTGGGAGAATGTGCGGCCTATCGGTGAGGATGTGGTGGCCACAGAAATGATCCTGCCCGCCAACCATCGAATCAGACCCGTGGACATTGGTGCCGTCCTGGCCGGCGGGCTAGTTGAAATATCCGTGCATCCGAAACCTAAGGTGGCTTTGATTCCCACCGGCAATGAATTGGTCCAACCCGGGAGTGAGTTGAAAAGAGGCAGTATTATTGAATATAACAGCCGCGTGCTGGCGTCCTATATTACCGAGTGGGGCGGAAAACCAATAAGGCACAAGGTTGCCCCCGATGATTTTGATGAGCTGGATTTGGCCTTGTCCAAAGCCTTGGACAAGGCCGATATAGTAATTATAAATGCCGGTTCCTCCGCCGGTAGGGAGGACTATACATCGTCCCTGATAAGGAAGAGGGGCACCCTATTAACACACGGCATTGCCACAAAGCCCGGAAAACCCGTAGTTTTGGGAAGTGTATCCGGAAAACCGGTGATAGGCATACCGGGCTATCCTGTTTCCGCAATACTGGCTATGCAACTGTTTGTAAGGCCCATTATTAGCGGCAAACTTGGAATCCCGGTGCCGGATACGGCCATAACAGATGCCGTTGCTTCTAGGAAGATTGTATCTTCACTGGGTTTGGAGGAGTTTATAAGGGTCAAGCTTGGGAAGGTCGGGGAAAAATTTGTCGCCACTCCTATGGCCAGGGGTGCCGGTATTATTACTTCACTGGTTCGTGCCGACGGTATAGTGCGGATACCGCGTTTGTCGGAAGGGGTTCACGCCGGAGAGGAAATCAAGGTCGAGCTACTCAGGCCTGTAAGGGATATTGAGAATACAACCGTGGTCATAGGTAGCCACGATATGATTTTGGATCTGATAGCCAATTCTATTGCCGAGTTTTATCCGGGGTCGGGTCTGTCCTCTGCCCATGTGGGGAGTATGGGAGGCCTTGCGGCCTTACGGAGAGGGGAAGCGCATATGGCCGGTACCCATCTTTTGGACGAAGATACCGGGGACTATAATGTGTCATATATCGAACGTATATTGCCCGGCGTGCAGGTGGTGTTGATAAACTTGGTTTACAGGCAACAGGGATATATGGTGGCGCCGGGCAACCCGTTGGGTATTACCAGCGTTCAGGATTTGGCCCGCCCGGACGTGAGGTTTATCAATCGCCAAAGAGGGGCCGGCACCAGGGTATTGCTTGACTACAAACTAAGGGAGGAAGGCATTGATCCTGCGGGAATAGTCGGTTACGAGCGCGAGGAGTTCACTCATACCGCGGTAGCGGCGGCCGTGGCCTCCGGCTCGGCGGATGTGGGGTTGGGTATCATGGCGGCGGCCAAGGCACTAAAGCTCGATTTTGTGCCCCTTCTTGAGGAACGCTATGATTTATGTATTCCCCGTAGGTTTTGGGACACCCCCTATATTGAGAGAGTGAGGCGGGTTATAAAGACCCCTCAATTTCAAAAGGAAGTTGAAGGTTTAGGCGGGTACAACCTCCGGGATTGCGGAGAGGTTATGTGGGAAGGGTAAAACCTTTTCCCGCTTAAAGGGGATGGTACAGTGGAGGATAATTTTCACAGAGAAGTAAATTACCTGCGCATTTCTGTAACAGAACGGTGTAATCTCCGTTGTTTTTACTGCCGACCCAGTGTTGACAAAACACCCGTAAGGGAACAACTGACTAACAGGGATTTAGTGAGGATTGTAAAAGCCGCTGCAAAGGCGGGTATAGACCGGGTGAGATTAACCGGAGGTGAACCATTGATCAGGCCGGGAATCGTTGGTTTGACCCAGGCTATAAATTCTATTCCGGGAATCAAGGAGGTTTCTATAACTACCAACGGGGTTTTGTTGCCGGATTATATTGTTGGGCTGAAAAAAGCCGGTCTAAAAAGGATCAATATCAGCTTGGACACATTGAGACCGGAGAGATATAAAAAAATAACCCGTACGGGCCACTTAAAAGATGTCTGGCGCGGTATCGAGCGTGCGTTGGCCGAGGGGCTGGACCCGGTGAAGATAAACTCCGTGTTAATCAGGGGAGTCAACGAGGATGAGATTTGCGACCTTGCGCGGTTATCGATGGATTACCCCCTTCATCTTAGGTTTATAGAACTCATGCCCATTGGGGAGGGCGCAGCCTTGCCCTGTGGGCAAATGATTTCAGCGGATGAAACACGTGCGGTTTTGGAGGACAGGTATGGCCGGCTCTTACCTGGGGATAGGATTGCCGGTTCCGGCCCGGCAACTTATTTTAAACTACCGGGTTCCCACGGTACGATTGGTTTTATAGCCGCCCTGAGCCACAATTTTTGTCGGAAATGTAATCGTATACGCTTGACCGCAACGGGGGGTTTGAGGCCCTGTTTATACAGGCCGGATGAACTGGATGCGGCGAATTTAATTGCCCGTGGTGCAAGTGAAGGCGAGCTGGTTGCATTAATCAGACGTTCTATAACCATGAAACCGGAAAGACACCATATGGAGGAAGGCGGTACGGGTGAAAATAAATTGATGAGCCAAATTGGTGGCTAACTGAGGGGATGCTAATGTCGGGGCTTACTCACTTTGACAGCGACGGTAGGGCCAGGATGGTGGATGTCGGGGACAAGAAAAAGACCCGGCGTGTTGCCGTGGCCCGCGGAGAAATAAGAATGCAAAAGGAAACTTTTGACCTGATAGCTGAAAAAGGTACACCTAAGGGTGATGTACTCGGTGTGGCAAGAATTGCGGGTGTCATGGCGGCAAAACAAACCCCATCTTTAATCCCATTGTGCCACCATGTCGCCCTATCCGGTGTTGAAATTTCCTTCATCTTGGATAATGTAAAGAATAAGATAGAAATCGAGGCCAGAACCCGTGCGGATGACAGAACTGGGGTGGAGATGGAGGCACTAACAGCTGTCTCCGTTGCGGCCCTTACAATTTATGATATGTGCAAGGCCCTTGATCGGGCCATGGTGATAGGGAAGATAAGGCTAGTGCACAAAAGCGGTGGTAAAAGCGGTGTGTTTAATGGTGATGCAGGCTAGTATCACCGATGCTAATGGGAGGGAGTTCGTTTGTTTAAAATTGGTATTATAACTGCCAGCGATACGGGGGCACGTGGCGAACGTGAAGATAAGGCTGCGGGTGTGATCAGGGAAATGGTTGCCGAAATCAAGGGCGAGGTTTGCGAGTATGCAATCGTTTCCGATGACCTTAATTTATTAAAGGAAAAACTGATTGAATTCTGTGGCAAAAACCTAGATTTAGTTTTTACGACGGGTGGAACGGGTTTCAGTCCACGGGACAATACACCGGAGGCCACACGTGCGGTTATCCGTAAAATCGTCCCCGGTTTGCCCGAGGCGATGCGTCTAGGGGGCTTAAGAAAAACTCCAAGGGCTATGTTAAGCAGGGCCACCGCCGGTATAAGGGGTCAGACACTCATAGTTAATCTTCCCGGAAGCCCGATTGCCGTCCAGGAGTCACTGGAGATCATTTTGCCCGTCCTGGCCCACGGTTTGGAAAAGTTAGCGGGGTCCACGGAGGACTGCTCTAGGGAGTACCCACAAAAAGATCAGTGTTGATTTTCTTTTTTATGTATAAACTTATGCTAACTGGGGAAAAATTTTCTTAAAAAGTAAATGAAAAATTTAATTAGATGTATATAGAGGGAGATACCTAAAGCAATAAAAGGATAAATTGTTTGTTAGGCCAAATTTGAAATATTATTGGCAATTGGAGAATTTGCTTTTGTGTTTCTCATTCTGTATATTATATTACGTAAGCGTTAGCACTCAATGTTGGTGAGTGCTAACAATAAAACTGGATAGGGTATTAACAAATAAGGAGGTATTTACATGATTAAGCCACTGAGTGACCGTGTGGTGGTGAAACCCATCGAAACTGAGGAAGTGACCAAAAGCGGTATTGTGCTTCCGGACACGGCCAAGGAAAAGCCACAAAAGGGTGAAGTTATGGCGGTAGGTTCCGGAAAGCTGTTAGAAAATGGTCAGAGAGTTCCGGTTGATCTAAAAGTTGGCGATAAGGTGTTTTTCTCCAAGTATGCCGGCACTGAATTTAAGCTTGATGACCAGGAGTATTTAATTCTCAGGGAGTCCGATGTACTAGGTGTTATAGAATAAGCAAAGAGGGGGTAAGCAAAAATGGCAGGTAAGGAAATTAAGTTTAAAGAAGATGCGAGGCGTGCCCTTGAAAAAGGAGTCAACACCCTTGCAAATACTGTCAAGATTACACTTGGGCCCAAGGGCCGTAATATAGTTTTGGAAAAGAAATTTGGTTCCCCGATGATCACCAATGATGGGGTTACCATTGCAAGGGAAATCGAGGTAAAAGATCCCTTTGAGGACATGGGTGTGCAGCTTGTCAAGGAGGTAGCAACCAAGACAAATGATGTTGCCGGGGATGGCACAACAACTGCGTGCCTGTTGGCTCAGGCAATTGTAAAAGAGGGTCTCAAAAACGTGGCGGCGGGCGCCAACCCCATGATAATCAAGAGGGGTATAGAAACGGCTGTTGAAACCATAGTTGAGGAAATCAAGAGCATGGCCAAGCCCGTTGAGGACAAGTCCGCCATTGCCCAAGTCGCTTCGATCTCGGCAAATGATATTGCCGTGGGCGAGTGGGTAGCAGATGCCATGGAAAAGGTGGGCAAAGACGGAGTTATTACCGTTGAGGAATCACAAGGTATTGGCACTACCCTAGAGGTTGTGGAGGGTATGAATTTCGATCGAGGCTACATTTCTCCCTATATGATTACAGATACGGATAAAATGGAAGCCAACCTTGAAGAGCCCTATGTACTTATATGCGATAAAAAAATCACGGCTGTAGCAGACATTTTACCAATTCTGGAAAAGGTTGTGCAGGCCGGTAAGGCACTGATGATTATAGCTGAAGACCTTGAAGGAGAGGCCTTGGCGACTCTAGTCCTCAATAAACTCCGTGGTACCTTTAACTGTGTCGCGGTAAAGGCTCCCGGTTTTGGCGATCGGCGCAAGGCCATGTTGGAGGATATCGCCATTCTTACCGGTGGTACAGTTATTTCGGAAGATATTGGCCTCAAGTTAGAAAACACTACGCTGGATATGCTGGGTGGTGCCCGCCAGATTCGGATTAAAAAAGAAGAAACCATTATTGTCGGCGGTAACGGTGACCAGGAGGCCATCAAGAGCCGCATTGGCCAGATCAAGAGACAAATCGAAGAAACAACATCGGATTTCGACCGTGAAAAATTGCAGGAACGCCTAGCCAAATTGGCCGGTGGTGTAGCCGTAATACAGGTAGGTGCGGCCACTGAAACAGAAATGAAAGAAAGAAAGATGCGTATCGAAGACGCTTTAAATGCTACCCGTGCCGCTGTTGAAGAAGGAATCGTGCCAGGTGGTGGCGTTGCCTATATAGATGCCATTAAGAAACTAGCAGACGTAGTGTCCGACAATGCAGACGAAACCACGGGCATCAATATTATCAGGCGTGCCCTTGAGGAACCTCTGCGGCAGATTGCCAACAACGCCGGGTTAGAGGGGTCCATCATTGTTGAAAAGGTTAAGGGCGAAAAAGATGGGACGGGATTCAACGCACTTACCGAGGAATTCGTGGATATGATCGAGGCCGGTATTGTAGACCCGGCTAAAGTGACCAGAACTGCACTGGAAAATGCAAGCAGTATTGCGTCCATGATACTGACAACGGAATCTCTGGTAGCGGAAGTCCCCGATGAAAATGACAAAGGGATGATGGGTGGCGGCATGCCTCCGGGTGGAATGCCTCCAATGATGTAATAAACGGCTAGGTGCCAATAGTTGTGGTGTTTTCAAAGGCCCTTCGGGAGTTGTTCGAATTCCTGAAGGGCTTTTGTTGTGCCATGTAGTATAATTGACATGCAGGTATTTATTTGTGGGGGGATTGGCTTGAAAATATACGACAGTGTTTTGGATCTGATTGGTGGAACGCCGTTGCTGCGTATGAACAGACTCGGTAAGGGGTTGCCGGCGGAAATAATATTGAAGCTGGAAAGTTTTAATCCCGGTGGCAGCTCCAAGGATAGGATTGGCCTCAACATGATTTTGGAGGCGGAAAAAAAGGGTTTGGTGGGGCGGGATTCGGTGATAATCGAGCCTACCAGTGGAAATACGGGCGTGGGCCTCGCTTTGGTTTGTGCTGTGAAAGGGTATCGCCTGATTTTAACCATGCCCGAAAATATGAGCAAGGAAAGGCGTTTGTTATTGCAGGCGTATGGTGCGGAGTTGGTGTTGACTCCCGCGGATAAAGGAATGGCCGGGGCCATCGATGAGGCGGAACGTTTGGCCCGCACGATGCCGGGTTCTTTTTTAACCAAACAGTTTGAAAATCCAGATAATCCCGGAGCGCATAGGGTTACCGCCCTTGAAATCTGGGATGACACGGGTGGCGAAGTTGACTATGTTGTAGTGGGTGTGGGTACCGGTGGTACCATTACCGGCGTGGCCCGGGAGCTGAAAAAGATGAATGGAAAAGTGAGGATGGTGGCGGTGGAACCGGCTTCCTCCCCGGTTTTGTCCGGTGGCAAGGCCGGGCCACATAAACTGCAGGGTATAGGGGCGGGCTTTGTGCCGGATATTTTAGATATCTCCATGGTTGATGAAGTGATTAAGGTAGGAGATGATGATGCTATGGAAACTGCCCGACATCTGATTAAAAAGGAAGGAATTCTGGCGGGTATATCCACGGGAGCCGTTGTATGGGCGGCTTTGGAACTGGCCGCCAGGCCTGAGAGTGCCGGAAAAAGGATCCTGGCCTTCCAACACGATACCGGTGAACGCTACCTGTCTACGGGGCTTTTTATATGAAAACGGCAATTATAAAAACAAAGGCGGGATACCTGGTCGCGTCCTGGACGGCGAAGGGTCTGTACTCCTTGTCCATGCCATTGCCCGACAGGGCATCCGCTGGTAGGGAGTTGTTGGATGTAAATTTTAATAATGAGCCGGGGACTCTGGAGGATAATCATTTTTTGAAAGATTTGGATTCGCAACTCCGGGCGTTTTTTGAGGGCCATAAAGTTGAATTTGACATCGAAGTCGACTTTTCCGGCTATACTCCTTTTACTGAAAATATTTTGCGGTTGGTGGCAGACATTCCTTACGGGAAGGTGCATTCCTATCAGGATGTGGCTGTAATGGCGGGAAATGAAAACGGTGCCAGGGCAGTAGGCCGGGCATTGGGTGCCAACAGGACCCCACTGGTTATTCCCTGCCATCGTATAATAAGAAGTGACGGTTCATTGGGTGGATTCTCAAGCGGTTTGGGGTGGAAACAATATCTCTTGCAGTTAGAAGGAATTGTGTTTTAGTTTACAGCTTAAAGGATCTTTCCAACTCCTGAAGCTCATGTGCCAATTGGGTTAATGCCCCGGAAGCGGCACTGACCTCCTCCATTGCGGCATTTTGTTCTTCTGCCGTGCCGGCCACGTTCCGGATGCCTTTGGAGATCTCTCTTGCCGCGGTGGCTATTTGCTCGGTCTGTCGGTTGAATGTATTAATTGCCCCAATAATCCCCTGGAAGGAAATACTCATTTCTCCCATCAACCTGGCTCCGTCTTCAACAAGTATGGAGTCCTGTTTTGATACCGCCACGGCGGTCTTTGCGTTACTCTGAATTTCCGTGATTAGTTGGTGTATGTTTTTGGCCGCCGCCCCGGATTGTTCCGCCAGTACCCTTACTTCATCCGCCACTACCGCAAATCCTCTACCCTGTTCACCCGCCCTAGCCGCCTCTATGGCGGCATTTAGGGCCAGCAGGTTCGTCTGGTCGGCAATATGGGTGATCAACTCAACAATTTGTGTTATTTCGCCGGACTTTACGCTGAGATCGGAAATGACCTCCGAGGTTTCTTGACTTGATGAGCTGATTTCCTTGATTTGTTTGTGAAGTTTTACAATAATGTCGTTCCCGTCTTGGGCCTGGTCGGCAGTTTTGCGGGACTCATTCGACATATACAGTGTGTTTTCTGTAACTTTCTCGATTGTAGCGGCAACTTCATTTATTGTTGTTGCCGTTTCGTTGGCACCTGTTGAAGTATGTTGGGCATTTAGGGCCAGTTGCGCGGCGGATGAATTTAATATTTGAACCTTTTTGTCTATTTCCTTTATCAGGTGTCGGGTATTTTGCAACATTTTGTACAGTGAATTGCCTAGTTCATCAATTTCAGTTTTCGCCTCAATTTCAGACAGTGAATCTGTAGACAGGTCTCCGGTCGCGATCATGTCTACCTCATAGTGAAGCCAGTCTATTGCCGAAATAACGTCCCTAAACAGGTACAGACAAAACAAGACTGTAGTTAATAAATATATACCCACAAAAAACAGGGAGTTTTTAATTATTGTATCGAGTCCCCCGTTCAATGTATTGTGGGCCTTTAATATATCTTTGATTTCATATAAATTATACGCAAGTGAGGAAAGAAAGATTATAAATAAAAACGAGAAAATAAGCAGGAATTTACCCCTTAGTGATAATCTCATTTGTTTACCTAGTCATAGTGTTCTAGCGAGTGGTTTGTTTTGTGTTTTCGACTAGGCTTGCACCACCTCTCTACAGTAATTTTTCCAAGTTGAATAGTAGCCACAGGTCTTTATCTTTTTTAATTACCCCCCTAAGGAACTCAACGTTTTTACCGGCAACATGAGGAGGTTCTATTTCAGCTTCGCTGTAACGCCCCACCTCTAGCACCTTGTCCACGATAACACCTAGGTTTTCCTCGTTAAATTCTACAACTATAATTCTTGTTTCGTTGTCATGTCCTTTGTCGTGCATCCCTAGGCGTTTACGAAGGTTTACAACTGGAATAATATTGCCGCGTAGATTGACGACCCCTTCTAAATAGGAATCTGTCTTGGGGACAGGGGTGATGTTTACCATACGGATGATCTCTTGAATTTCCAGGATTGGTATGGCATATTTTTGTTCCTCCAGTTCGAACACCACGAGTTGCTGTTCCTGATTACTCATTTTTTTACCTCCACATGCTAGTTTTATTGACATTCCCGAGCTATTGCGTTATTATAAAAATTGTTTATATACATGGCAATGGGCTGGTGTAGCTCAGAGGCAGAGCAGCGCACTCGTAATGCGCAGGCCGTGGGTTCAAGTCCCACCACCAGCTCCAGTGATACCAAGGCTTGCTGCTCCTAGCCCTCCATACAATCAGAGGTATGGGGGTTTTTTTATTCCTCAATTTACTATCGGCAATTATGGATGTTTACTTTAGGGTAATATTAAAATTTATGGAACAAATGGCTATAGGCTTTCGTCATTACTATAGTACCGGGTATGTAATACCTATAAAACAAGGCTGGGATGGTGTAAAAGTGAAAGGCATCAGTAATTACTTAACGAGGATCTTTTTAACTGTTTTATTTTGT
>CAZKPV010000042.1:0-10458 GCA_964554735.1 uncultured Clostridia bacterium
ACAATTCGATCTAAATCATGATGGGCTAACTCTGATATGTTTAATTTATACATTGTATTTTTCTCTTATACTTTTTACTGAAGAATCAGCATCAAGAATCTTTCCAGTTTTTATTTCTTCCTCAGCAGCCATGAGTTTGTCATATACATCAAGCATAAACATCTTTTCCTTATATACTTCCATACTCATAATAACCATATCACCATAGCCATTTTTGGTAATGAAAATGGGTTCATCAGATTCCTTACACATTTGAGAAATTTCACCCGTGTTCTTCAAATCCCTAATTGGAATAATTTGCGGCATAGCTTTCAACTCCTTTCATGGTATTATTATACCATAATTGTACCACGCCAACAGTGCTCTTGCAGAATACTATTCAGTCTAAATCTTAAATAATCATGCTCTTTCTACATGTTTGACGGGAACACAGAGGGACGTTCCTTTTGTGCTCTCTTTGGTTGCCAGGCTCCTTACTTAGCCCGGCTCAACTCGGTCCGGCTCAGTTAGGCGCAGCCTAGCGTAGTTAGGCACAGCGCGGCGTGGTGCGGTTGGCCCGGCGCGGCCCGGCACGGTTCAGCGAAGCGCTGCCTTGCTTGCGTGGCGCGGTTCAACGTAGCGGTTTGGCCAAAAAAGCCAATAAAGAGTGAAAATCGGCGATGTTTACTCAAACATTCCACCCAAAAGTCCAATTTTTGTCCAAAATGTGCCTATATGACAAGGCAATCCACTCTTTTCTCTGATTTTTGTCCACGCTCCCCCCCCCTTTTACCCGTGCTACCCGAAGGGCCCGGACACCCACGTGCCCCTTACACTCTTTGCCCTCCGTGAAATATTTCAATTACTCAAGGCCTAGCCATATTTTTTGCGCCACTTTCTGTGCCGCTGTTCGCGAAACACGCTAAACGCTAACTCCGGCCTTCCTTCCCAAACCTTGCCCTAACAACACCGATAATCCAATCCACCTCTTCAACCCGCATCACATATATCAAAGCACTATACACCAGAACACCCACCCCAGCGGTGGCAAACAGGGCAAATACCTCCTGAGTAAAGCCGGCACCTAATGCCCCGTTTAGAGCATTGTAAAGAAAATACACAACAACCCCCATCACTGCGGAGGCAACCGCCGACTTCAACCCACATCTAACCGATTTAGAAAACCCAAAGGCACCTATCTTTTTCCGTAACAAATACAGCACAAGCCCGGCTGTCACAGTGGAGGAAATTGAGGTTGCCAAAGCCAACCCTCTGTGTTCCATAAATTTAATTAAAACCAGACACAAAATAATATTGAGGCTAACGGAAATGAAACCGTTAATCATAGGCGTTTTGGTGTCTTGCAGCGAATAGCAAACCTTATACAACATCGACCTCAAAGATGATCCGGCAACCCCCAAGGAATAAAACACCAAGGCCCCGCTAGTCATAAAAGTTGCAGTCGCATCAAAGGCACCTCTTTCAAAGGCAACTTTAGTAATCGGGCTTGCCAGTATAACCAACCCAACTGTGGCCGGGATGGCTATCAAAAGAATTACATTTAAACCGTACACAATTACCCTTTTCAGACCTTTCAGGCTATCCCTATTTGCCTCCTTGGACAGAATCGGAAATATAACAGTGGTAATGGCAGTAATAAAAATTCCGGTCACCAAACCATTTAATTTGCTGGCATAATTCAAAGCGGAAATGCTTCCATCAACTAATGTAGATGCCAGTGACCGGTTGACAATTGTATTTAAATCGCCAATGGCAACACTCACAAGAACAGGGGGAACAAGAGAAGACACCCTCTGCACATACCTATCCTTAACATCCAAAACATATCGATAACGGAAGCCGATTTTTCTAACTGCCGGTATTTGAATTAGAATCTGAGCCCCCACCGCCAGTACACTCGCAACCATAAGACCTTTTATGCCAAAGGTGCTAGCAAAAAATATCAAAAAGAGAATATACACAAAATTAAAGGGGAAATTAGCCGCCGCTGACTCCGTAAATCTCATTTCGCTTTGTAGGTATCCCCTTAAAACCCCAACTATCCCGGCAAATAAAATGGAAAAAAGCCCTATCCTCATCATAAGAACAGCAAATCTATATTGCCCGCCCTCAAAGCCGTAAGCCAAAACCTTCATGACAAGGGGTGCCAAAATCCAAGCTATTGCGATAACGCCCAAGGATACTACAAGGACAATGTTCAGCAGGTTATTGGTATGATGCTGTTTACCCTTTTTCCCCTCCCTAGCCTCCGCTTCGGACAATACTGGTATCATAGTGGTATTTAAGGAGCTGGTAATCATAGCAGCAAATAAAGAGGTTGCCGCAAGGGCTATAAAAAAAGTATCGGTTTCCGCACCCGACCCAAATTTTGCCGCTATCAATGCTTCCCTGACAAAACCCAGGACCTTGCTGCCCATAGCAAAAATTATTATGATAAAAACAGATTTAGCTGCCGTTTTTGATCGGGTCATGGAAACCCTCCAACCGTTAAGAAATTCAGTGGTTCTACATTTCGCTACCCAACCGCCAAATCCTTTCCATGTAGCCTGCAAAAACAGCGGGGGTGCGTATAAGCCCCCCACGCCACATAAATAATTCAATTATTCAAGCCTGACCCCGCGCCTCGGCACCGCCCGTTCGCCGCTCGCCGCGCCCCTAGCCTCGCGCCCCCAGCCTCGGGCCCCCGACCCCGGCCTTCACAAGATGCCGCTTCAACTGCTTCAAAGCCCGCTTCATCTGTTTGGATACCGAAGACCGATTTACACCGTTGCAACGGGCAAACTCAGCCTGAGTCAGACCGCGGAAGTACACCGCCGTAACCAACTCCCTTTGCTTTGGCGTAAGGCTGTCGATTGCCGCCCAAAGCATGTCCTTGTTTTCCTCTTTTAGCACCCGTCGTAACACATCTTCTTCGCACCTCAAAGTGTCGATTTTGTCGTTAAAATCAGAATGGCTACAGTGGCGGCGGCTTTCCCTTTGATTGTTGTTGTATTCCAGGCGATTTTCCCCATATACTATGGCAAGCCATACCCAGGGCTCTAACTTATTAACTGTACAGACACCCGCACCACTGCCCATATCATCTGCAATATCGTCCACCGTTAAAGTAACTTCTTCGTCAAACCCGCCGGGGTTATCCGGCCCCCGATTACCTTTAAAATGATATTTAACTAATTCGCTACAATCCACAACATTAAAAGTCGTCTTCCTCTTGCCAACTGAGTAGGTTACCCTTCCTTCCTCGTTAACCTCGAGTTTTACCTTCACGCCATCTCGCGACCTTGCATCAACTAATCTCATTACTTCGCCTCCCGCAAATTTTTTTAAAAATCCGCGAAAGCACGCAAGGACCGGCAGACAGGTGAACATCCGAAAGACACACGCAACAAAAAAGACGACAGCGAAACATCCATACGGATACTCACACTGCCGTCTTACGCGGTCTCGCGGATACTTATTCAATTGACCAAGATACTAAGTTGTAGAGGTTTTGGTATTTACAATTTTTGTTATGCCACCCCGATTAAGCATTATCCGAGTTAGACATTTTTTCAGCTTAATCTCAATCATGCCCTTTCGTTTGTCGAAACGGCACACCAATTTCCCGTCAAGATTCCTTACCTCACACACGGAGTTCCACCCTCCCTTCCTTGATGTTGCGCACAGTTTACTTTTACTATTAAAAAGTGATACAATATCTAGTAAAGCCCTTAGAAATCCGAGCCGTCTTGCGGCCCCGGTTCCATATATTTATTTTTACATAAAAGTAATCCCATCTAAAGGGACTGGGAAGGGACAAAAGGGACAGGCGAGGGAATGTTGTTAAAAACAATCGAAATTTGCGAAAGGAGCGAAAATTTAGAACAAAAATGAACCTGTCGGAGTACCTAAAAAGAATATACCCACATCTTGCCGGCGTTCGCGGGCAAGGTCACTTCGTGGATGAACTATTTCTAGCGGCGGGAAGCACAATATTTGGCACTAACCCCAAATACAAGGACTACAATTATCAGGGTAAAATCTTCAGGGGCACTAGCAAATTAAGCGACAACCTGAAGGCAAGTTTCCCTAAACCCATACACAGGGAAAAATTGAAGGATTATTTTACATACAGGGTAGGGGAAAAAGCACTACCAAAGCTAATGAGCAAATTCCATGTCCCTAAAAGTAAGCCAAAAGACAAAGGGCTTTTTATTGAGGCCCTGTGTATCCAATTTGAAAACTTTATCATGGAAGTCGGGGATGAGGTTGATGATATTGTAGAACACAAATACAGCCAACTTCTTGATCGGGACGGCCGCGGCTCGTACAAACAGGATCCCTACTATCCCGGGGATAATTACGCACTCGTTAAAAATCAGGGAACTGAGAGCCATGAGGCAGGCTTTTATGAGAAATTCAAGCAGCTTTGGACAATAAAAAACACGGGTGAGGCTACCTGGCGGGACAGATACATTGAATGTGCAGACCAAGGGAATACAGGAATCAGGGCCATTAACAAAACTGTTTCCCTGCCAACGGTCAGACCCGGCGAGGAAAAAACAATAACCGTACAGTTTGACTCCCGTGGTTTTGAAGGCGAATTCGAATCATGTTGGAGGATGAAGGATAAGGACGGGAATACATGCTTTCCCGGCCGGGAACTAAAGGTTGCGGCTAGCATTTCCCCCAAAGTCAACATTGATTTGGTCGATTTAGCCGCAACTTCCCTCGAACAAAGCCCGGATTACGCCACTCCCGGACAAACTAGAACCCCACCCGATCAACAGTTGGCCAAAACATTGAGGGGAACCGACTTTAACAAGACATTCATTGAAGTAAAACATACTGAAAGACTAATACTGAAAAACCCCTACCAATTGCGGATGTTTCGCTTGGACGTGGCCAACAACAGGTTTATCTACCAACCCTTGCTTGACTTTCTGTTAAAAAACCTTGGGAGGTACATTTTCACGCGCGCAAAAATGGACCAATTCCGACGTGAGCGTAACCTGGAGGTGGTTGGAGCAAGGGCAATCGCTTTATTAAATGAAACATACAACGCAAACCATGAGCGGCTTAATGAAGAACTTGGCGACATATTGCTATATATTTTTTTGGAGCAAATACTGGGAGCCCCAAAACTGTTCAACAAAATTGAACTGGCCGAAAGCAGGAACGGGGCTCCGATAGATGGCGGCGGCGTTCATCTACTGCCAATTGGCAATAATAATGCCACTACCACCTACCAAATGGTTTTCGGAAAATCCAACATTGTCGGTGATATCAAGGATGCAGTTGATCGTGCTTTTGAATCCCTAATAAAATTGGAAAACAACATGACCACGGAGCTGGGAATGGTTGAAAGCACGATATTTGCCCATAAATACGATCCCAAAACAACCGAGTATCTCAAAAAAGTCATTCTACCCGCGAAAGAAAAACAACAAGAGGCTACCGTAATGGACAAGGCCTTTGGCATCTTCCTCGGTTACTCTCATGGCTTGAAACCAAGTGAATATTCAAATGAAGATTTCCGGAAGATGCTAAAATGGAAGATGAACACGGACATAAAAAAGCACGTCCCCTATATAGCCCAACGTATAGACGAAGCAAATTTGGCAACATATTCATTTTATTTCTATATACTGCCGTTTAACAATGCCGATAAAGAAAAAATTGACCTTATACGCTCACTTTTGAAAGGGGGAATATGAGTTGGTCCAAGAAAATGCAATCAATCTAGGGGATGCACTTTTTGCCGACATAAATGAAAATCCCTATTTAAATGAACTCTATGGCAATATACTGTACAACTACTCGGTTGGGCTGTTTGGAATGTCCGGGGCAAGGAAAAAAACCGTCAATATCATGGACGCCCTCGGATTTGCCGATATACTGTCCAAATCCACGGACCCCCAAGAAGGGGACAAGCACAGGCTGATGTCCCAGGAAATAGTCGCACTCCTGAAAACAATGGAACCGGATAATGATATAATTAATTACTACCTAGGTTCGGTGCTTTTAAATACAGGCAACTTTTTGGGTATGGCAAAAAAAACACCGAATCATCGGCCCCAAACGATACTCCACCGGCTCTACACCGAATTCATCAAGGACTATATGCGGATCCCGGCGGAACCCGAAAACCAATTTTTCCGCACCCAAAAACTTGTCTATGACAGGCTAAATGACCCCTATTTCAGTTACTCGGGCCCCACCTCAATGGGAAAATCATACATTATGCGGATGTTTATCAAAAAACAAATAATGGACGGCACAAAAGCAAATTTTGCGCTCCTGGTTCCTACCAAGGCTCTCATTAACGAAGTCTCCGGAAGCATAATTCACGATTTGAAGGGATTACTCGCGGAACACAATTACAGGCTTGTAACCTCGGCTAATGCCCACGCTGTAAAGAAAAGGCACAACTTTATATTCGTCCTCACCCCGGAAAGATTGCTATATCTTTTAATCGGCAACCCCAACATTGGTTTGGACTATCTTTTTGTGGATGAGGCCCATAAAATCTCCACCAAGGGCAGCCGGAGCACATTTTACTACAAGGTTGTGGATATGATCGGCCGCAAGGAAAAGAAAACGCGGATAATTTTTTCCTCACCCAATATACCAAATCCGGAAATTTACCTGAAACTGATACCGGACACGACCGCGGATAAGGACCAGAAACTGGCCACCACTTTTGCCCCGGTTAGCCAGGTAAAATACCTCATTGATTGTCCAAATGGGAAGGTCAAACTGTTCAACAATCACAGTGGTGGTTTTACCCATATAGCCCAACTGGAAAAGTCAGCCCCCTTGAACAGAATAATGAGGCAACTGGGCAGGGATTCCCAAAACATCGTTTACTGCAACTCAATAGATAAAACAGTCAGGCTAGCGCGGGAATACGCCGAGGAGATACCCTATGAAGGTAATGACGAACTCATGGAACTGTCACGTGACATCAGAAGGGAAATACACGAAGATTATTACCTCGCCGATGTGGTATCTAGGGGCGTGGCCTACCACATTGGATATCTGCCCCCGACAATCCGGGTGCGGATCGAGGAATTGTATCGAAAAGGACTTATACGCACAATATTTTGCACTAGCACCCTAGTGGAAGGTGTTAATCTACCGGCGGACAACCTATTCATCACCCACTATAGAAATGGCAAGGCAAAGATGAGTGCAGTTGATTTTAAAAACCTCATCGGCCGGGTGGGTAGGATAGAGTACAATCTTTTTGGCAATGTATTTCTGGTCAGACTTGAGGAAAATGTAAAAAGGGAAGAATTTGTCCGGCTACTGAAGAAGGACGTGCCAAACCAAAGGTTGTCCCTGGTGACAGAGTTAACAAAGAAACAAAAAAGCCTGATTGTCGACAACCTTCAGGAAGGCAAAATCGAATTACCGAAACACCCCAAAAACCAAACAGCTGACAGCTATACTTTAATGCGTAAATTCGCCGTCATCCTACTGAGGGATATTGCAAAAGGCCGCAAAAGTTTGGTTTGGCGGGAATTTCAATCGCTGTTAAATCCGGATATTGAACGAAGAATTATTGCAGCCTTTAGGGAAAAAGGTAAATTGCCCAAGGATGACGATATCAATATCTCCGTGGACCAGTTGGCTAATCTGACAACTGCTATTGAGGGGGGGCTCAAATACCCCGAAACCAACGAAGATGGCTATGTGGACTATTGCGAATTGATGAGGTTTCTAGAGAGGCTTTGCAAAATCTTTAAGTGGGAAATTTACGAGCGCCAAACTTTGGGTCACAAAAGCAAAAACGGCACCCACGGAAAGTTGAGATGGTATGCCGTTTTATTGGCCCGCTGGATAAAAGGAATGGGTCTTGGTTTTATCATGGAACAGTCCATTCGTCACAAACAGGAAAACCCAGAAAGTGGGGTCTGGCAAAACCATAAAAAGATACCCTATAACAATTCCAAGGAACACCGCAACATTATTATCTCTCAAACCCTACAGGCCATTCAGGATATTGTGCTTTTTAGCATTTCCAATTATTTTCTGCGGTTTTCAGCGGAGTATAAACGATACCACGGGATAGAGTCCTTCCATAACGACTGGTATGAGTATGTGGAATACGGGACAACCAACCCACTGTCTATAGAACTGCAAAGACACGGCTTTTCCCGGGAAACATCCGCTTATATTAAAAGACACAGGCATGAATTTGTGGCGACAAGGCCGGGGGGTGAAATCAAGCTCCGCAAATCCCTCACTGCTTGCGACAATGTCGGCGTCCGCAACGAGGTGGCCAAGATCAAATACAATGCCCCGGAGCTGTTTGTGTGGTGAGTGTGCTAAAGCAGCCCCTTTTTCCCGGCCAAGGGAGGGGGCTGTTTTTTGGTGGGGGGCAAACGATATCATATTTAATCTAGTGCCCTATTTTTAAACCTAAATACTTGAGAATAAAGACTGGGGGATGCAAGGAATAGTTTAATTTTTATAAATAACTTTCTATTTGCACCATTATAATTCCTCATAATCCTGACCATTTCTTCATTCAAGCCCGGGAACACATCATCTATCTGTTTAAATAACCTTCCGATATCTTTTACTTTCCCAATTTTGAACGCCGATTGGATAAAATTAAAATAAACCCCTATTGTTTTTTCGTGCGCGAGCACCCGCGATATCCTTTTAAGCTCATGGTTTGGTGATTGCGCCATGTACAGTGACGCCCTTTTAAATGCGTATACCGCCTGTAACTTTTTTATATTGTAGGCATTTGACAGGGAGCCTTCTCTTTGCACGTAATAGGACAGTATCTCATTTATAAACCATACATCCTCCGCCACTGATAAAGCCCGGTAAATAAACTCTAGATCTTCCCCGCTACTACATCCATTTGTAAATTGAAGCCCGTATTTCTTTAAAAGCACTTTTTTATAGGCCGCGCTTCCCGTCCAAATCCACATGGATTTGTCACTTAGCTGTCTTTGCAATGCCTCAATACCTGTTATTTCGTGGTCTATCTTTTTGTAATCAATGAAATAGTTGGTAATTGGGGATTCATCATCGGCTACCTTATTAAATCCCCAGGATATAATATCGTATTTTTTCCTCTCTAAGCACTCATATACACGTTCAATAAGATTACCCGACACATAATCGTCACTGTCAAGGAAAATTACATAATCCCCCGTGCAACTATCTAGACCCCTATTCCTTGCCGAACTTACTCCGCCATTTTCCTTCCGGACCACCTTGTATTCGCTTATGCCGGAATTCTTGAGCATACCATTTGCTGTGGCATAAGTTCCATCCGTTGACCCATCATCCACCACAATAACTTCAAATTTTTTAAGGGTTTGCCCAAGAAGTGATTGAAGCGTTCGCTTTATATACTTCTTACTGTTATAAGCAGGTATTATGACGCTAAGTTTCATACCGATTCAAATCTACCTTTCTATACAGCATCAATCATTCTTGTAGGGCCCTGTTATGAAAGGTATAATCGTGGATATATTTGCACGATGTTCAAATTCTATCCCCTGATATGCAATCACTATGGCCCAAAAAACCCATAACCACTCACTACCGATATTTGAGCTAGAGCTTATCCCGCCTATAGTAAATCCGGCCAGGCAACACATAATCCCAAGTGAGAGCGACACATCCACTTCGTCACTTGCTTTTTTAAACCGCCTTAATGCACTTAAAAACAGTTTGACATAAAATATAATATACATTGTGAAAATAATTAGTCCATAGCCTGTTAGAATTTCCATCCACCAATTATGTATATTCCTTATGCTTCCAGTATTATAAACGCCGTAGTTTGCCATCCAATACTCAATATTACCGGCACCTGTTCCGAAACCCGAGGTCGATAGTAGGAACATGAAACCATTTTTTATCAGATTCATTCTAGTTGCATCGGAACCGGAATCCGCCGAAAATCTAAAGTACAATTCATTGCTAATCATCGAAAATGCATTAACTATTACCTCGGGGAAAAATAAGATTACAAAAAATCCCGATAATAGAACCACTATTATAGCGTTTCTAGACCTTCTTCTTCTTATTGAAAAATATACAAATACAGCGGTTGCTATTATCAGACCCAGGATATTAGCACGGGAACTGGTCATTACCAGCAGATAAACAGAAGATAGCATGGTGGCCAGGTATGTTAACTTTAGAAAAGGTTTTTTCACATTTTGCGCCAAGGCATACAGTATAAAAACGGAAAAAAGCATAAAAGTTGCAAAATCATTAGTGTTGCCAAACATTGAAACCGGATATGTTTTTCGCGTATATGCGGCTACCCTTTCTACTGCTAAGAAAAGATAATTTCCCGTGGTTATTTCATACCACCCTATTAAGTTATGAAGGATTGCCATCAAAGCGATAAATTGAAATGCAACTAAAATGTCAAGTTTGCTTTTTAGATATTTCGAAAACACGAGCACGCTTATAAATCCCAAGCCGAGAAAATACACG
>CAZKPV010000042.1:10468-11926 GCA_964554735.1 uncultured Clostridia bacterium
TTTACCCATGAGGTGTAATCCTTCACCCAACCCAACGTAGCAAAAGCATATAAAAACCATACAAACATAAATATAATTGAGTAATGGCTTTCTTTACTAGTTTTTAAAGTAACTTTCCCTTTAGTGAACAGGACCCCAACAATACTTAGGAAAGCCATAGCTATAATTAGCACCCTAAAGGCAGATAACTGAAAAAATCCCAAGTCCACAGCTATAAGAGTTGTGCTAACTAATGATGCCACTATACTTAAATAAACTATATTTTTTATCATTTTAGTATCTCGTTATACACATCAGTTAATTTTCGAGCAACAACTACCGGTGAAAACTTATTTTTTACATCGGTGGATATTTTAACCCTATCGAATTTATTGCTTTCCATATACATTTTCAACATTGCGGCAACCAAGGCATCATTATCATCAACATCAACCAAAATACCATTTTTCTTGTTAATAAAATCCTCCGGACCACCACACCTTGTAGCAATTACCGGTAGCCCCGCCGCCAAGGCTTCAATATAGGCCACACCGAATGTTTCCAATCTTGAAGCCAAAACAAAACAATCACTTTCTTGCATTTTGACGGCAATATCCTTTCTCTCGGCCAAGCCCATTAGAAAAACCCGATCCCTTAAGTTATAATCCGCGATCATTTTTTCTAGTTTTTTGCGTTCTGGTCCTTCACCAAAAATATGTAGCCTTACATCATTGTTATCCTTGAATGCCGCGTAGAAGGAATCTATTAACAAATCCATCCTTTTATTAGGTTGAAGGTTCCCCGTGGATATAAAACTAAATCCATCTGAATCGCTGTTTTTGCTTTTAACTCCAAAACATGATGTGTCAACAATATTGGGTATCACACATACATCAACATTAAATTTGCTGTTAATATTTTTGGCCAGGTAATCACTAACTGCCACCACTTTACTAACTCGCGGGTAGGTATATTTACCGACCTTGTGGTAGTATGTATCTAACTGTTTTTGATTCATTGCAGAGTAATGCTCCGTCAAAATGAGGGGTATACCCAAATTACTAAATACCTTTACAGCCATATAACCCGAGCCAATAAAGTGTGAATGAATAATATCCGGTTGCCCGTGTTTACCTTTTATGTGCCTGTATAGCCTATTTAATCCAAATACTCGTGCCCTGTTAAGTAATTGCTTTGGAACTCGCCCACATGGGATGTTGATTGCCTCTATTAGGACACCATCCTTAACTAAACTTTCAATCCCCCACTTGCGCCAACGCCGCAAAGATCTAACATCAACGGCGGCATAAATAACCTTGTGTCCGGCTTGGGCCAATGCCCTGGCCTGGTCAAATTCGAATATACCATTCATTTTGTATCTATCTGTAGGGTAACCTCTTGCAACGATGAGAATATACATTATATCCTCCCTCTATAATCTTTAATTTTCTTTAATTTACTCATGTATTCTTAGATTTC
>CAZKPV010000043.1:0-11487 GCA_964554735.1 uncultured Clostridia bacterium
AAAGGCAGGTAATGTGTATTACACATGCCGCCCAGGTTGCCTGCTACGCAGATACGCATTACCGGATTGACAAGGAAACTGCAAGTGATTACACATCAGCACATGTTCGCCTACTGGATAGGGACGAAAGGATAAACGAATTGGCCCGTATGTTGGGGGGAAACAAGCTTACGCCTTTAATCAAAAAACATGCTAGAGAGCTGTTCGAAACAAGCCAAAAAACCTTGCCATTTCAAAATCGTTTTGACAAATAGAGTAACTTTTATACAACATAAATACCAAGACCAAAGGTTAACTTAAATTCACAATCAAAATTGCCGCTTATCATTAGGAGGTAAAAATGAAGTGAATAAAAAGTTACGTGGCTTGGTTTTGTTTATTTTTACAGCAATATTTATATTTTTTGTTCATGCACCCCCACACCAAACGGCAACCAATATTACCGATCCCATAAAAGTGATGCCCGGAGGACAGTCAATTGGTATCATGGTTCATTCCGAGGGAGTTGTAGTGGCGGGTTTGTGTCCCGTTACCGACCGGGCCGGCAGGGAATACAGTCCCGCCTTAAAAGCAGGGATGAGGACGGGCGATATAATTTTAAAAATTAACGGTTACGAAATAGAAAGCGATTTACATGCTAAGGAACTCATAGCAAAATCAGGCTTTGAAAGTAAAGAGGCTGTCTTTGATATTATGAGAAATAAAGAGCCTAAGACAATAAGGGTAAATCCCGTCTTGTGTGCCGATACGGGAAGTTACAGGGTGGGGCTGTATATACGCGACGGCGCGGCGGGTGTGGGCACCCTTACCTTTTATGAACCCCGAACAATGATTTACGGTGCCCTAGGCCACGTAATTGCGGATACGGAAACCTCAAAAAGCATAAATTTAGCCCACGGCTGTATCGTCAGTGCAGTAATACGTGCCGTACATCCCGGACAACGGGGTCAGCCCGGTGAAAAGATAGGATTATTTGAAAGCAAAGGTGACTCGATCGGTAACATTGAAAGCAATACCTTTTGTGGTATATTTGGCCGCTTGGAAAACAATATATTCAATCCGATCTATCCTGAACCAATCCCCGTTGTCATGAATGGGGAGGTTGAGGAGGGACCAGCCGAAATACTAACGGTTCTTGAGGATAATAAAATTGAAAGATTTGACGTGGAAATACAACGTGTGAATTCCTTACTTAAAACAAACGGCAAGGACCTGGTAATAAAAATTAACGATGAAAAATTGCTGGAGAAAACCGGCGGTATCATACAGGGAATGAGCGGAAGCCCAATCATTCAAAACAAAAAACTGGTGGGTGCGGTTACCCATGTTTTCATAAATGACCCCCAAAGGGGCTATGGGGTTATGGCCGAACGCATGTTAAAGGAGTCGGGTATCATCCTTAAATCCACATACGGAGTACCAGGTGCGTACAAACCTGGTACTTTTTTACTCAATAAAATTATATTAGCAGGAGATTTTTGGTTTTTATAGAAGTTTATAAAAGCATTTAGGAATGCAACTTTTGGTTAGGAGGCGTATAGGTACATGGCGGATGATAAAACCATAAGGATTATAATAGCCGACGACAACGTAGAATTTTGTGAACTATTTAAGGAATTCATATCCCAGGAAAAAGATATCGAACTAGTGGGGGTGACTTATAACGGTCTTGAAGCATTGGAAAGTATAGAAAAAGAAAAACCGGATGTCGTGGTTCTTGATATTATAATGCCGCACCTTGATGGTATAGGTGTATTGGAAAGGCTATCCGAAAAATCGGAAGGAAAACGACCAAAGGTAATCATCCTGACGGCCTTTGGCCAGGACAATATTACGCAACAAGCACTAAAATTAGGCGCTGATTACTATATTCTGAAACCCTTTGATTTTAATGTTCTCATAAACCGCATAAAACAATTAGTTGATGGGGATCAAAATGACAGTTATGTACATACGACCAAACCTAAAAATTTGAATGTTTCCGTCACAAATATAATACACGAAATGGGTGTCCCGGCCCATATAAAAGGTTACCATTATTTAAGGGAAGCAATTCTGATGGTCATCGAAGATGTAAATCTGCTGGGAGCAGTAACCAAGGAATTGTATCCCCTAATTGCCCAAAAATATAAGACGACGCCCAGTAGGGTTGAAAGGGCCATCAGGCATGCAATAGAGCTAGCATGGGATAGGGGTAATGTGGAAATGATGACCAAATTCTTTGGTTATACCATAAATCTGGAAAGAGGCAAACCTACAAACTCGGAGTTTATAGCCATGGTTGCAGATAAGTTACGCATTGAAACAAAGGTTAGTTAATCCCTGTCAATGTTGTGGATTATCCTTGACAATGAGTGCCGCCTTTATGACCGCTGACTGGACATCTACCGCAAATTGCTGTTCCAGCTCTTTGACCTTTGCATATAACTGGCCCATTTCTGTAACGACATATTTGGGGGGAAGATTATTTAAAGCAATCGCTATGATATCCGCCCTACACTTTTCACATTTACATATATCCAGTTGTTTCAACATATTATCTGCCGTATAAGTCACAACGTTTTCCATACAATTTTTGATTGTATATACTGTAGACACGATTTTTCACCACCTTTGCTGTCATTTTACCATGTTTATGCAAACCTAACAATTGCTTTCGATAGGCACTAAGGTGTTAAATTGACTTGTTTATATATTAAGTAGTATAATTTTTACAAAGTTATAACAAATATTATAATTACACCTGACTGGATAGTCAGGGTTTTTTTTGAGGTGGCAGTATGGTTAAAATCATTAGGGGTACGGCTAGGGTGGACAGGCGTACAAAAAATTTAGTAAAAAGATTGTCACCCAGGGAGATTGCAGTAATAGACCACCGCAATCTCGATGAAGTTGCTGTCCAATCCTTACTGGAAGCCAAGATTAAGGCTGTAATTAACGCGGCTTCCTCTGTAACACTTGATTACCCCAACAAAGCGCCTTTAGCACTGTTGAATGCCGGCATATATATGGTGGATGAGACCGGCCCGGAAACCCTTGATAAAATTAACGAAGGTGATTCCGTGGAAATTGTGGGATCAAAGATTTTTTCCCGGGGGGAATACATCGGGTCGGGAAAGGTTTTGTCTAGTAACGAAATGAATAGGATGGTAGAGGCCGCGAAAAAAGGATTAGACAAGACCCTTTTGGAATTTGTTGAAAACACCTTGCAATACGCCCAAAAAGAACTCGGTTTAATTTCAGGCGACTACAGGGTGCCGGTTACTAAAACCAAGTTTAAGGGCCGCCACTGCCTGATCGTGGTGCGCGGTAATAATTACAGACAGGATCTCAGGACGATTAATTCCTATGTCAATGAAGTTAAGCCTGTTTTAATAGGTGTTGACGGGGGAGCGGATGCCCTATTGGAGTCCGGCTACAATCCTGATATAATAATTGGGGACATGGACAGCATCAGCGACAACACTTTAAAATGTGGGGCCGAAATTATTGTTCATGCATACTCCGATGGCCGGGCACCCGGGCTTGAGCGGGTGGAAAACCTTGGTTTAAAGGCAAAAACCTTTGCCGCCCCCGGTACAAGTGAGGATATAGCCATGCTTCTGGCATACGAAAAGGGGTGCGAGCTGATTGTGGCGGTCGGTACCCATTCCAACATGCTCGATTTCCTGGAGAAGGGCAGAAAGGGCATGGCTAGCACCTTCCTGGTCCGCCTGAAAGTAGGATCCATATTGGTTGATGCCAAGGGTGTAAATAAACTGTACCGCCGGGCCATTAAACCGAGGCATTTAGCCGAAATAGTGATTGCGGCATCAATACCTTTTTTGATAATTGCCATATCCTCACCTTCAACGAGGGAGCTATTGAAGTTAATCTATATACAATTTAGGCTAATCTTGGGGCTGTAGGGGGAAGATTCAGTGATTATTGATCTTAAGTACCATATTGCCACATTGGTGGCCGTTTTTTTAGCGCTAGGGCTTGGTATCTTTATAGGTAACACACTACTTGGAAGCGATGCTGTCTTGGAGCAGCAACAGCAAATAGCGGATAGTCTAGAAAGGCAACTGGAAGAGATCAGGGCGGAAAATAAAATCATCGAGGATAGGGCCAATAGATTGGAATTGGAGTGCGGTGCCCAAAAAACTTTTGCCAGGGAAGTTTTCCCCTTGTTGGTAAACGAAAGAATAATGGGTAAAAATTTAGCTATAATAGAAACAAACCCATATGGTTTCCCCGAGGGCCTCGCCGAAACATTAAGAGTCGCCGGAGCCAAGGTGGTTTCTTCCACAACCATATTAAATGGCCTTGAATTAGGTGAAAACAGAGAGCAAATATTGAGCGAGTTAGGCATCGGGGATATGAAAACCAGTGAAATTGAAAAGTATATAGCAGGACAAGTTGCCCAAGGGATACACAAGGGTAATAATATGGCCGTCTTGAATTATTTATCACAAAATAATTTAATAGAGATGCAGGGTGATTACGGTATAGCCTTAGATGGTGTAATTATAATCGGCGGTTGCAATGCGGAAGAAGAAAATAAATTTAAAATTATTGATATACCTATGATTGATTATTTTAAGAATAATATGATTACTGTTTATGGTGTCGAGGAAAGCAGTATGAAATGCTCATATATGGCGGCCTACCAGGACAAAAGAATCAGTACCGTTGACAATATAGACACCATACCGGGGCAGCTAGCGTTGGTTCTTCTTATTGAAGGTAAAACAGGACACTATGGTATAAAACCAACTGCCAAACAGCTACTTCCGGCCATAAACTAAATGTGGGGGGCCTTGATTGTCCACAAAAAGAGTTTCAGTATTAATACCCGCTTACAATGAAGAGGATAAAATATACGATACTGTCGGCTCGGCTTTATCTATTCCGCAGGTTCATGAGGTAGTGGTGGTTGATGACGCCTCCACGGACAAGACGGCCGACATTGCGGCAAAAGCCGGGGCCAGGGTATGTACCCTAGAAAAAAACCTCGGCAAGGGAGGGGCACTAAACCACGGTGCGCTATTGGTTACTGGCGATCTAGTCCTGCTGTTGGATGGTGACCTTGGAAAATCGGCGATTGAAGCGCAGTTGCTACTACGGCCGGTGCTGGATGGAAAGGCAGATATGGTTATTGCTAGTTTTCCACCCCCAACAGTCAAGGGAGGTTTTGGTTTTGTTAAAGGTTTGGCACGCAATGGTATTAAACTATTCAGCGGCTATGAAATGGTATCCCCACTTTCCGGGCAACGGGCAATGAAACGTGCCGTTTTGGAGGCCATGCTTCCTTTTTCCCGCGGTTTTGGTGTGGAGGTTGGGGCAACCCTCAGGGCGGCGATGAAGGGCTACAGTTTGATGGAGGTCCCAGTCCAAATGACCCACGCGGAAACAGGACGGAATCTTAGGGGCTTTATTCACCGTGGTGCTCAATTCGTGGATATAGCTGCCGTGCTGGCCCTATGTGCTTTTGAAAGATTAAAGAACAGGTGACCTAACTTGAACTTTACGGAAATGGATAAGATGGTCGGGATTTTAATGATTGCTGTTCCGGTGGCAATTGCTTTTCTTCTGACCACCATATTACTACCCCGTTTGTTAGACATGGTGTGGCGGGGCGGATTCACGAAAAAGAACTATGAAGGTGTTTCCATTCCGGTTGGGGTTGGTCTGGTATTCACACTTGCAATACTGGGCACTGTGGCCGCAAGTTATTTCATGTGGCCCGAGCAGCTTCGCTTTTACAGTTTGGGGCTTGTTATGGCCATGGGGGTAATGTCATTATTGGGTTTTGCGGATGACTGTTGGGGCAGCCGGGAAGTCACGGGTTTGAAAGGTCATTTTAAAGTCCTGTTTAGCGGCAGATTAACTACTGGCGCATTAAAAGCCATCGGTGGATTTGTGCTGGCTGTTTTGCTTGGAAGCGTCACGGCCGATATTGCCAATATTAGTGAAATAGTGATCAATACCCTGGTAATCGCACTTTCAATTAATTTTATTAACATACTGGACCTAAGACCGGGGAGGGCAGCAAAAGGCTTTCTGTTGACGGCCGTTTTTTTAATTATAGCGGGATGGGGCAAGGCTCATCTGGTTTTTCTATTGGCCCTCACGGGAAGCTTGGTTGCGTACATGCCTTACGACCTGAATGCAAAGTCCATGATGGGGGATACCGGTTCCAATGCCTTGGGGGTTGCACTGGGGCTGAGTGCGGTTTGGCTATTGGGCATACATTTGAAGATAGGTTATCTGGCCGTGCTTGTAGTATTGCATGTATTTGCTGAAAAATATTCCCTAACTACAGTGATTGCTCGCAACCAGTTCTTAAACTACCTTGATAGGTTGTGGCGTAGGTAAAACATTAATCAATAAATAACCTTCAGGATGTTGTTTTTTGCCGGCGAAAAATGTATCCTAGTTTAAATAAGGGTAGGTATTGGTAGATTGAAGCATATAAATATCTTTACGGGTAATCTTGGGAGTGGTAAAACTGAGATTGCCATTAATTATGCACTTAGGTTATTATATAATAACAAGGGGTGTTCTCTAGTCGATCTTGATATTGTTAACCCATATTTTCGCTCCCGTCTTGCCCGCACTAGGCTTGAGGAGAAAGGGTTAAAAGTTATTTGTCCTGATGAAAAGATAGCCTTCGGCGATCTGCCGGCGCTTTCACCCCTTATAAAGGGTGTATTCGACAATGATAATGCCTACAGCGTTCTGGATGTCGGTGGGGACGATGTAGGGGCTACTGTGCTGGGCAGATTTAAGCCGTTTCTGCCGGAAGGCGGCTACGAGCTTTTTTTTATAGTGAATGCCTTTCGACCCTATACCAGGGATGTAAAGGGAGTTACCAAAATATTAAAGAGTATTGAAGTGGCCTCCCGTCTCAAAGTGACCGCCCTTGTCAGCAATGGCCATCTGGGTTGTCTGACAAAGGAAGAAAATATTAGGGAAGGCTTGGCCTTGACAAAGGAAGTGGGCAACAATTTGTGTTTGCCCATTGCGTTTGTGGCTATAGGCAGGGAAATGATAGGGGATATGGAAAATGAAATAAATGGTGTTCCGGTTTTTCCATTGGATTTTTTTATGGTGCCGCCATGGTAGAAGGGAGAGGTATTATTGGCACTTGTTTCATTTAGGGAGGATCGTTGCAAGGGATGCGGCTTATGTATTGAAGTATGTCCCAAAAAGATAATAGTTGCAGCTGAGCATATGAACGCAATGGGATTTTATCCCGCCACCGTAAAGGATATGGACAAATGTACGGGTTGTGCCTTGTGTGCGCGTATGTGTCCGGATATGGTTATCAAGGTGGAAAAGGGGGCGAAGGCAGGTTGAGCAAGATATTGATGAAGGGTAACGAGGCCATAGGGGAAGGTGCCGTTCGTGCCGGATGCCGTTATTTTTTCGGATACCCCATAACCCCGCAGAGTGAGTTGCCGCATTATCTGGCCAAAAGGATGCCGGAGGTTGGCGGTTTGTATTTGCAGGCGGAAAGTGAGGTTGCCTCCATCAACATGGTGTATGGGGCGGCCGGTACCGGTGCCAGGGTTATGACTTCGTCGTCGGGTCCGGGGATCAGCCTTATGCAGGAGGGTATCTCATATTTAGCCGGGGCGGAATTACCCTGTGTAATTGTAAATGTCATGCGCGGCGGGCCCGGGTTGGGTAATATTGCACCGGCCCAGTCCGATTATTTTCAGGCGGTGAAGGGCGGCGGTCATGGTGACTACAGATTGCTAGTGTTGGCCCCGTCTTCCGTGCAGGAGATAATAGATTTGATGAAGGAGGCCTTTGATTTGGCCGACCACTGGCGCAATCCCGTTATGCTTCTCGGTGACGGTGTGTTGGGCCAAATGATGGAGCCGGTGGAGCTGGATGAGGATGGCGCCGAAGACATGGGGACGCCCGAAAAACCCTGGGCGGCAGCCGGAAGAATGGGTAGGGCCCAAAAAAACATTATTAATTCACTTTATATAGTTCCCGAGGAATTGGAAAAACACAATATAAAGTTAAACCAGAAGTACAAAAAGATGTTTCTAGAAGAACAAAGATGGGAAGAATACAAACTCGACGGGGCGGAATTCGTTATGGTGGCCTATGGTACTGCCGCTCGGATATGCAAGGCGGTAGTCGACAGGGCCAGGGAAGACGGTATAGCCGCCGGGCTAATCAGACCTATTGTTTTGTGGCCATTTCCCCAGGAGGTATTCAAAAGGGCATCAAAAACGGCAAATAACTTCCTCGCTGTAGAATACAGTATGGGTCAAATGGTTGAAGATGTCAGGCTGGCCGTAAATGGTAGAAGGCCGGTTTATCACTATGGCAGAAGTGGAGGAATGCTCCCACCGGTAATTGATGTATTAAACGAGCTTAAAGCAATAATAAAGGGGGAAAAGAGTAGTGATAGTATTTGACCGGCCGAAATCTCTGACGGATGTACCTTTTCATTATTGCCCGGGTTGTACCCACGGTATAATTCATCGTTTAGTTGCGGAAGTAATTGACGAGTTGGATATACAGGAAAAAACCATCGCCGTTGCCCCGGTTGGTTGTTCGGTATTTGTTTATGAGTATTTTGATTGTGACGCCTACCAGGCGTCACACGGGCGGGCACCGGCAGTGGCAACGGGTATAAAACGAGTATTGCCGGAGCGGGTGGTATTCACCTATCAGGGCGATGGTGATCTAGCGGCTATTGGCACGGGGGAAATAGTGCATGCCGCCGCGAGGGGAGAAAATTTCACCGTAATCTTTATTAACAATGCCGTATATGCCATGACCGGAGGGCAAATGGCACCGACCACTTTATTGGATCAGGTAACTACAACTACACCCTACGGTCGCGACAAAAAGATAAACGGATCTCCGGTTAAAATGTGTGAGGTACTCACGCCCTTAGATGGAAGTGCTTATGTGGCCCGGGCTTCGGTGCACAGCCCTAGGGCGGTGATTAGGGCTAAAAAGATGATCAAAAAAGCCTTTGAGGTGCAAATGGCCGGTCTCGGTTTTTCAATCGTTGAGATGCTGTCGGCATGTCCCACAAACTGGGGACTATCACCGGTCGAAGCCCTCAAATGGCTTGAGGAAAATATGGTTCCCTACTATCCTCTTGGGGAATTTAAAGTACCGGAAGGAGTGGAGTAGTTGCTTGAGCAGGTATTGGTTGCGGGGTTTGGCGGGCAGGGTGTTCTGTCTACAGGTCAACTCCTTGCCTATGCGGGGATGCATGAAGGAAAACATGTTTCCTGGATACCTTCGTACGGACCCGAAATGCGCGGGGGTACCGCCAATTGCGGGATCACGGTTTCAGATTTGGAAATCAGTTCACCGATGGTTAGCGAGCCCACGGCACTGATCGTGATGAACAGGCCGTCACTGGAAAAGTTTGAAAAGGATGTAGTACCGGGTGGGCTTATACTGGTCAACAGTTCCCTCATAGATTCAAAGGTGGAGAGAGAGGATTTACGTGTCCTGTATATTCCCGCCAATGAAATGGCGGAGGAACTGGGTAATGGTAGGGTGGCCAACAATATTATCCTGGGGGCCTTGCTGGGGGCAACCGGTGTAGTGTCGGCGGATGCGGTAATTGCCTCCCTAAAACAAGTCTTGCCCAAGCACCGGCATAACCTAATAGGAGTCAACAGAGAGGCTCTAAGCGAAGGCATGAAGCTAGCAAACGGTAACGGTGGGGCATAGATAAAAGCACAAACAAAAATTCGGACAGGGACCATTTGGCTTGGTTCCTGTTTTTTCATAATATTTTTGAATACAAGATAAACTAAAAAAGGTTAAAGGGGATTTAAATATAACTATAGATATGAGGTGCAAACTTGTTCAGGGGTGAGCATATGAGGGCCAGTATAATAGGAGCCGGCAAACTGGGAATCGAGATTGCACGGCGCCTGTCAAGTGCAGGTCATGATGTACTTATAATTGACCAGGACGAAAACAGATTGGCCATGGTCAATGAAAAGTTGGATGTGCTGACTATAAAAGGAAACGGGGCCACAACACCGGTGCTGGGTGACCCCGGTGTCAGGACAAGTGATCTACTGGTCGCTGTTACCGACAGCGATGAGTTAAACATTATTGCCTGTCTGAATGCAAAAAGGTTAGGGATAAAAAAAACCGTTGCCCGGATCCGGGACCCGGATTTTGCCCGCGATCCCATGTTAACCAAGATCGATATAGGGGTTGATCTAGTTGTAAATCCTGAGCTGGCCGCCGCCAGAGAGGCCGTTCGTATCTTGGTCATGCCGGTAAATGTACATACGGAGCCCTTTGCCGACGGGAAAGTACAAATGGCAAGGATTACGATTGATGAAGAGGCGGCGGGGTTTTTGGCCAACAAGACTTTAACAGAGCTAGAGCTACCGATGCCTTCAATTGTGGCGGGCATTTCCAGGGAAGGAAAGGTGCTCATTCCCAGCGGGGACGACAAACTCCTTTTGGGAGACACCATATATGTTTTGGGGGATTTCAAAAGTATAAACGAGCTGTCCATCAAAATCAAACGCGATAAAAAGCAAAGTGTAAGAAATGTTATCATTCTCGGGGGAGGGCGTATAGGCTACTATCTCGCCTACCAACTGGAAAGAATGGGCAAGAAAGTTAAAATAATTGAGCAGGACCATGTGCGCAGTGAGGAGCTAGCCGAAAAATTAAATGACACCTTGGTTCTCAATGCGGATGGCACTGATTTGGATCTGCTCCAGCAGGAAGGCGTCCACGAGACGGATGGCTTTATTGCTGTTACCGGAATAGATGAAGAAAATCTACTGACAGCCTTGCTGGCAAAGCAAATGGGAGCCAAGCAGGTGATTGCCAAGGTTAGCCGCCCCGGCTTTAGTGCGCTTATTGAAAGGCTTGGGGTTGATGCGGCGATCAGCCCCCTACAGATTGTGGTGGCAGAAGTTCTTCGATTTATACGCGGGGGTAAATTATTGTCCGTGTTCCTGCTTTTAAACGGGCAGGCGGAGGTAGTAGAAGTGAGGGTTCAACCCGGTAGCAGGCTAGCTAACAGCCAGCTCAGTAAGGCGGGAATGCCCAAGGGTGTAATCGTGGGGGCTATTTTACGGGATGGAAAGGCTATAATACCCCGGGGCGATGAGTATATTAAGGAGCACGATCATTTAGTTATCTTTTGTTTAGGCAACCATCTCGAGATTGTGGAAGAATTGGTTAATGCTTAATTTTCCGGAGGGAAAGTTTTTTGAACCAAAGATTTGTAATGAGGACATTGGGGATGCTCCTGCTGGCGGAGTCGGCTGCAATGATGCTTCCGTTGTTGTTATCCTTTTACTACGGTGAAAACGCCGGGATATTTTTGCTGCCTGTTGCCGGCACCCTTGTGGTGGGAGCATTTCTGTTGAGATTAAAACTGGAATCAACACATGTCGGCCACAAAGAAGGGTTTTTGGTGGCTAGCTTTGGTTGGCTGTCGGTGGTATTGTTCGGGTCGCTGCCCTTTATGTTCAG
>CAZKPV010000044.1:0-11423 GCA_964554735.1 uncultured Clostridia bacterium
GTGAGTCGATGGCAATGATATACTTAGGCCGTATTTTTTCCACTACACCTTTTATTATTTCGGCCGTTTCCATCCCGGTAATACCCAAAACGCCCGGGGCCAGGCTACAGACCGAGTGCATCCCCTCTGCTAGTTGATCCGGTGCGTAGGTGAAAAGGTGTCGCGTGGAAGGAGTGTATTCAACCACCCTGGGACCCAATGAATCCGGAGTTGCATGCCAATTCCCCAAACCAACTATCAAAACTGTTTCATTTTGGTCTAAAACAAGCATTTGGGAAAGGTATTTCGAGATCAGTTCCTCCAGGTCGCTTTGTATTTCAGGATGCCTTTGCCTGATGGCGGTTGACTCTATCGTTATGTACGAACCCATGGGCTTGCCCATAACTTTTTCGGCAGAAACCTCATCTATTTTTACCGTGGTAACCCGTGCGAAATCATAATCTTCCTTGTCAACTATTACTCCCGGTATCTCGCCTCCCCTTTGTCCCCGAACTACTTCGTGGGCTTCGAGTGCCAAATCGAGGCCGGCTATAAATTTATCCATAAAATTATTCTCCAAGATATTCGCCCCTCACAGTTGTTCTTTTCTAGAATTCCCTTTTATTAAGAAAAATATTCAATCAAGTTTTTAAAATCGATTTTTAAATATTAATATGCTATAATGTTCGTATATTGGCGGAAAAGAGGGGAAAAAAGACTTGCGTGTTGTAGCTGGGGAGGCTAGGGGGCGGAAACTTAAAGCACCCCGCGGCGACAAAATCCGCCCTACATCCGATAGGGTCAAAGAAGCATTATTTAATATTTTGGCCTGCAAGGTCCCCCAAAGTATCTTTCTAGACCTTTATGCCGGTACGGGCGGTATTGGCATAGAGGCTTTAAGTAGGGGATGCCACGAGGCTTTTTTTGTTGAAAAGGATCCCGTGGCAGTTGATTGTATAAAGCGCAATCTGGAACTGACAAAACTTAATGACCGTGCGGAGATCATTTCCATGGAAGTGCGTAGGGCTTTGGGCTACCTGTCGGTTAGGAGTAAAAGGTTTGATATTATTTTTCTTGATCCGCCTTATTTTAGTGAGCCAGTTAAAAAGGAGATTTTAAGTGCCGGTGAATTATTGAATGAAGGAGGATTATTGGTCCTGGAAAGCAACAAGAACAGATTTACGGAAAAGATTATAGGAGATTTGGCTCTAACCCGTGAAGAATATTATGGTGATACTAAACTTTCATTTTATGAATGATAGGGAAACAGGAGGAGGATTATTTGCGTATTGCAGTATACCCGGGCAGTTTTGACCCCATAACTTTCGGTCATCTTGATGTTATAGAGAGGGCGGCATGTTTTTTTGATCAGCTAATAGTGGCGGTTTCCATAAATCCCAATAAGAATCCTTTATTTACCATAGAGGAAAGGGTAAGTATATTGAAACATGTGTTATTGCCCTACTATAATGTCCAAATTGATGCATTTGATGGGCTAACTATTGAGTATGCTAAACAGCAAGGTGCCCAGGTTATAGTGAGAGGGTTGAGGGCCATCTCGGATTTTGACAATGAATTCATGATGGCTTTAACTAATAGAAAACTCGTTGAAAGTATTGACACCGTCTTTTTGATGACTAGGGCGGAGTTTTCCTTTATCAGCTCCAGTGGTGTAAAGGAAATAGCCCTCTATGGCGGCTGTGTTCGTGAACTTGTTCCGCCCCACGTAGAGAGCAAGTTGAAAGAAAAATATTTCGAGTTGAAGGGTGAGACCGGAGAGGGTGCAAAATAATGGAGTTATTCAATGTACTCAGTGAGTTGGAGGAACTGATTGAAGATAGCTTCAAGGTTCCCTTAAGCCATAAGATCCTGATTGATGAAGAAAGAATATTGGATTTCCTGGACCGCATTCGGGCAGTCATGCCCGAGGAGATAAGGCAAGCCCGTTGGGTTTTACAGGAGCGGGATACAATCCTTGCCGAATCCAAGGAAGAGGCACAGGCAATTGTTGAGAAATCAAAAATACAGATTTCAAAGCAAACAGAAGAAAGTGAAGTGGTCCGACAGGCCCAGGAAATGGCGGAACAAATTATTAGGCGATCGGAGGCGCTTTCAAGGGAGATAAAAGAAGGAGCACACGGCTATGCCGATGATATTTTGGCAAACCTCGAAGAAAAATTATCCGATATTATTGAACAGATCCGACAGGGCCGTGGGGAACTCCAGGGGGTAAAAAAAGACAACCTAACGCCTTCTGATTAATGCCAGTTTGAAAAAGTCGGCTACATAATAAAGTGTTTGCAATACCGCGGAAAAGATAACAAAACCGGACATCATGATAAAAAAATTTTTCAGGGAAGCAAGGATGTTTGCCCGAGTAAAAAAATACGATGCCAGTGGATCTTGAACCCCGTTTGATAAAACCGGTGTCACATTGTAGAAATTAAAGACAAAAAACATATACAAGGCGGCTAAAAGACCGTGGGCGATCCGGGTGCAAATGAAAGGGAAAATACGGATGTCAGTTTCCGAAATCATACTGGCAACCTGCGCCAGGATGGACAAACCACTCCACCCGAGGATCATGGCTACGATTACCACCTGCTGTAGCAGTGGTGCCGTTGATTCGCTGGCTAGTTTGGCCCCAATTGTCATTTCAAAAATACCGCTGGCAAGGGCGGGGTAGACAGTTGGTTCAAAGCCGAAGGGTGTAAGAAACAAAGCAAGTACCCTAGAAATACCTTCAATTGCTTGACATTCTGTCAGAAGCAGGATTAATACGGCGAAAAAAATAATAAACCCACCTACAGTCAGCAGGTTGTTAACAGAACTTTTAACTGCATCACCAAGAATCCTACCTATAGGACGCGTTTCCTTTGTCATTATATAGATGAATTCCTTGAATGCTCTTTCGATTAACCCGCGTTTGAAGACTTGTTCCGGTATTCGTTCGGGATCCTCGCGGCGGTAAAAACGTAGGGCTACCCCTATGGTTATATTGGCTAAATAGTGAGTTCCGGCAATGTAAAAGCCAAGTGCCGGATGATTAAACATACCTACCGCAACCGCAACCAGCATAAAAAGCGGGCTTGAGTTGTTGGTGAAGCAGAGCATCCTTTCGGCTTCTATTCTTGTACAAAGACCCTCTTTGCGGAGGTTGGCCGTAATCATGGCCCCCACTGGAAAACCGCTGGCATAGCCAACTGCTACGGCGAATGATCCGGAGCCGGGTATATTAAAAACAGGTCGCATAATTGGTTCTGTTATAACCCCCAGAAAATGTACTATTCCTGTGCTGATCATAATTTCAGAAATTATAAAGAAGGGTAAAAGGGAAGGGAAAACTATAGTCCACCAGGTTTGCAGACCGGTTAGGGCGCCATTATATACAACCGCGGGATGAATGATCATGAGGATCAACAGAATCAAAATCCCGGCTGTAAGGATGTACCGATGTATGTAGTTGGGGCTACCGGCAAATTTTAACACACTTTCTTCCTTCTCATCTAAGATTATATTTCTATGTATATGAGTGTATGTTGTACCTATTCCTGGGAAGATTCTGCTACTTTAGCCCAAAAAGATTTGGTTTGGGCAAGGGAATGGGGACACTGTTCAAGAAGAAGTATTTAATAAAATTTAAGAAAGAGGTGAATAACCTAGTTTCCTCACCGAAACGCTTGGTTGGCAGATGGTTAAAAAAAACGGAATTGACGCGGACAGCAGGGTAGAGAAGCAGGAATCGCCGCCGGCGGAGGTTGTAATTAAAATTTCCCCGGACGGGCTTGAGGCCACGGCATGTATAAAGCCCCCGCCGAAACTCGAGGCGGAACAGGGGGATTCTGATCCGACGGCATTGGAGGTGAAAGAGCAACCGATAACGGCCCAGGATATCGAAAGATCAATCAGAAATTTTGGCATCAATACCGGCTTGGACTTTGGAGCAATCGCAACCCTGGCAGTTGAATCGAGGGGTGAGACCCGGGTGGTTGCCCGCGGCATCCCGCCGACCCCAGGAAAGGACGGTTATGTTGAGTTAAAATTTAGGGAGCGGACCAGCTATGAACTGCCGGATGAAAGCTCGCGAAAGGTTGATTGGCGCGGGCTTGTCCGTATACCAACTGTCAAAATTGGTACGGAACTGGCAGTAAAGCGGCCGCCGCAACCTGGAAAGCCGGGCACCTCCGTCACCGGCGAAATGATACCCCCGCCTCCTGTAAAAGAGGCAAAACTACTGGTAGGTAAGGGTTGTGAAATTGTGGACAATATCAAAATTGTGGCCACAATTAACGGGCTTCCAACGGACAGCAGGGGGAGGGTAAGCGTATCGCCCACTTTAGTGCGGAATGAAGGGGTAAATTTAAAAACCGGCAATGTTTTGTTTGACGGTACAGTCATAGTAAATAAAGATGTTGAAGAGAATATGGTGATACAGGCGGGCGTGGACATTGAGGTTAACGGAAATGTCAGACGCGCAAAACTTGAGGCAGGCGGGAGGGTTGTTGTTCGCAACAACCTTGTGGGTGGTTCCGTCCGGGCGGGTGGGACAGCCCTGTTGCATTTAAAATGCAGGGACAAGTGGGAACTTTTGGCCAAGGGTTTGGGGGACTGCAGTAAAGTCCTGCATAATCTTGCCAAGGATCCGTCCTTTGCCCCCGTTGTGGCTTCGCGGGGCTGGATTCCAATATTCCACCAATTATTGAAAACCAAGTTTGAATATTTAGATGAAGTGTTGGCAGGTATAGAGGAAAACTACCGGGGGGTTATGGCGGAACAAGTTCATGACGTTTTTGCCATAGTCGATCCCCTAAAAAAATTATTAACCGCGGAAACAGGGTCGGACTTTAGTATTGATCTACTGTCAGATCTAGCCGAACTGGCGCGGCAATTGCTTGGTGGTTTGGGGAAGATTCAGGAAGGTGAGTCCTCGGTTACGGCCCACTACATACAAGGTACCCATGTGGAGGCTTATGGGGATATTGTAGTCATTGGCCGTGGATGTTATCGGGCAAACCTATGGGCCGGTCGGTCGGTAAAAGTTAAGGGCTTGGCCGGTATAGTCAGGGGAGGTACCACACGGGCCCGCGATTTTATCAAGGTCACCACGGCCGGATCCAAGGCCGGTGCCCCAACCTTTTTCAAGGTTGATCCCCGGGGAGTAATTGAGATAGACACAGCCCACCCCAATGTACATATACAAGTGGGCAATGAAGCTTACAAATTCGGTGTTACCACAAAATTCATCACTGCCCGCATTAACAACCAAGGCGAACTGGTTATCCATTAAAGGATTGACAAACATACAGTGAGTTAATATAATTAATCGTGTTTAAACAAAGGTGGCAGGAAATGTTTAAGGTCAACCTTGAACAAATTAAATTTAAAAAGGACGCTTCACTACATTTTGAACGATGTGGGGATCACAAACCTATCAAAATTGGCGGCGAATTGTTTTCTTTTATAAAACCCGTTTGTGTAAGTTTGGATTTTGTTAATCACGGTGATTTTATAGGTGCAACCGGCGATGTAAGGTCTACCCTGGAAATGACTTGCAGCCGTTGCTTGGGAAAATACAATTACCCCCTGAATATTGATTTTAATGAATGATATTGCACGGATGTCAAGGATTCGGAGGATTGCACTGAATTTTCAGGGAACTCGATTTCCCTTGGCCCGCAATTGGTCCAATATATTTTGCTGGCCATACCCATGAAACCTGTTTGTTCGAGGAATTGCAAAGGTTTGTGCCAGAAATGCGGACAAGATTTGAACCAGAGAAGTTGCAGTTGCGAGCAAGATGATCTTGATCCACGTTTGGCCAAATTGAAAATTTTGCTTGAGAAAAAATGAAATGATACTTGTTTTAGGCGGATAGGGGGTGTATGTAATGGGGGTACCCAAGAGAAGATTATCTAAACTGCGTGGAAGGCGGCGTAGGGCGGAAAATAAAATTTCCAAACCAACATTGGCTGAATGTTCACAATGTCACGCACTAATTCGGCCGCATCGCGTATGTCCGGAGTGCGGTTATTACAAAAATAAAGAAGTGGTAAAAGCAGAATAGGCCCGGTTTGGGCCTATTCTTCTCACATACTTTCCTGCAATTCGTGTCGGGTCAGAATAGGGTCGGGGTCCTTGGGTGCCATCATTTTTCTTATCAGCATTGCGCTGACAACACATGCTACACCGGTAATGAGGTAGGCATTGTTGTAGACTCCGGTTAAATCCGCTACCTTACCGGCAACAATGGGTCCCACAAAACCGCCGATTCCCCAGGCAGTAAAGACAAGGCCGTAATTTACTCCGGCGTGTTTGGTTCCATAGTAGTTGTAAGTTAGTGAAGGATATAACGACAGTAAGGCACCGTAACAATAACCGGCTACCAGGGCACCGATAATTATTGTAAAGCCGGTGGTAAATTTGGCAAAAAGGAACATGTTGGCCGCCTGAATAAGAAAGACCAGGAACAAGGTGTTGACACTGCCTAAAATATCATTAAGCCAGCCGGAAACAATTCTACCGCCGGCATTGGCTATAGCTAGTAGAGCAACAAGGATAAAGCCGTAACTAACGTTGGCTTGGAGCTGGGCGATGGAAGCCAGATGTCCAATCAACATCAAGCCGGTCCCCGCCCCCAGGGCAAAAGTAATCCACATGATATAAAAAGCCGGTGTGGCAAGCATTTCCCTCCATCCGTATTCATATTTTGTGGTGTTAGATGTTTTATCCTTTTCCGTGGTGACGGTTGGCATTTGTGGTTTGTAGTCTTTTGGTGGAAAGGATAAAAGTTGGGAAAGTAAAACGATGGCTATCGCAAAAATAATGCCTTCTATCATGAATGTTCTTGAAATACCGTAATTTAGCAAGTAGTTAGTGAGCGGGGCTATATAGACCGATGCTAACCCAAAACCGGCTACAACCAATCCGGCTATCAGTCCCCTTTTGTGGGGGCCAAACCATTTTACCGCAGAGGGGGTGGGTGCTGCGTAGCCCAATCCTATCCCCGCCCCAACAAGTATGCCGAAGGTGAGGATAAGGACAGTTAAGTCCATTTTGAGGCTTGCAAGGACCATCCCTCCTCCGGCGAAGATCCCCCCTAGGGTGGCAACTATTCTGGGACCCCATTTATCTGTGAGGCGACCCGCCGGCACCATCACAAAAGCAAAGACCAGGATTGCAACTGTATACGGGATTGATGCGGCCGTATTGGTCCAGCCAAGATCCGTCGTGAGCGCATTTTTTATAACGCTCCAGGAATACAGCACTCCCAAACAAAGGTTAATGCCTAGCCCGGCCATAGTAACGATCCAACCCTTAGTTTGGCTTGTTTGCATTTTAGTTTTCATCTCCGTATCTTTCCCGCAGATTTGCTATTACGTTAGGATCAGCCAAGGTGCTGGTATCCCCAAGGGCTTTACCGGTTGCAATATCTCTTAACAGGCGACGCATAATTTTACCGCTGCGGGTTTTAGGCAGATCGGCCGAGAAAAGGATGCTCGATGGGCGGGCAAAGGCACCAATTTTCTTGGTCACATGGGCTTTTAGCTCCCTTTCAAGCCCATCACTGCCTTCGAAACCTTCTATTAAGGTAACAAAAGCTACAATTATTTCCCCCCTAATTTCATGCGGAATTCCTATAACGGCTGCTTCTGCAACACTTGGATGTTCCACGAGACAACTTTCCACCTCGGCGGTGCCGATTCTATGTCCGGAGACGTTGATAACATCGTCAACCCGCCCTGTTATCCAGAGATAACCATCGTCATCCATAGTGGCCGCATCACCGGTGAAATAAACACCTTCATATTGTGACCAATAGGTGTCAACATATCTCTCGTCGTCATTATAAAGGCTTCTCAACATGGCCGGCCACGGGTTTTTTAATACTAGAAATCCTTGTGTGCCACGGGGAACGGGCTTACCGGCGCCATTAAAAATTTCCGCTTCCAGGCCCGGAATGGCGAAGGTTGCGGATCCCGGTTTCATTGGCACGGCACCGGGCAGTGAAGTAATCAGAATCATGCCGGTTTCTGTTTGCCACCAGGTATCCACAACAGGGCATTTTTCCTTGCCGATATTTCTGTAATACCACATCCATGCTTCGGGGTTAATGGGTTCCCCCACTGTTCCTAAAAGACGTAGGGTGGACAAGTCACGCATTTGGGGCCATTTTTCCCCCCAGCTCATGAAGGCTCTGATAGCGGTGGGGGCTGTATAAAAAATGGTTACTCCGTATTTTTCTATGATAGCCCAAAAGCGGTCTCTTGCGGGAAAGTCGGGAGATCCTTCGTACATTACAGACGTTGCTCCGTTGGACAGTGGGCCGTAGACCAGGTAGCTATGACCGGTAATCCATCCTATATCAGCGGTGCAAAAATACACATCTTCATCTTTAATATCGAACACCATTTTGTGGGTGGCGGATACACCGGTTAGATAACCTCCGGTGGTATGGATTACGCCCTTAGGCTTTCCGGTGGAGCCGCTGGTGTAAAGAATAAAAAATGTGTCTTCCGCGTCCATTTCTTCCGGCGGACAATGAAGTGGTGCATCTTCCATAAGTTCGTGCCACCAATAGTCCCGCCCCTCTTTCATTTTACAAATATCCGGCTTACCAATGCGGTTGACTACAATGACTTTTTCTACACCTTCACTTTTTTTCAAGGCCATGTCGGTATTATTTTTGAGGGGTATGACTTTTCCCCTACGCCAACCCCCGTCGGCCGTAATTATAAAACGGGAGTTGGCATCATTTACTCGTTCACTGATAGCATCACTTGAGTAGCCGCCGAAGATTACACTATGGGGTACGCCGATACGGGCACAGGCCAGCATGGCAATGGGCAATTCCGGGATCATGGGCAGGTACATGGTTACCACATCACCTTTTTTGACGCCCAGTTTTTTGAGTACATTAGCAAAACGGGTAACCTCGTAGTAAAGCTGTTGATAGGTTAAAATCCTTGAATCGCCGGGTTCGCCCTCCCAAATTAAAGCAGCTTTGTTTTTGCGTCGTGTGGCAAGATGTCGGTCGATACAGTTGTAGGATACATTTAGCTTGCCGTTAACAAACCACTTGGAATACGGCAAATCCCACTCAAGCACTTTATCCCATTTTTCAAACCAATCAAGTTGTTCCGCTTGCTGGGCCCAAAATCCCTCCAAGTCCTCGGCGGCACTATCGTAAATATTAAGATCGCGTACGTGTGCCTGTTGAACAAATTTTTCCGGCGGGTAAATAAGATTGTCACTTGCCAGTAACGATACTTTTTGTGCACACATTGTTTTACCTCCTTTCTGTAATTTTAAAGAGATTATTTATACTATTTTAGCAAGGAATTATACCCATTGATAGAATATTCAGTCTATTGGCACAATTAAGTTTCCGAGTGGTCAATACGGGGGGTTAACGGGGGTTGCTTTTTTTTCAATAAAAAGGTATACTGGCTTAGTACCTGGTACTAAAAAGTTGGGAAGTGTAAGGGTGAATAAAGAAAAAAGACAAGACACCATTAAAAAAACTTTTAAAAACAACCCCTTTCTCACTGACAAGGATATGTCGGAGATAATGGGTGTTAGTATACAAACTGTTAGATTGGATAGGCTTGAGTTAAATATACCCGAATTAAGGGAAAGAATTAAGGAAGTTGCAAAAGGGGTATACGGCCGGGTTAGAACCCTTGAGAGAACTGAGCTAATAGGCGAGCTAGTTGAGCTCAAAGTGGGTAAAAAGGGTGTGTCAATATTAAGGATAACGCCTAACATGACCCTTCACAAAACCAAGGTGGCCCGAGGACATTATCTTTTTGCCCAGGCGAACTCATTGGCGGTGGCTCTTATTGATTCTGAAATAGCACTGACAGGTACGGCGAAATCTAGTTTTAAACGTCCGGTTTTTAAGGACGAAAAGATTGTTGCTAGGGCCGCAATTACTCAAAACAAGGGAAACAAATATGTGGTTCGGGTTTCCTCTACCGTAAAAGGTGAAACAGTCTATGAGGGGAAATTTTTAATTTTTGCTTTCAAGGAAGGGGTTCCGCCTTTATGAGAATAGCAGTGGATGCTATGGGAGGGGACAATGCTCCCGGGGAAATTATAAAGGGCACGTTAGAGGCCATCGATGAATTTGGGGTAAAGGTTGTTCTTGTGGGAGATGAGGAACGCATTGCAAGGGTTTTGCAAAAGTGTGGGGGTAAAAATGTTTCAAATCTAGACATTCTACATGCCCCTCAAGTTATCAGCATGGAGGAAAAACCCGCCATAGCAATCCGCAAAAAGCGAGACTCTTCCATTGTACGGGCCGTTGGGTTAGTTAAAGAAAAAGACGCGGATGCGGTGGTATCGGCCGGCAACACGGGTGCATCAATGGCGACATCAATTCTTCTGCTGGGTCGAATTAAGGGTATCGACAGGCCGGGGCTTGCGGGGATACTACCCAGTAAAAATGGTGTGGCCTTGCTCATGGATGTTGGGGCAAATATTGACTGTAAGCCGAAAAACCTACTGCAATTTGCCGTAATGGGCCAATTGTATGCCGACAAGATTCTGGGTCTTCCGAATCCAAGGGTAGGCCTGTTGAGTATCGGGGAGGAGAATTGCAAGGGCAATGAACTGACCCTGGCGGCTTTGCCTATGTTGCAGAAGTTGGATTGCAATTTCATAGGAAATGTTGAAGGCCGCCATATATTTAACGGGGATGCCGATGTAATTGTATGTGATGGTTTTGTGGGAAATATTGTTTTGAAGGCCGGGGAAGGACTGGCAAAGGAGTTCATAAGATTTTTACATAATGAAGTGAGGGATGGCTCTTTGATGTCGGGTTTGCTGCGTAAAATGGATTACAGGGAACATGGGGGGGCGCCCCTACTGGGTGTAAATGGCGTATCGATTGTCTGCCATGGTAACTCCAACGCCCGTGCCGTAAAAAGTGCGATTGGGATTGCCTGTGAGTCGGTAAATAAAAATATCGTTGGTGCAATACGTGACAATATCGTTCGGGCATTACCAAAGGAGGTTTCGCGAGCAGATGTCTAGGCCTTGCTTTTCCGCCGGCATTGCCGGTTTGGGTGTTGCAATACCGGACAAAATCCTAACAAATGATGACCTGGAGGCTATGGTAAATACCAGTGATGAATGGATTCGCACCAGGACCGGCATCAATACCCGCCATATCGCCGACAAGAACCAGACCACTTCGGATATTTCCTTGGATGCCGCTGTCAAGGCACTTGAGGACGCGGGTATAGGGCCGGAGGAGCTGGATCTGGTAATAGTTTGTACCTCTTCCCCGGATATGTTGTTCCCGGCCACGGCCTGTTTAGTGCAGGATAGGTTGGGGGCCAACTGTGGGGCCTTTGATTTGCAGGCCGGCTGCACCGGCTTTATTTACGGTCTGGCGGTGGGGAAGCAATTTATCAGTACCGGGGCTATGGAAAATGTTTTAA
>CAZKPV010000045.1:0-11338 GCA_964554735.1 uncultured Clostridia bacterium
CCTCCATCCCCACCAGTAGACCAAGCCCGGCAAAGGATCCCTGTATTTGCTCACGCAACTGTTTGAAAGTTGAAGGCTCCAGATATACTGAATAGGGGTCGTCAAGGGATTCAACCAGACCCTTGATGGCACCGTCCACCAGGTCGGTGGATTCAACCTCCCACAGGTACTGGCTTTTAACCAAAGTAATGACTTTTACAAGATTACCTATGTCCTTGAAGTTTGTAATCAACAAGGAGAAACCGACCAGGACTATGATTAACACGGCCAAAAAAAAAGCCGAAAGCAACCTCGAACCCTTGAACCTGGAAAATCTATTCCTCAAAAAAACACCGCCCCATTCCGGTTTTCATGCCCCTAATTACCACATTGATATTATACTACATTTCTATGGCAAAAATTACAACAAAAGAAACGGCTACAGGTAATTGTGGGGGTTGACCGGATTACCGTTTACCCTTACCTCAAAATGCAAATGTGGACCCGTGGAAACGCCCGTGGAACCCACTTTGGCTATTTCCTTACCTTTGTCAACCCACTGACCCTTTTTGACTAACTGTCTGGATAAGTGGGCGTAAAGGGTCACAATGCCGCCACCGTGCTGTAATATTACCACATTACCATAACCGGTCATATAACTGACATCAATAACCTCGCCGCTTTGGGCGGCCACTACACTCGCGCCCATGGGTGCACCTATATCAATGCCGGCATGGAATTTTGTCCCGCCGTAAACCGGGTGGGGCCGATTTCCAAATTCCGAGGTTATCCAGGTATGGCCCGGCGTCGGCCAGGTAAATTCACCCCCGACATAGTCCTTGCTACCGCCATTTTGCAATACCAGTTGGCGGATAATTTCCGACTCTTGGGCTTCCAAACGGTCTATTTCACCGGAAAAACGTGCTAGATCACTTTTTGCCCTACTAACCAGTTGTTGTTGCTGGTTTTGCTTCTCCTGTAACTTAACTTTTATCTCCCTCTGCCGCTTTAGCAGTTCATTTAAACTGGCTTTTTCGGCTTCCAGGGCAGATTTTTCCTTCTGTATAACTTCCCTTTCCGCCCTGACACAATCAATGACCTTGACATCACTTTCAACCATACACTTCATCATCTCGGTACGTGTGACAAAATCATTAAAATCAATGGCGTCAAATACAACTTCCAGGTAATTGGTCGTGCCATTCTCGTATATGTAGCGGACCCTTTTGGCTAGCTCATCGTTTTTCTTCGACAGCCTGACCTCCGCCTCCCTGATCTTTTCTTCCGTTGCCCTAATCTTTTCCTCGGTAGTGTTCAGGGCAATCATTATGTTGTTTAACTGACTATCTGTATCATTGATCGTACGGTTTATTTCCGACAGCTCGGAGGCATAATTGGAAACATCCCTTTTTGCGTTACTTTCCTGTTGTTTCCGCTGCTGTAGCTCCTGTCTAATGTTGTCCAATTGCTGCTCGAGGTTCGCTCCAAAAGCCGTGTTCCATGTACCAACCAGCAGGAAAAACCCAACTAGAAGGTAGAGCAATTTTTTAAAAATACCGGTCATTGTTTTTACCTTCCTTTCCAATCAAACCTCCAGGTGTTTTCTCAAAGACAGTATGCTTCCCAATGCACCTATTAGTAAACCCAGAACAAGCAAACTCGCAGTCAACTGTAAAAAAAGATCATTGCCTAGCGGTACGCTGTGAAACAAAAAGGTCAGTGATACACTGATTCTGCTGGCCAGAGCCTGGTAACTGAAAATTACAACCACCGAGGCCAACAAGGCACCGGCAAAGCCAAGTATCATCCCTTCCAAAAGGAAGGGCCCGCGCACGAACCAGTTTGTGGCTCCTAAAAATTTCATAATATTTATTTCCTTGTGCCGGGCATAAACGGACAGACGTATGGTGGAGGCGATTAAAAACACTGCTGAGGCCGTCAAAAGGGCAACGCCTATCAGGCCGGCCATACGGACCCACGCCGTGACGGACAGCAACTTTTCAACAAATCCCTGCCCATAGCGAACCTTGTCAACTTCGATCAGCCTTTCTACCTGAAGGGCAACTCCCTGCACCTGACCAGCGTTTTGCGTTTTAATCCGAAAGGCATGGGGGAGGGGGTTGTTTTCTTCCATACCGTCCACAACATCCCCCAGGCTCTCCCGCATACTTTCAAGCCCCTCTTCCCTAGGGATAAAACGGACCTCCTCCACACCGGAAAGCCCACCCAGGTGGTTTTTCAAATCCTCAACCTGGCGTTCGGTGGCCTCGTCAACCATAAATACCGTAATCTCCACATCGGATTCTACCGATGCCGCTATGGTGTTGGCGTTGATAACCAACAAAACCGATATACCTAAAATAATTAGGGATATGGCCACAATACCGATTGACGTAACGGAAAACCAACTGTTTCTAAAAAGGGAACGGACAGCCTCGCGACAATAGTAAACGAGATTTTTAAGTGCCATAATCGTAGGTTCCCCTCTCCTCATCCCTTACTAGGCGGCCCTTGTCCAACGCAAGCACACGTTTGTGCATGGCGTCGACGATCTCCCGGGCATGGGTGGCCATGATAATTGTCGTCCCCCTTTTGTTTATCTCAACCAGCAAATTCATCAAATCCCATGAAGTTTCGGGATCAAGATTACCGGTGGGCTCATCGGCAACTACCAGTATAGGGTTATTGACAATGGCACGCGCTATACAGGTTCTTTGCTGTTCGCCACCGGATAGCTCATCCGGAAAGGCGTCAAATTTTTCCGATAAACCTACGGTTGCCAAAACAGCGGGGACTGCTTTTTCGATTTGTTTTTTTGGTGCACCTATAATTTCCAGCGCAAAAGCAACATTTTCATATACGGTTTTTCCGGGGAGAAGCCTAAAGTCTTGGAAGATCATGCCAAACTTACGTCGTAGATAGGGCAACTCCTTGTTGCGAATTCTTACCAGGCTTCTGCCATTGAAAAGTATCTGCCCCCGGGAGGGCTCCTCCTCCCGAAATATCAGTTTCAAAATGGTGGTCTTTCCCGCCCCGCTGGGGCCGACCAGAAATACAAACTCACCCTTGGATATACTAAAGGATACATTTGATAAAGCATGAACACCGGTAGCGTAAACCTTGGAAACATTATAAAAGCGAATCATGCTGTATAACTCCCCCGTGTTCGGATTTTAATGCCTTTAAAAAATTTGACGTAACCGGTTGGATAATAGTTCCCGGCCTGTAGGAAATTCGACACTAATCCCGTCAAATCCTTTCAAATAAAGACAAAAAAAAGGGGGGTAACCCCTTTCCCTTGTATATATCCGGTTACTTCTTGCGTTTTAGAACCCTACGTGCGGCGGCAGCAATGTCCCCAGCAGTGAGACCATACTTTTCCAAGAGTTCATCCGGTGCCCCCGATTCGCCGAAGGTGTCCTCTACCCCCACCCTCTCCATGGGGACCGGGTACCCTTCGCCAAGGGTTTCCGCCACCGCACTACCCAGGCCGCCTATAATGCTGTGCTCCTCCGCAGTCACCAACGCCCCGGTTGTACGTGCCAGTTGGAGCACGGCTTCGGTGTCCAGCGGCTTTATGGTGTGCATGTCCAGGACCGCCGCACTGATATCTTCCTCCTCTAAAGCCCGGGCAGCCGCGAGTGCCTCCGCCACCATTATCCCGGTGGCAATAATGGCCACATCCTGCCCTTCCCTCAGCCTGACCGCCCTACCGGGGAGGATTTCCGTATCGGCCTTGTGGATAACAGGAACCGCGGAACGACCCAACCTTATGTAAACGGGACCTTTCAATGCGGCCGCGGCCCGAATCAGGGCACGGGTTTCCACGGCATCCGCCGGCACAAAAACCCTCATGTTGGGCAACACCCGCATCAAAGCAATGTCCTCGACAGTTTGGTGAGAACTGCCATCGGCGCCCACGGTCAGCCCCGCGTGCGAAGCGGCGATTTTAACATTTAGGGCCGGATTGGCCACACTGTTCCTTATTTGATCATATACCCTTCCCGTTGCAAAAACAGCGAATGTGCTACAAAACGGAATTTTACCGGAAGCCGCCAATCCCGCGGCGGCTCCTATCATATTTGCCTCCGCAATACCCATGTTGAAAAATCTATCGGGAAATTCCTTGCCAAACTCCGCTGTTTTTGTGGATCCTGCCAGATCCGCGTCCAACACTACAATATCCTGCTTTTCGGCACCCAGTTCTCTTAATGTTTTTCCATAAGCAACCCTAGTGGCAATTTTGTCCCCCATTGTTCCATCTAGTCCCTTCCATTGTAATTTAGACAGCTAACTCTTGCAGTGCCTGTTCCACCTGTTCGGCCGTGGGGGCAACGCCGTGCCAGCCCACCTCGTTTTCCATAAAGGATACACCCTTGCCCTTTACCGTTCTGGCCACTATCATTGAAGGTTTACCCCTTACTTCCCGTGCCACATTTACCGCCTCAATTATTTGCCCAAAGTCGTGGCCGTCTATCTCCTGCACATGCCAGCCAAAGGCGCGCCATTTATCAACCACCGGCTCCGGTGACATAATGTTTTCCACCGGCCCGTCTATCTGTAAACCATTGTAGTCCAAAAAAGCGGTAAGGTTGTCCAAGCGGTAGTGGGCGGCGGCCATGGATGCCTCCCAAATCTGCCCTTCCTGGATTTCCCCGTCCCCCAACATGGCATATACCCGGTAGCCCTGCTTGTCCAACCTACCCGCCAAAGCCATGCCGATTGCCGCCGAAAGCCCCTGCCCCAGCGAACCCGTGGACATCTCCACCCCCGGGAGCCTCCGCATATCCGGGTGTCCCTGTAGTCTGCTACCCAGCTTTCTCAGTGTCAAGAGTTCCTCCGTCTCAAAAAATCCCTTTTCCGCTAGGGCCGCATACAGCACCGGGGCAGCATGTCCCTTCGACAGCACAAACCTGTCGCGCCCGGACCATAGCGGATTGTCGGGATCAAGCCGCATAAGCTTAAAGTATAATGCCGTAACGATATCCGCCGCGGACAAGGATCCCCCCGGGTGCCCGGAACCTGCCTCCCCCGTCATGCGGACAATATGACTTCTGATTTGCCTGGCCTTTTGTTCTAAATCTTGGTAGATCCCCTGTTGCATAACCCATCCCCCCAAAAAAATTTAATCTCCACCCGGTTTCTTAAACCCCCTACCCAATACTTCATGCACCTCCGCCAAAATAACAAAAGCCCCGGGATCTATTTTGTAAATAATCCCCTTTAGCTTAGATACCTCCGCCCTACCGACTACAGATAAGATTGCATACCTATCAACCCCGGTATACACCCCCCTACTATGTAAAAGTGTTGCACCCCGGTTAATATCGCCAGTGATTACCCGGGCGATCTCCGTGGATTTGTCCGATATGATTATAAAAGCCCTTGTGTAGCTTAATCCTTCCTGGACCAGGTCAATAATCCAGGCGGTAACAAAAATTGTAATGAAGGCGTACATGGCCAGTTCCGCCGAACGAAAAGCCAGGCCGGCAGCCAGAACAACTGCACCATCCACCGCAAACAGCAGTTGCCCTAAATTAAAACCAATAAAACGGCGCAAAAGCGCCGCGACCATGTCAGTTCCGCCGGTGGTCCCGTTAAATCTGAAAACTAGACCTAAACCTAAACCAACAATGACACCACCAAATAGGGCGGCCAATAGGGGGTCACCCGTGTAGATAGGTAGAAATCTAACCATAACATCCACGAAAACGGATAAGGCAAAGGTCCCATACAGAGAACGAACTGCAAACTGAAACCCTAGGTGGTAAATGGCCAATATAAATAAGGGCACATTCAAAGCCAGCATCGTCGCACCGACCGGCGTGCCAATTACAAAATGAAGGATAGTGGCGATACCGCTGATGCCACCCGCAGCAATTTTATTGGGCACCAAAAAGATATCCAGGCCCAGTGCCGTTAAAAACACACCTGAAGTAATCCCCAAAAAACCGCCTAGGCGTTTTAAGAACATCCCGATCAACTTCTTCCGCGATCACTTTTCCCAACAGCCTGCCAACTCAAAAATGCCTCGATAAAAGCATCTATCTGTCCGTCTAAAAATGCTTCGACATTACCCATTTCCATTCCCGTACGGTGATCCTTGACCATCTGGTAAGGGTGCATGACGTAGGAACGGATCTGGCTCCCCCAGGCGATTTCTTTTTGGTCTCCCCTTAATTTAGCGATTTCCTCCTCTTTTTTCCTGATCTCCAAATCCAAAAGCTTAGCCTTTAAAAGCTTCATAGCGGTATTACGGTTGGTCATCTGTGAGCGTTCATTCTGGCATTGAACGACAATGCCGGTGGGCAGATGGGTTATACGTACGGCCGAATCGGTCTTGTTCACATGCTGTCCCCCGGCACCCCCCGCCCGATAGGTATCAACCTTTAAATCCTCCGGTTTAATCTCTATGTCCCCGTTGTTGTCATCCGATTCCGCCAAAGGCATCACCTCTACCGAGGCAAAAGAAGTATGCCGCCTCCGGGACGTATCGAAAGGGGAAATACGCACAAGCCTGTGCACCCCTGTTTCCGAATTCAGGAAACCGTAGGCGTTCGGACCGCTTATCATCAGGGTAACACTCTTAACCCCGGCCTCGTCACCCGGAAGCATATCGGGTATTTCAACCTCGTAGCCGTGCCGTTCCGCCCATCGGGTGTACATCCGTAAAAGCATCTGAACCCAGTCCTGGGCTTCCGTGCCCCCGGCACCGGCATGGAGGTTCATAATGGCATTTCCGCGGTCATAGGCACCACCGAGAAGCACCTCCATTTCCAGCCCGGAAACCTCCTTGGCAATCGATTTGAACTTACCTTCCATTTCCTTTTCCAGATGCTTATCCTCTTCTTCCTCGACAAGCATAAGCATTATTTCTAACTCCTCATATTCATCGGCCAAATCCTCTAGCCGTTCGGCCTTTTCCCGATAATGGTTCAACTCCTGCGATAGCTTCCGAGCTTTCTCCTGGTTATCCCAAAACCCGGGTTGCATCATTATTTTTTCCAGTTCCGCAGCTTCCTTTTTACACCCTTCAAGGTCAAAGGGAAACCCTCAAATCATCAATACGCTTTTTCAACTTATCGAGTTCTTTCTCTATTTCTAACAAGGCTGATCCCCCCGTATGCCTTTTAAAAGCCACCTATCACTTGTTGGCCCCGCAACACCTTTTATATTTTTTACCGCTACCGCAAGGACAGGGTACATTTCTGCCAATCTTCTTATGCCGTCGTTGCACTGGTTTGGGCTTTTCGGAAACCCCTCCCCCGGCATTGGAAAATGCGGAAACGCTATTGTGACCCTCCGTGACATTATGCCGCCTGACTTGAGGCTGTGTAACCACATTTACCCTGTAAATTAGCCTGACCACATCTTCCCGGATGGCCTCAATCATATTCTGAAACATTTCGTAACCTTCAAACTTATACTCTACCAGCGGATCTTTTTGCCCGTAGGCCCGCAAGCCTATGCCCTCTCTGAGCTGGTCCATGGCATCCAAATGTTCCATCCATTTCTGGTCCACTATACGGAGCAAGAGCATACGCTCTACCTCACGCAATGTTTCCGCACCCAACTCCTGCTCCCTGTTTTCGTAGGCCTCGAGGGCCTTTTCCGACAAGAGTCCCTTTACCTGCTCCCGGTCCAGATCCTCAAGATCCGCCGCCTCCAGCCCACAATCGGGAATAAACAGCTTCCCGGCGTGCAACAAGAGACCCTTGAGATCCCACTCCTCCGGGTAAACCCCCTCGGGGGCGTAGGTTTCAACGGCATCGTCAACTGTTGCCCTCACCATCTCTAGGATATGCTCCTTCATATCCTCACCGGTCAACACCCGCCGGCGCTGTTCATAGATCAACTCACGCTGCTGGTTAAGAACATCATCGTATTCCAGAACGTGTTTTCTGATATTGAAGTTGCGGTTTTCCACTTTCTTTTGGGCGGTTTCAATTGATTTCGAAATAAGGTTGTGCTCAATGGGCACATCGTCCTCCATGCCCAATCTTTCCATAATGCTACTGATATTGTCCGAGCCAAAAAGACGCATCAGGTCGTCCTCTAGGGAAACAAAAAATTGGGTTGAGCCAGGGTCCCCCTGCCGGCCGCACCGGCCCCTGAGCTGGTTGTCAATACGCCGGCTTTCATGGCGTTCCGTACCTATGATATGCAAACCGCCGAGGCCCACGACATCTTCCCGCTCCCGTTCGCAAGCCTTTTTATATCTTTCCAGTATGGCCATTTTTTCATTCCCCACACCGGGATTGTTATTCTTATCCAGCCGGCGCAACTCCGATTCGGCCAAAAAGCCCGGGTTGCCCCCAAGCAAAATATCCGTACCCCGGCCCGCCATGTTGGTGGCAATTGTAATGGCATGCAAACGGCCCGCCTGGGCAACAATTTCCGCTTCCTTGTCGTGGAACTTTGCGTTTAGCACCTGGTGTTTTAACCCCTTGCGCTTGAGCATCCTGCTCAGGAGCTCCGATCTTTCAATGGAAATAGTACCGACAAGCACCGGTTGCCCGGTTTTGTTTCTTCTCTCTATTTCATCAACAACGGCGCGTAGTTTTGCTTCCTCGGTCTTATATATAACATCCGGTCGGTCACCGCGAATCATGGGCTTGTGGGTGGGGATAACGACAACATCTAAATTGTAAATTTTTCTGAATTCCTCTTCTTCCGTTTCGGCGGTTCCGGTCATACCCGCGAGCTTCTCAAACATACGGAAGTAATTTTGAAAGGTTATGCTAGCGAGGGTTTGAGATTCCCTTTCTATTCTTACCCCTTCCTTGGCTTCTATAGCCTGGTGCAGACCGTCACTGTACCTTCGGCCAAGCATCAGCCTGCCGGTAAATTCATCAACGATCACTATTTGCCCGTCTTTTACAACATAATCCCGATCGCGCTTCATCAGGGCCCGGGCCTTTAAAGCCTGGTTTAAAAGATGGTTGGTTTCGATGTTTTCCTCGTCATACAGGTTCTCAACATTGAGAAGCCTTTCGGCCTTGGCCACGCCCTCCTCGGTTAAAACAGCACTGTGGGCCTTCTCATCAACCGTATAGTCTTCCTCTTTTTTTAGCTTTCGCACCAACTGGGCAAACTGGTAGTAGCGCTCGGTTGCCTTCTCCACCTGACCGGAAATAATGAGCGGTGTGCGGGCCTCGTCAATTAAAATACTGTCGACCTCGTCAACGATGGCATAGTGCAATTCCCGCTGCACCAACTGGTCGGGCCTTAGTGCCATATTGTCACGCAGGTAGTCAAAACCGAACTCATTGTTGGTCCCGTAGGTTATATCGGCCCGGTAGGCACTCTTACGCTCATCCCAATCCAAACCGTGGACAACCAAACCAACAGACAGGCCCAGAAATTTGTAAACCTCACCCATCCACTCACTGTCCCGACGGGCCAGGTAGTCGTTTACGGTGACAACGTGAACCCCTTTTCCGGTCAATGCGTTCAAATAAACCGGTAATGTGGCAACCAGGGTCTTACCCTCCCCGGTTTTCATCTCGGCGATATTGCCCTCATGAAGTACCACGCCGCCCATCAGTTGCACGTCGTAATGCCTCATGCCCAATACCCTTCTGGACGCCTCCCGCACCACGGCAAAGGCCTCCGGCAAGATATGGTCAAGGGTATCACCCCTGCCCAACAACTCCTTAAAATAAGGGGTCTTGGCCTTCAATTCCTCATCCGTTAAACCCTGTATATCGGCCTCTAGCTCATTTATCTCATCAACTGTCTTACTGAGCCTTTTTATCTCACGTGCGTTATCATCAAGCAAATTGCGTAAGAAACCAAACACGGGAGCCACCCCTTCCCTCATATATCAAAACTAAAGGAACCCGATGTAGGTTCCTTTAAAATACACTTTCCCACACATATTATATTATCACTTGCACCCGCCTTTTTCAAGAAGGGGTTTTAATAGTCCGGCTCGATTAGGCCGTAGTCCCCATCGTTTCTTAAGTACAGAACATTTACCTCCTCAGTGTCGGCGTTACGGAAAACGAAGAAACTGTGCCCCAAAAGATTCATTTGCAAGATTGCCTCATCAGCAGACATGGGTTTAACGGCAAATCTTTTTGTTCTAACAACCTTTGGCTCATCCTTGTCTTCCTTGTACCCTTCCTGTGAGCTGGCGTTGCTGGCAACCCTATTGCGTTTAATAAGACGCCCTTTGTACCTTTCGATTTGCTTTTCAAGTTTGTCCACAACCAGATCCACAGAGGCATACATATCATCGGTAGTTTCCTCGCCGCGCAGGATCATGCCGCTGTCAATAAAAGTAGTTACTTCAACTGTATGATTATCCCTTTGCACAGAAAGTACAACCTGCGCCTCCCTAAATCCGTCCAAGAACCTATTAAGTTTTTTTACTCTCTTTTCCGTGTACTCCCTAAGGGCATCGGTCACGGGGATGTTTTTTCCACGTACTTGAATTTTCATTGTTTTACCCAACCCCTTTCAAGAGCTATAGTATTATTATTCCCCATAATAAACATAAATCCCTACCTTTTGGCAAGCAAATATATAAAAAATAGGTAAAATAAAACCCCAGGATTAGCTGGGGCTTTCTCTCAGTCTTGTTTAGTCACGTTTGCCGCTTGCGGCCCACGGGCACCTTCCACTATCTCAAACTCTACTCTTTGACCCTCGGTGAGTGTTTTAAAGCCCTCCTCCTGAATTGCCGAGAAGTGGACAAACACGTCCCCACCGTCCTCTCTCTCAATAAATCCATAGCCCTTTTCCGGATTGAACCATTTAACCGTACCCTGCATCTTATTGCATTCCTCCTAAAAAAAATATCCCGTGGGTATTACAACTCACGCACAGGTATATTATCATGCGTTGTTTTAATTGTCAAGGTTGGCTGATAATTCAAATAATTACCATTAATACTGAAATATTTTTGTCGAAATACAGGTATGCCAAATTCTGCCCTGTGGAGTAAAAGCTGTGGATAATGTGCATAACTCTGTTTATAACTTGCAATATCAGGCCTTAAACTGTGTATAAATATATTTGGTACCTCATATATTGTCATATAATGACACTATCTGGAACAAGATGCAGGTATTCCCGGACGTACTCCGCTGGTAACCGTAAGCGCCACGACACCGGAAAAACCACACTTTAACAATTCCTGGGAAGCCGCAGTGAGTGTACTCCCGGTTGTAAGGACATCATCTACAAGTAAAACCCTATGGCCCGCAATCAGTCCACTGTTTTTGATAAAAAATGCACCCTTTAGGTTTTTGTGGCGCTCGTGCATGGAAAGCCTTACCTGGGAGGCGGTTTCATGTCCTTTTTGTAAAAGGTTGTTTTCGACAGCCAAACCTAGCAGCCGACCGACTTCCTT
>CAZKPV010000046.1:0-3236 GCA_964554735.1 uncultured Clostridia bacterium
TACAAAACCTGCATTTTTGCTCAAAAAACACCCCTAAAAACTGTTCGGTCGACTTTTTCCGCACAAAAGTTGAAATTTTGCCCCCCATGGCCCGTGTCTCCCCCTGGACTTAGACGCAAATCGGCACCGTTTGGCCTTTTACGCCATTATATGGTGATATTTTCAACTAACCACTATGTACAGGTTACAGCACATCCATATTGCGTAGAGGGCTGGTAAACCAACCCTCTACCGGTATCACTGGAGCCCGTTGAGTACCGAGACGTCAGTTCGGCATTGATGCTCCTGGGCGCATCCACCCATGCCACTAAAGTCCGTTCAGCACCAGGCCCGTTATTAGCTTGGGATAGAAAAATGTTGATTTTTGGGGCATTTTTTCCCCATCACTCGCCACTCGGGTTACTTCTTTCACGCTTGTCGGGTTCAGGAAAAAGACCAGTTGGTATTCGCCGCGGTCCACAGCCTCTAGAGCCCCGGCCTCTTCCCTTGTGTAGGACAAACATTCCCCCGCCGCACGTTGGGCAGCCCCTATTCCTAAATGCTTGTCAAGTACTAATGTATGCAAAACCGACACATCAAGCCCCTGCCAAGCCGATGATTTCCCTTCGGGCATAACGGATGCAATGTCAACGCTGTCTTTTAGGCTGATTAAGTACAGATTCCCGTCCCCCGCGTACATTCCAAATGTGTGTCTTTTGCCCTTCATTTTCACCCACAAATTGCCCAAGTCATCTTTGTTAGGCAATGGAATTTCAGTAACTTGGAAATCCTCCCCAAGCGACTGAAGTAGTTTGGCCGTGTCAAGCCCGGGTACATCCTTTACCATCCGATGGGTAGGTAAAATAACCAGACCCGGGTCAAAAATATTCACCAATGTAACCATGACATAATCGTGTGCGGCATTCCCGGACGTACCCTGTGGTGTGGCGGATCCCCCATCTTGCCCCGAAAAATGCACAATAGAAAGGTCTCCTTGTGTCCCAATTGCACCGTCCACATCCTTGGCACTCGCCCGGAGCTCATCCCTAAATTTGAGGGCTGTTTCATACCTGTGGTGCCCATCGGCAATGTAGATTTTTTTATCCAACATAGCCTTGTGTACCGCTTGCAAAACTTCACTGTCTGTAACCACCCACAGGCGGTGCTCCTGTCCCTGTTCATCCACAAAAGCCACATCGGGGGCCCCGCCGCCCATGCTCGCGCCTTCCGCGCCGCCAACGCCCGCGCCCTCCGCGCCGCTCACGCCCGCGCCTTCCCCGCCGCCAACGCCCGCGCCTTCCGCCGCGCTACCCGACTGCACAAAAGGAACGTCCCTCTGTGTTCTCTGTGTTCTGAGCAAGGTGGTTACCTCTTGCTTTTCATCCGCATAAATCCCAAAAATCGGGCTAAAATTGGCATGGCAAGCATGCATTAGAGCCAGCCTGTCCGCCTTGTGCTTCGGTATGGTTTCCTCGTGTGGAAGAACCACCTTATTTTCATATTCCTCAAGCCGAAGCAGACAAATCAAACCGCTTCGGGTTTTCTTTTCAGAGTTGACCGTGTAAACCTGTTCATAGAAGTAAAAGGCCGGTTTGTCCTCCCGAACCAATATGCCCTCGGTCAGCCAGGACTGAAAATCGGCCGCCGCCCTAGTGTAGCGGTTGTTTTCTTCATTGTCATCGGGATAAATCTTCCCATATTCCAACCTGATTATATTGTTAGGATGTTGCTCATAATAGTTGTCTTGTTCATCCGCATCAATAACATCGTAAGGCGGTGTCACCACCTTGGCTAGATCTGCTACTTTCCCCTTGTTAAATCGTATGCCGCGAAAAGGCATAATTACAGCCATGAAATTTCCTCCTATAATATTTTGTTGTTTATATCCTTCGTCGCACCCTTGATTTTACCTTCATTATTATACCTCATAATGCATATTTAGCTTGTTGCCCAAGTATTTATAATGTAGCGAAAAACCTGGAGGGATACAAGTGAACAAACAGGTGCGTTGGACACTGTTGGGTTTGATATTACTTACCGCAATCATAGTTGCCATTAGGTTTTCAGGGGGCACAAATGTCATACCGGGAGAACTGTTGCGTAATTCTATAGAGAATACGATTAACTGCGACAGCTACCGTTTTCGAATGGAAGCGAAATGGGTAAGGGATGGCAGCGTGGAAGTCATCAGCAAGGTTGAAGGAAAGAGAGTGGCCCCGGACAGATCCCATTTAAAGGGAACCCTAGTGAGTACGCCGATCGAAATTGTGCAGATTGGCCAGGCCCTTTATATGAAGGACCCCTTTGTGAAAAGGTGGATTAAACTTGAAAGCGACAAAATTGCCACCCCGGAGGCGCTGTTAGTGGAATTAAACCCCTTGGGCAGTTTTCATTTCAATGATGTTTCCGGTTTGGAGTACAAGGGGGAGGAATCTATAACCGGAAAGAGAATGCATATTGTAGAATTGTATCCACAGGGCAAAAATTCATTTTTAGGCACAGAGCTGTCGGATATTTTTTACAAGCTGTGGATTGGCAAGGATGATTTGCTGCTTCACCACGCCATAGTGGAGGCAAAAAGTGCCCATGACGAAAAAACGAACCTTGTCGTAACCTTGGAATTATGGGATTATAATAGTAAAATGATCATAGAACCACCCGAATTGTAAATAATTAGTAGGAGGTAAAATATATGCATCCGGATGGGCTGAAAATATTGATTTCGGAGGAAAAAATTCAAGAAAAGGTTCGCGAAATCGGCGAGAGCATCAATAACGATTACGCGGGCAAGGAAATACTGGTTGTCGGCGTTTTGAAGGGCGCATCGGTGTTCCTGGCGGACCTGATACGCAACATAAATCTAATGCTGGGCATTGATTTCGTGGCGGTTTCCAGTTATGGTGCTTCAACAAAGTCTTCGGGGGTTGTCCGAATCCTCAAAGACCTCGAAGATAGTATAGAGGGCCGCCACGTTATTCTTGTGGAAGACATTGTCGATACCGGACTGACACTCAACTACCTGGTTGAAAATTTCAAGGCCCGGGGCCCGGCCAGTGTTAAGGTCGTCACCTTGTTGGACAAGCCGGCAAGGAGAAAAATCCACGTGCCCATACACTACAACGGCTTTTCCATACCCGATGAGTTTGTCGTGGGTTACGGGCTAGATTACAACGAAAAATACCGGAACCTACCCTATGTGATGGTATTAAAGCCGGAGATTGGGAGAAATTAAGGACGAGGGGGGACTTAATTGGTTG
>CAZKPV010000046.1:3246-11307 GCA_964554735.1 uncultured Clostridia bacterium
ACGTGAAATGACAAAGCGGGAAATGATTTTAATCCTGGATTTTGGCGGACAATACAGTCATTTGATCGCCAGACGCATCCGGGAACTGAAGGTTTACTGTGAAATCCTACCATACAATACACCAGTGGAAAAGATAAAAGACCTACACCCGCGGGGAATAATTTTTTCCGGCGGCCCATCGAGTGTCTACAGGGAAGGCGCGCCGTCCAGTGACGCTGAAATATACAGGCTTGGCATCCCTGTTCTGGGGATCTGCTATGGTATGCAACTCATGTCGGAACAACTGGGCGGAAAAGTCTCGCCGGGCCTGCATGGCGAATACGGAAAAACAAGCTGCCACATAACCGATGAGAAAAGCGAGCTGTTTACCGGGCTGGGCAGCAAGGAGCAATGTTGGATGAGCCACGGTGATTTGGTCATTGCCCCACCGCCGGGCTTTGAGACGATTGCCTACACGGAAAAAGTGCCAGTGGCGGCTATGGAGGACACGAAACGCGGGCTATACGCGGTGCAATTTCACCCTGAGGTGGACCACACGCCCAAGGGCAAGGAAATGCTAGGCAACTTTGTACATAAGATCTGTAAATGCGGAGAAAGCTGGACCATGAGTTCTTTTTTGGATGAGTCGTTGGAAGAGATCAAGGCCAAAGTCGGCGGGGGCCGGGTGCTGTGCGGGCTAAGCGGCGGGGTCGATTCCTCGGTTGCCGCCGTCATGGTACACAAAGCCGTACAGGACCAGCTAACCTGTGTTTTTGTCAATCACGGTCTCCTGCGTAAAGGTGAAGCCGAACAGGTCATGAAAACCTTTGGGGAGCAGTTTCACATGCATTTGGTTTATGTTGACGCCCGGGAGCGGTTTTTAACCAAGCTGGCCGGCGTGGCGGATCCGGAAGAAAAACGCAAGATTATAGGCGAGGAATTCATCCGGGTATTCGAGGAAGAAGCGGCGAAACTTGGGCAGGTTGATTTTTTGGTGCAGGGAACGCTCTATTCCGATATTGTAGAAAGCGGCACGGAAACGGCAGCGGTAATTAAATCCCACCACAATGTAGGCGGCTTGCCCGAGGACATGAAGTTTGAGCTCATTGAGCCCTTGAAATGGCTCTTCAAGGATGAAGTACGCCATCTGGGTGAAAAGTTAGATTTACCGGAGGAAGTTGTCTGGCGTCAGCCCTTCCCCGGGCCCGGGCTTGGAATCAGAATTTTGGGGGATATTACCGAGGGGAAAATTGCTATTTTGCAAGAAGCGGATGCGATTTTGGAACGGGAAATTAAAAACGCCGGTCTGGAACGGGAAATATGGCAGTCATTCGCCGTGCTTCCCCAGATGAAAAGCGTGGGGGTAATGGGTGACGAACGCACTTATTCTTACACTATCGCCATTAGGGCGGTTACCAGCAATGACGCCATGACCGCCGACTGGGCGCGCATTCCCCATGACGTACTGGAACGTATTTCCACCCGGATAGTTAATGAAATCAAGGAGGTCAACAGAGTCGTCTACGACATCACCTCCAAACCCCCCGCCACCATCGAGTGGGAATAACACAGAGGGACGCTCCCTTTAACACAAAGGGACGTTCCTTTTGTGCTCTTTGTTGTATTTTGGCACAGACGGCCGGGTCCTTCGTGTACTGTTTGACACTAAGCGCGCGTTTTCCACTCCAAAATGAGCAGATTTACAGTTTGAACCATTACACCAACCTAACTGCGTAAGCAAGTAACCCTTTTTTTGCAGACGTGTGGACAAAATTTCAACTTTTCAAGTAGGAAATACAAACCCCTATTTCCCCACTCAAACCCTAAAACGCCCTACCAAGAAAAGCACCACTCTCACCAACACTATTACCAGCACTGCAAGTACACTGCCGGTTAACGCACCGACCCCATCTATGACCACATCGTCCAACGATGACCTTCTTCCCACTAAGCCCTGGTTGAACTCATCGGCCACTGCAACCGTCACGGGCAAACATACCCCTAGCAAAAATCCAATAAATATTTTCCGGGAATAAACATAGCCAAAACCCGCGGCAATCGCGCCCAGTAAAAAATAAATACCGAAATGGGCACCCTTTCTCACCACGGCATGTGGCGTAGTGTACGGCTCGAACAACCGTGTGTCCCTGAAAAAGCCGGCCACCCTTTCGTAAAAAGCCGTATCCGAAATGTCAAAAACATCGTTGATCGCCTTTATCACTTTAACCGCCGCCCTTGACTGACTGTCCGATGTACCCGGCGATTGTGATGAAAAATATAATATTACCGCTACCCACAGTATTAACAGTAGAAAAAGTACCAACTTAAAATTATACCCTTTCATCATGCACCACTGTCCCCATCCCCGCAACATTTAACCCATCCATGCAACTCTGCACCTAACCCTCCAACTTCGTATCCGGTCCCACAATTTTGGGCAGGGTCCCAGAACCCGCGGCCCGATCCGGAAATATCCTGCCGATCAAGAACACCCGGTTTGCCTTGTGTATCCCAAACTTGCCCCTATGTATCCCAATCCATCCCGATGGACCCCGATTTACACTTGCACATCCCTACCCCTCGGGGCTATAAATGCAAACGCAATTCCTGCCCCTCGCTTTGGCCGCGTAAAGAGCATCATCGGCCCGCCTCAACAACTGCTCCAGACTATCAGCGCCCTTGCCGCCACCCGCGCCCTTGCCACCGCCCGCGCCACTCGCACCATTCGCGCTATCCGCGCCGCCCGCGCCGCCCGCGCCACTCGCACCACCCGCACCACTGGCGCCGTCCACGCCGTCCACGCCGCCCTTGCCACCGCCTACGCCCTTGCCCGCGCCACTCGCACCACCCGCACCACCCGCACCGCCGCCCGCACCACTAGCACCACTAGCGCCGCCTACGCCTTTGCCCGCGCTATCCGCACCACTAGCACCACTAGTGCCCGCGCCGTCAACGCCGCCCGCGCCCTTGCCACCGCCCGCGCCACTAGCACCCGCGCCACCCGCGCCCTTGCCCGCGCCCGCAACACCTTTTCCGCCCCCGGAAGTACACAAGAGCAACGCCCCTCTGTGTCCATCCCCGGTGGCCGCCACACCAATGCTTATAGTGAAGGTAATTTCCCGCCCATCATACGGCACTACTGCATTGGCAACCATTTCCTGGAACTTATCCGCCGCCTCCTTGGCTTCCGACAGAGAAGTGTTTTTCAATGCGATGGCAAATTCCTCGCCGCCCAACCTCCCGGTTATATCCGTTTTCCGGAAACTGGTTTTCATGAGGCTACCTACCCTACCGATTACCCTGTCACCCGCGGCATGCCCATAGGTATCGTTAATTACTTTAAAATGATCAATATCCACCATAAGCAAGGACATTTCACCGCCACTTTTTTTGACCCAGGCAAACTCTTCCCGGGCAAATTTCATAAACTCCGCCCTATTGTAGAGGCCGCTAAGGGAATCAGTGGTGGCCAGGAAGCTCAGCCGCTCCTGCACCCTTTTTTTCTCCGTAAAATCCCGTATGATTTTGAGCATCCCCCTATTTCCTTCACGGACGCCCCCCATGGGCATGGAGTCGATCTCAAAAAACTTTTCCTCCTCGTTAACCTTTATGGAAAAAACACAGGTTGTTTCGCGCTTAAATATTTCAAATAATTCCGGCCTTTTCCCGAAGATATGCTGGGCGGGTTGTCCCCCCAGGGAAATGCCCAGCATCCCAAATAAACCCTTTGCCGTTTTATTGTAATCTACAATTCTCAACCAAGGATCCAAGATCACCATCGCATCCGGACTGTTTTCAAAAACACTCTCCCGGGCCAAGGCCCTAACTTCTAAGAAATCAAATTTTAGGATGGCAAAGCCAATAATAAAAAGCGAAACCGGCAAAAACAGTGCCGCGTAGTCAATATTTGAACCACCGTAGTCAGCTACAATGAGCACAATCCCCGCCATGGGCAACAAGGAGGCCGACAGAAAGGCATAAAATTGTCCACGCCCACCGGTTTTACCGTATCCAAAATAGAACACCATGACCGCAAGCAACATACAGGTTATAGTGTACAATATGTTGACGTAGTACCATGGACCTTTTCCCAGTACTAGGCAATAACACCCAAGGTGTTGGCACATATCCCATCCGGTGTAATAAAGATGATGCCATGAGTTGGTTAGCCGCATAAATAAGGTAACAAGAGGGATAAATAGCAGAAAAAATATGGCCCGTAGTTTAAACGCATAAACAGTTTTAGTGTAAAGAAGGGCCACGATTAGCCACAAAACGGAGATAAAAGGCAGGCCAAGGTACTGGATCATATTCCAAAAAAACATTTCCCTCAAATTGCCACTATTGATAATCATCAGGTAGCCAAATATGTAAATGCTTATACACAAAGTCAAGGCGGAAAATGCCTTCCGGTAACTTATTCTGCCATTGGAATAGAAATATGCCGCCGAATACTGGGTTGCAATAACGGCAAGAAAAAGGTACAGGCTCATCAATATTTTAAGTGGCATGTATAACACCTCACCGTAGGGCAACTCATAAAACGATATCGCTGTCATTAACTGTTACCTGTGGTGTATTCTTCACCTGTCTTGTTTTTCCTTCTACTTGTATAACCCCCGCCACACTGCTATAATCTTAATGTTTACTTGTAAAAAAGGGGATTATTCATTATGGAACAAACTGCATTGAGAAACATAGCGATTATAGCCCATGTCGATCATGGAAAAACCACATTGGTCGATAAGCTTCTGAGACAAACCGGGTATTTTCGTAATAACCAAGTCGTGGCCGACAGGATCTTGGACAACAGCGACCTTGAACGGGAGCGGGGCATTACCATTTTATCTAAAAATACTAGCATCATATACAAGGACACCAAAATTAACATTGTAGACACCCCGGGGCACGCTGATTTTGGCGGCGAGGTAGAACGTATTGTGAAAATGGTTGACGGCGTATTGCTTTTGGTGGATGCCTTTGAGGGACCCATGCCGCAAACACGTTTTGTTCTGTCCAAGGCACTGGGGGCAGGCTTGAAACCGATTGTCGTTATAAATAAAATAGACCGCCCCGGCGCATCTCCCGCGGATGCCTTGGATAAGGTATTGGATCTGTTTATAGACCTAGGTGCCGATGACAGCCAACTTGACTTTCCTGTAGTCTACACCTCGGCCAGGGAAGGCTATGCCGTAACCAACCTTTCCACTCCACCGGAGGACATGACCCCGCTTTTAGACATGATTTTGGAGAAAATGCCCTGCCCGGAGGGATCCGTGGAGTCCCCCTTGCGGCTACCCATTTCCTCGATTGATTATGACAACTACGTCGGCCGCATTGGAGTCGGGAAAATCCTTTCGGGAAATATTAAAAAACACCAAGAACTGATATTGTGCAACACCGATGGGAAAGAAGAAAAAGTCAAGATTAATACACTGTACACATTTGAAGGACTGGAGAAACGGGAAATACAAGAGGCAAAGGCCGGCGAAATTGTAGCCCTATCCGGCATTGAGGAGATCAACATCGGTGATACAATCTGTGCGGCGGATGAGGTTCGCCCGGTAGACTTTGTGCATATAGATGATCCAACAATATCTATGAATTTTGTTGTCAACACCAGCCCGATGGCCGGCTTGGAGGGTGATTGCGTCACTAGCCGACACCTCCGGGACCGCCTGCAACGGGAGCTCTTATCAAATGTAGCCCTTCGGGTGGAGGAAATAACACCCGACTGCTTTAAGGTTTCCGGCCGGGGGGAACTGCACCTATCTATCCTGATTGAAACCATGCGGCGCGAAGGCTATGAATTTGCGGTAACCCGCCCGGAGGTCATTTTAAAGGAAGTTGACGGAAAACTTATGGAGCCATTTGAGCACCTATTTGTAGAAACACCCGAGGATTTTGTCGGCACGGTAATTGAGGGAGTGGGCAAACGGAAAGGCGAATTACTCGCCATGAAAAATACCACCGGCAACAGCGTGGAGTTAGAATTCCTGATCCCCGCCCGGGGCCTTATCGGTTATGGGTCGGAGTTTTTGACCGACACCAAGGGGAACGGGGTCCTAAACCACATTTTCCACTCCTTTGCACCCCATAAGGGGGAAATCAAAACCCGAAAAAGAGGCTCGCTGGTAGCCTTTGAAACGGGCACCGCCAATACTTACGGTCTTTTTCACGCCCAAGAACGGGGGGACCTGTTTATCGGACCCGGGATTGAGGTTTACGAAGGGATGATTGTAGGAGAAAATACACGCAACACCGACATCACGGTCAATGTGTGCAGGAAAAAGCACCTGTCAAATATTAGGGCGGCGGGGGCCGATGATGCCCTCCGTCTGACACCACCCATTCTTATGTCGCTGGAAAAATGTTTGGAGTTTATCAAGGAGGATGAGCTCCTGGAAGTGACCCCCAAGTCACTTCGCCTGCGCAAAACAATCCTCAAAAAGGAAGCACGCGAAAAGGCCGCCGCCAGGAAATAACACAGGGGGGACGTTCCTTTTGTGCACTTTTGCATGCGTTTGCGCACTTTTGTGCCATTTTGCGCCATTTTGCGCCATTTTGCGCCATTTTGCAAGGCTTTTGGCTATAGGTTTATTTCCAATAATATGGGGGTATGGTCTTGCCTCGGGCCTGAATCAATCATTTCCGATCTTTTTACCTTGTCGGCGATTGGCTTGCTGACCAACCAATAGTCAATCCTCCAGCCCGAATTGTTTATCTTGCTTGTTCTGGCACGCTGGGCCCACCAAGTATAGTGACCCACTACATCTCCGTGAATATAACGGTAGGTATCCACGAATCCTTTCTGTAAAAGATTTGTAAAACCCCGGCGTTCCTCATCCGTAAACCCGGCCGTGCGCCGGTTGCGCTCGGGATGGGCCAAATCAATTTCCTTATGGGCTACATTGAAATCCCCTGTTGCAACCACATGTTTCTCTTTAGCCAGATTGGCCAGATAAATTGCATATTTTTCATCCCAAACTTGCCGATCTTCCAAACGCTCCAATTTGCTTCCTGAGTTAGGCGTGTAGGCTTGTGTTACATAGAAGTTGTCAAACTCAAGGGTGATCAGCCGCCCCTCAAAATCCATGGTGTCCGGTGCCCCTATTTTGGGAAAGGAAACCAAGGGTTCCAGATTGTTTTTATACAAAAACATGGTTCCCGCATAACCCCTACGCGCCGGTGCCACCGAGCTATTCCATACGACCTCATAGTCAGGAAACATGTTTCCCAGAATTTTTAAATGCCTTTTAGTGGGGCCGCCGCCCGGCAATTTTGTTTCCTGCAAGGCGATAATCTCCGGCTTTTTTTCTACAATTGTTTGTAGCACGTCCCTGGATAATTTCGCCCGATCCGAATCCGCCGTTAGGGCCGCATTTAGTGAATCGATATTCCATGAAATGAACTTCATCATTATCCCGCTACCTCCCCCCATTTATCCCCTCCATAATAACACACAGGGCAAACCTATTGTACTTTTTTGCTTACCGGGGAGATAAGGGGGTCTTCCTTTTGTTCTCTTTTTGGTTGCCAGGCTCCTTACTTCGCCCGGCTCAACTCGGTCCGGCTCGGCCCGGCACGGCCCTGCGCGGCGCGGCGCGGTGTAGCGCAGTGCGGTGTAGTCAGGCGCGGCCCGGCGCGGCGTGGTGCGGTGTAGTCAGGCGCGGCCCGGCGCGGCATAGCGCGGCCCGGCCCTGTTTGGCGCGGCCCGGCACAGCGCGGCGCGGCACGGTGCGGCGGTTTAGCGCGACATGGCGCAACATGGCGCAACGCGGTTGGCGCGGCGGTTTAGCGCGACGCGGTTGGCGCGGCCCGGCGCAACGCGGTTGGCGCGGCCCGGCGCAACGCGGTTGGCGCGGCCCGGCACGGTTCAGTCAAGCGCTGCCTTGCTTGCGTGGCGCGGTGTAGCGAAGTTTTGCGCGATGCGGCTCGGTTGGCACAGCGCGGCACAGCGCGGCGCGGCACGGTGCGGTTCAGCGAAGTTTTGCGTGATGCGGTTCGGTTGGCACAGCGCGGTCAGGCGCACCGCGGCGCGGTTCAGTTGGCACGGCGCGGCGCGGTTCAGCGTGGTGGTTT
>CAZKPV010000047.1:0-8152 GCA_964554735.1 uncultured Clostridia bacterium
AATTTTTTGAAGACAGGGTTAAGCAGGGGGATGTATTGGTCTCCGTGCAAAGTGATAGCCGTAAAGCCGATGAAGCTGAAAAGATTCTCGAAGAATTAGGCGGCTCCAATGTGGAATCGCATGAAAAATAGACGCTTCATGGAAAGGGCATCCATCCAAGGGATGCCCTTTTTTATTCCCCGCTATTTAACATTTATGGCAGGTTTTTGAACTTATTTGGTGAATATATAATGAATGACCGGAGGTGAAGCATTTGGTAATAACTAAGGAGAGGTTATACCTGGCGCTTTTTTGCATCTGTGGAATTATTGCCATCATCGTCCTTGGCCGGGCCGGTTTAAAAACCCAGGGGGTGCTAGCCGGTGGAAACGGGCCCAATTCACTGATTTATGCTTTAGCCGAAAACCCCAAAACCCTTGATCCGGCACTGGCGGACGACATGGAATCCGCCAAAGTAACAGTAAACATCTTCGAAGGATTGGTTAAATACGCCCCCGGAAAAAATAAAATAGAACCGGCGCTAGCGACCGGATGGGAAGTCTCCCAGGATGGCAGGGAGTGGATTTTCACCCTAAGGGAAGATGTTACCTTTCATGATGGTAGGCCCTTTAATGCGGAAGCGGTAAAGTATTCGGTTGACAGACAACTAAAGGCACCTTCCGATGCAAAAATGCCCTATGCTAAGTTTGTGTTTGGAATAGTCGATAATGTCGAGATTATTGATGAGTACAAGGTTGGTTTTAAACTGAAACACCTTTACGCTCCCTTTATACATAACCTTGCCATGCCCTTTTCCGCCCCAATTGTTAGCCCCGGCACCGAGGAAAATGGGGAAAATCCTGTGGGAACCGGTCCCTTTCAATATGCAAGTCGGGGGAATAATACAATTACCTTAAAGGCCAACACAAGGTATTGGGGGGAGGCCCCACAACTGGATTTTATTCAATTTAAAACCATTCCGGACAGTAGCATGCGCATACAATCACTTGAGACCCACGCCGTTGATATAGTTGATGATCTGACCCACCGTGAATTGGAAGCCCTGGGTGGAAGCCAGGTTATTGTATCGACAACCCGCTCCGATATCAGTTATATGGGTATGTTTAACAACAAAAAACCTTTTAACGACCCCAAGGTTCGCAAGGCCGTTAGCATGGCCATTAACAGAGAAAAAATCTCCGGGGAATTATTTGACGGTCGGGTAAAGGTTGCCAATGGCCCCCTTCCCCCGTCAGTAATGGGTTACAGCCCAGAATTGAAGCCCTACCCCCATAACCCCGAGCTGGCCAGGAAAATGCTCCACGAAGCCGGCTACACGGAACTGGAAATTACCTTGCTTACATACACAAATGAGCGACCCTACAACCCGGTCGGCGGCACGGAGCTCGCCCATTATATTAAGAGGGACCTGGGGGAAATCGGTATTAAGGTTAATGTGACCTCAATGCCCTGGGATGAATATAAAACGGCTATTTTCGAACAAAAGGGCAGTGCTTTCTTATACGGATGGGTCAGTGATAATGGTGATCCCGATAATTTTTTATACTCCCTGTTTACTAGCTCTCAAATAGAGAAAGGGCTAAACACCTGTAAATACACAAATTCCCAAGTTGATTTCTTATTAAGTGCCGCACAGCAGGAAATAGATCCTAAGATCAGGGAAAACATGTACTTCCAAGTCCAACAAATAATTATTCAGGATGCACCCTTGGTTTTCCTTAACTACGGTATGGAATATGCCGCTACATCACCTGATGTAAAGGCATTTATCCTACAGCCCGGTGGCTTTAGTTATCTGAGTAGTATAAGGAAGTGAATAATTTTTCCAGTAAGTTACTGTAATAAACAGACTTTTTTTGCAAATAATAAAAATACTATTAATAACCAGACCAAAAGGAGGAAGGTTAATGACTCATCAAATTCAGCAACACATTCAAGAAATGCACCAGAACCTAAGCGGCATAAACCATGTTATAAGCCAGCTAAAACAATCAGAGCAAACCAGCTCACAGCATTTACAAAAATTACACCAAATGTGTAGCCAACTCGATCAAGGATTGCATAAAATTAGCAATATGCCGCAACATATTATGACCCAAATGGGTAGCACCCAACATGGATTCCAGCCCCAATTTTCGCAAAATCCATCATGGTCCCAAAACACACAGCAACAAGCTAACACCTGGGGTCAGTCATACGCCGGGCGGCAATATGAGCAACAACACCCGCCGCAATATGCCCAACTGCATTCCAATCAGCAAAATATGAACTACCTAAACGAATCTAATCAACTACAGGGTGCCGGCGACCAATACGGGAGGGTGGAACAACACAGGCTTTCGCAACAAGGGGGAAACCAGCCACAAAGTATCAGTAGCGGGTCGCAATTCGGAAGCCAACCACAAGGTAGCAGCATGCAGTTCGGAAGCCAACAGACCTCGGCAAGCCAGTTACAAGGTACCGGTGATCAATATGGACGTGTCGAGCAACACAGACTCACACAACAGCAGGGAAACCAACAATTCCAAACCTTTTAAGGATTAAATGGTATGTTGCCACTGTCACAAAGGCGCAAGGGTTAAACACTTGCGTCTTTTTTGCATTATATACTCTTAACAAAACCGTGGAAAAAGACTATAATATATGTGGTAAAATATGTGCTAAACTTTTGTTACATCTAAAAGGGGGCATAGCTCAGCGGGAGAGCACTGCGTTCGCAACGCAGGGGTCAGGGGTTCGAATCCCCTTGCCTCCACCACAATATATCTCAGTTGTCTTGTTGTAAATTTACCAAAGGGGGTAACAAGATGGGTGTGGATCCTATGATTTTTAGAAAAATCACATACGGGCTATACATCATTGGTTCGACCAAAGACGGTAAGCACAACGGACAGGTGGCTAATACTTTTTTTCAACTAACCTCCGAGCCGGCCACAGTTGCCCTAGGTATAAACAGAAACAATCTGACCAATGATTTTATCAAAGGCAGCGGGGTGTTTGCGGTTTCTATTCTTCCTCAATCCGTACCTCTGGATTTAATTGGCCATTTCGGCTTTAAATCCGGGCGTGAGTCGGACAAGTTTGCATCCATACCTTTTAAACTTGGCGAAACTGGTGCCCCCTACTTGGTGGAAAACAGTATCGGTTATCTGGAGGCCCAGGTGGTAGAAAGCATTGACATCGGGACCCACACACTGTTTATCGGCAAGGTTATGGCTTCTGCCGTATTCAGTGAAGAGGAACCTATAACATATGCCTACTACCATTTGCGAAAATCAGGAAAGGCCCCCAGGAAACAGGAAAAGGCGGAGCCGGTAAAGGAACCCATGGAAAATGGCGAAAACAATGGTATGCAAAAATACCTGTGCGCGGTATGCGGATACATATATGACCCCACCGAGGGAGACCCGGACTCGGGCATAGCCCCGGGCACAGCATTTGAAGACATTCCCGATGACTGGGTATGCCCTGTTTGCGGTGTTGGCAAGGAAGATTTCGAACCGGCGGACTAAATCATACTAGTTACCCCTCACCAAGATGGGAATGTGTATTTTGTCATACTGGCTTGCCCATCCGGCATCAAGGGGTTGGAATCACAACCGGTATACCTTCAATTTCCTGAACTATTACAGGTATATTGTAAATTTCTTCAATGTTTTCCGAATTCATGACCTCGGCCCCACCGTGGGCAAAAATATGTTGGTTTTTTATAAATATAAATTTGTCACAATAACGGAGTGCTAGGTTCAAATCGTGAATAACAATAATAACACTGATGTTTTCCGTTCTGGCAATTTTACGAATTGTGGCTAACACTTCGTATTGATTGCCGAGATCCAGGCTACTTGTAGGCTCATCTAATAGTAATACATCCGGCTGTTGAGCCAAAGCCCGGGCTAGCATGACCCTTTGTAATTCCCCGCCGGAAAGTTCATCTATAAAACGTAGGGCAAAATCCTGGAGATTCATACGTTCGATCATTGTCTCAACGATTCGAAAATCTTCTTTGCTGGGTTCAAATTTGATATAAGGCTTGCGGCCGAGCAAGATAGCATCAAAGACGGTAAACCTATCCCCCCGATTGCGTTGGGCTACATAGGCCATACATTTAGCAACATCATTTCTCTTAAGAGTATAAACATCCTTTCCGCTAACATAGACAAGGCCTTGCTGGGGTTCTAAAATCCTATTTAGACACTTGATTAGGGTGCTTTTTCCGGCACCGTTATTTCCCAGAATAGCGGTACAATGACCTTTCGGCGCGTAAAACTCAATATCACTCAAAATTGGCCGATCATGTCTGTAGGAAAATGAAAGTTCCTGTACATTAATCATCTACTTCCAACCCCCTTATAAACTAAGTAAAGAAACATAGGTGCCCCCATAAAAGACGTAATGGCACCAATCGGTAAAATTATTGGTGAAAGCACCATACGTGCCGCCACATCACTTGCGAGTAGCAAAAATGCTCCGGTAAGAGCTGTCGCCGGCAGCAAATACCTGTAATCACTTCCAATGAGTGGGCGCACAATGTGGGGAGCAATCAAACCGATAAAGTTGATAATACCCACAAAGGACACTATCATGGAAGCCGCTAAAGAAGAAATCAGCATGCCTACTATCCTGAGACGGGCGACATTTACCCCTAGCCCCTTGGCCGTTTCCTCCCCGTGTTGTAAGGCGTTAAAATTCCACCGGTTATAGACAAAATACAAAAGGGCCACCAAAACCACCACGGACATCAAAGCAACCTCGCCCCAGCCGGTGCGACCCAGATCACCAAAGGTCCAGAACACAACCGCCGCCACCTTCACGTCCTCGGCAAAATATTGCAGAAGCGCCGTGGCTCCGGCGAACATGGCACTCAAGGCAACCCCGGAAAGGATCATGGACTCGGGGGTAACCTTTTTAAAATGTGACAGGCCCAAAATTACAAAAGTTGAAAGCAAGGCACTGGCAAAAGCACAAACTGATACCATATAAGGATTGGTAAAGGTTACACTCTCCATGGTTTGGTACTGGGTACCGGCACCTAAAACTATTATGGCAAAGGAAGCACCAAAGGCCGCACCCTGGGCAATCCCCAATGTGGATGCCGAGGCTAAGGGATTTTTTAAAATACACTGCATAGCACACCCGGCAACTGCAAGCCCAACCCCTCCAACCATTGCGGTAACAACCCGCGGTAAACGGTAGTTAAAAATTATATTCGTAGCCTGCTTACTGCCATGACCGAAAAAAGTTTCCACAACTTCCTTGACCGTGAAACCGGCAGAGCCGGCGCTGATCGCCCCAAGGGCGGCCAGCGCAACAATTAAACTAATGGCAAGAATTAAGATCTTCTTATAGCGTATATAGCCCTGATAAGTTTCTAGGTTTTTCACTTACCTCATTCTCCTATAGTGATTTTCCCAAATGTGTAACCCTCGGCGGCCAATCTGTCATAGAAAGGCTCCCCTAACATAACTGTGAATATTTCCTCGGCTTTTTCAATAATATCTATATCGGCAAATCGGTCCGGGTAGATTACCTTACCTGCGTAATAGGCATCTGCGATGGACAGCTCCATATTAACCCAGTTGCATTGATAAGGTATCTGGGAGTACACTTCACCTTTTTGTACCGCCGATAAACCCTCGTAAAACCATTTATTTTTGGCATAATCCTCATTAACTAGATCCATGTTAGCCGGATTTAAAAAGATAATATCCGGATCCCAGACAGTGATTTTTTCCTTGTCGATCAAAAAGGCTTTAGATTCATTGGGAGCAACCTCATCCACTACATTTTTAGCATGGATAGCAGTAAAAGGCGGATATAGCGAGTGGGTGCCATCGATGCCATGGGCACCGCTAAAGCTAACTGCACCGGTGTATACACTAGGTTTCTCTTCATCGGGGATATCCCTAGTGCGGGCATCTAAATCTTCCTGACAGCTCTTTAGATAACTAATTACATTGGCACAGTGCTCCTGGGTACCTACAACCTCCCCGATTAACTCCAAGGCAGAGTAAAAGGTTTCGTCAAACATCCCCTCCGGGTAGATACCAATAGTGGGGATACCGGTTTTTTCCGCCACATTTTTCACGTTGTCCTCAGTCATATGGGCGATAATGACATCCGGCGCAGCGCCGATTATCTCCTCAATGAAAGGGGTTTCGTTGGGGCCGCCCTGGGAGGTGGAGGCAATTTTTGAAAAATGCTCGGCATTAACAACTGTAAAGGGCATGGCCGCCCGATTTTCCTTGTTCATTTCCGTTACCCCAACCAACATATCCGCACATCCGGCGTATGTAGCTATACGCGCTGCACCGCCCAACCCGGCAATTGTCTCAACCTTTGCAGGGATTTCGACTTGCCTGCCAAAAGCATCCGTGCGAAAATCCGAGCCCCGCTGTTCCCCACCGTTACCACCACAGCCCGCCAAGAACACCAACGCAAATACCAAGATTAATCCTGAGGCTAATTTCCTTTTCATTTTCCTTCCCCCTTTTTAAACCTTCCAATGTAAGCTAGTAAGCCTTTTTTATTGATGCTCGCCCGCTTATTGGCCTCCTTTAATGGCCATTTTGCAATTATCTCGTCAACATCCAACCAAGTCCCCCCTTAAAAATAAAAAGTGAGAAACTACAAGGGAGCTTCCGAGCTTCCAATATAGTTTCTCACTATAGTTGTCTTTATAAAGTTGTATTTACCCTAACAGTTTGCCGCGGCGCGGGTATTCTACCCACATTATGTATTTCGTATGCATTTTTCTTACATGGTTATCATACCACTTTAGGTTTTTGGGGTCAAGTTTTTTGCCACCTAAAACATGCCAAAAGGGCTGAATTCATAATCACGGCGCGGAACCGACATTATGGGCTTTCGAGGACATGCAAGCACCAATAGCAACCAAAACCGCGGTAGCAAAGTTTACCTACTTGTCGGCATTAAGCCTCCTTTGCCCTAACAGTTAAGTAAATATCACTATCTCGTGTAATCGAACTTTCCCGTGAAAAAATACGTTAGGGAAGAAAAAAGGTGTGGTGGAAAAGGACCCACACCCTTTAGGAGGAAAATACTGTTGGCGGCGAATGTCAAACCGCAACAACAGATTTTTTAAAGAGGTCAAAGAACCTGCCAAGTAGATCTTTGACAACATTGTTAACATAAAAAAATGCCTTTGGGGTGTCCGCTACAGCCGACTCAACCTTCAAGGCATTGTTTTTACCGATTTTTGATTGTCCTGTTCGTCAAAAAGATAAAATTGTACCTGTTTTGTGTAGCCCGGGCAATTCATTTGCCCTAATTAATTGTAATTATACACTTATGGCAGGTATCATGTCAATGATTATTTCCCCTCCTGCCCGGCTATTTATCGACTTTCAGTGGCCGTTGGCAAAGGGCTGATATCAGAAAACCTACAATTAGGGCAATTCCAACTGCAATTGCACCATAAATTAGCGGGCTTTCGGTGGCCATATAGCTGATGGTCCGAACAATACCGACCGGGAAGGCGGCAATAGTCTCACCGGTACCGGCAACTATCTCCCCGTCTTTTACCGCAAAAGCCTCTATTGTGCTTAGACCATTAGGAATATTGGGCGGAACAGTAAAGGTTGCCCGGTAGGAATTCCCTTCCCTTGTAATTCCCCCTTCATTAATGCTAAATAAGCCCCTGTCCTCCAACAGACCGACCAACTCCCCCAAGTATTTACTCGCTTCGTCGCCTGTTAGTTTACCCCGTCCGTTATTGAGCCGAAAAACCACGGCAGTTGATAGCACGTGTGTGTAATCTTTGTCGATACCCATTGCCGCCTGCAACTCATCTCCCAGTCCATTAATAGGTGCCGAGGTTAGCACGTGGAACATACCCGGGATATCCTCAATGGAAATGTTCTCCACCGGAGCCCACAGTATGGCCTTTTTGCCCATCTTACTGAGGTTAACTGCATTTTTCGGTGAAGTAAATTTTATAAATATATCACTTCCCCGGGGTGCCTGACCATTAACTTGAAGCTCACACCCATTAAAGGTCATATTAATATCAATTGAAGCCCTATCGGTAAACAGGGTGATATTACCCGCGTGGGCGGGAACCGCCCAAACCAGGATAAAAATTATATATATCAGAAGAGCCCGATAAAGTCTTTTCATAAAAACAGAAGAA
>CAZKPV010000047.1:8162-11211 GCA_964554735.1 uncultured Clostridia bacterium
TAATTTGATCGGGGGTGCTAACCAAGGCCAACAACATCTTGAACATGACAACCAAAACAATAACGGAAAGCAAAATTCTTATTTGTTCTGCCCTTAACTTTTTACTCAACCTTGCACCAAGCTGGGCACCGACAGTGGAACCGACAAACAGAAGAATAGCCAGTACAATGTCAACCGTATGATTGGTTACAGCCTGTTGAAAGGTAATGTTCATACTGGTAAATACAATTTGAAACAAGTCTGTCCCTATAGCCGTCATGGTAGGCATCCCCAATAAGTAGATCATCGCCGGAACAGAGATAAACCCACCCCCTACGCCCATCAAGGCTGCCAATAACCCTACAATGAAACCCAAACCAACTACAAATATAACCGATGCCCTGACCCCACTAGCTTTGAAGTCCGTCTGTAGCGGTAGTTTCCGTAAAAATTTTAACCGGTATACCTGCAATGGCTAGGTAAATACTCATATCCTGTTCCCTCCCCTGTCCGGCCTTGAAATAATAAATTAAGGATCCCTAAATAAAGACCGACATCCGGCCCCCTTGAGGTGGGTCGGTGTCGCCGGGATTATATCGGTAAACTAGCTTGGAGTTATCAATTGGTTGAAAACCATGAACACGTAATGTTCAAATAAAATGCTTTTTTTGTGTGCATTTTTCCCAAACCAAGAGGTCTAAAGTTAGGTTCAGGTTTCGACAAGATCCGTCGATGGTGATTTTTGAGATATTATAAATTACCACGGTTAGGGATTAAAACATGAAAGCCCATCCGGCAATTGTTTGGTCCATCCCATAATGCCCATTAAACCAAACAGGCAAGGGGGCTTTCATGTCCTCACTCATGCCATAACCTCAAACTCTGAAATGGCTTCCTCATCTAATTCAATACCAAGCCCAGGCTTTTCCGGTACAATAAAGTTACCGTCTTCCACTCGTATATTTTCCTTTAATATATTAAATAAGGGGTTGGGGTTAGCGTCAACCTCCTGTATCAAGCCATTGGGGGTGGAAGCAAAAAGATGTAAGGTTGCAACCACACCCACGGCATTACCAAACATATGGGGTGCGTATGGTATGCCCCAGGCATCCGCCATCTGGCATATTATTTTGCTTTCGGACAGTCCCCCTGTTTTGGTAATATCGGGCTGAACAATATTCAGTGCATCTGCACATAGCGCATTTTTAAACCCTTCCCTACAGTACAGGTTTTCCCCACCCGCTACCGGCATTATTTTACTGTTCTTAATCAGGTTCAGATCGTTCAAGCGGTCCGCAGGTACAGGTTCCTCTATAAATTGAATGTCATACTTACTGTACACTTTAAGGTTCTCTAACGCCTCGTCAACATTCCAAGCTTGATTGGCATCAAGGGCAAGGGTGCACTTATCACCGATCAGTTCTCTCATATTTTTTATGTTGAACTCATCCCGTTCCCTGCCGAACCCGACCTTCAATTTGAACGCAGTGAAGCCCTCTCGAAGGTGTTTCTCCACTATATCCTCATAGTCACTGGGGCCCAGCCCGCTGGCATAGGCTTTAATTTTAGAATAGACCTTGCCCCCCAAGAGCTGATATACTGGTACATCCAGCTTTTTACCGAGTATATCCCATAGGGCTATATCAACACCACTCATTGCCTGTAAAAGTAGGGCCTTGGCACCCCATTGCCTACCGGTTCCCATTAAACATCGGTACATTTTATCCCACAGAAAAGACACTTTTCTCGGGTCCTCGCCAACTAGTAGGGGCTTTATGCCTTTCTCAATTGTGGCCTTCCGCTCATCGGCTACCCAGTGGGGAAAGTTAATCCAACTCTCACCTATACCCACTATACCTTCATTGGTGGCTACTTCCACAATTGCACTATTGCGATTGTTCATCCTTCCAAAGGCTGTCACAATAGGCTTTTCTAAGGGTGCTACCAAAATTCTTACACGAACATCGGTTATCTTCATTTATATCACCTCAAACTATCCGTGGTTACCGGCTATGAAAAGGGAAATCCGCGGCATCGCGGACTCCCCCACACAACCATCCTTACTAATAAAATCGCCTTACTTTAAAACCCTTTCAAATACTTCCGCCTGTTCATCGTAAAGCCGTTTACTTTCATCAAGTGAACTGTAGGTATAAACCGCTCCTTGTTTAAGGAGGAAGTCCTGAAATTCCTGTGTTTCAGATGCCTTAGTAAATGCTTCGCTCAGTACCTCTAACACCTCTTGGGGTGTCCCTTTCGGTGCCGCGACACCTCTCAGTAAACTAAGGTTAATATCGTATCCCATCTCGCCAAATGTTGGAATGTCGGGGAATTTGCCAACTCTTTCAGGAGCCATTATCCCCAGAACCCTAACATTTTCGGCATCAATTTGGGCACCGGCATCACCAAAGGTAGTCATAGCTGAATCTATGTGCCCACCGGCTAGCTGTACAGCGGGCTGTGCGCCGCCACCGCCGGCAGGGATTATATTAAAATCAATACCCGCGGCATCCTCCATAGCTAAACTGGCAACGTTGATAATTCCCCCCGGCGCACCCGTGCCGTGGGTCACTTTACCCGGATTGGCTTTTGCGTAATCTATGAAATCATTTAAATCTTCATAATCACTTTCAGCATTCACGGCCAAGATACAAGGATCCAACTGGAATGTCAAAACTGTTTCAACGTTGTTATGGTCGAACTCTAGGTTGCCTAAAAGTTTATGGACAACCAATGTGGACGTTATTGAGCAAATAGTGTAACCATCGGCCTTTGAATTGGCCAATTCACTGTACCCCACCGCACCGGCACTCCCGGGCTTATTTACAATTACTATTTTTTGCCCAAGTTCTTTTTCAGCTAAACTGGCTAACATTCTCCCGGACTGGTCGGAGGCCGTCCCCGGGTCAAAAGGTATAATCAAGGTTAGCGATTTTTCCGGAAAGTTCGTTTCATCACCGCCGCCATCGTTACTATGACCACACCCACCTATTATAGTAACTGCAAATAACAAAAATATGACTAGCGTTAAACTCTTGAACTTTTTGGTATTTAGCACTCTGGAAACCCC
>CAZKPV010000048.1:0-11180 GCA_964554735.1 uncultured Clostridia bacterium
AGTAATTGTTTCCCGGGGGCAGTTGGTGGAAATAGGGGGATCATTTCGCATACCGGAGGTAATGAAACAAAGCGGCTGCAAGTTGGTTGAGGTGGGTTCGACTAACAAAACCCACCCGGGGGACTATGCCCGGGCCATTACGGAAGATACTTCATTGTTGTTGCATGTACATACTAGCAACTACAGGATTGTCGGTTTTACAAGGGAAACAAGTATTGCGGAAATGGTAGACATTGGGCGGGAGCGCAATATTCCCGTCATGTGTGATCTGGGAAGCGGCGTTTTGGTGGATTTGGCGGCCTTTGGTCTGGGTGACGAGCCCACTGTGCAATCGGTTGTCGAGCAAGGGTCCGATGTGATTACCTTTAGCTGTGACAAACTTTTGGGGGGGCCGCAGGCCGGCATAATTGTGGGAAAAGAAAAATACATAAACCTTATGAAAAAGAACCCTTTGAACAGGGCTATTAGAATTGACAAAATGACCGTGGCCGCCTTGGAAGCTACCCTAATGGAATACCTGGGAGGTAGGGAAACCGCCCTTGTAAATATCCCCACCCTCCGGATGTTGACATTGCCCTTAGATGAATTGCACTCAAGGGCGGTGCGCCTTTGTGGGATGCTAAATGAAAATTATGAGGATGGCCGGGAAATATACAGGGCAACCGTCAAGCAGGATCTGTCGGCGGTGGGCGGAGGTGCACTACCCCTGGCAAAATTAAAGACCTATGTCGTTTCTATAAAACCCCTCAAAATTACAGTTAATACATTAACGGAAAGACTTAGAAAATCGAAACCGGCTATAGTAGGGAGGGTGCAGGATGACAGTTTGCACCTAGATATACGTACCGTTGCCGAGGAAGAATATAAGGATTTATGCGTCACATTAAAAAAAGCAATGGGAGTAATTGTATAGATGGGTTACATTATTATTGGGACGGCGGGACACGTCGACCACGGAAAAACCGAACTAATCAGGGCAATTACCGGGACAAATACAGACCGGTTGATTGAGGAAAAAGAGCGTGGCATCTCCATAGAGTTGGGCTTTGCTTACTTGGAGTTGCCCGGCGGCAAAAAGGCGGGAATAGTGGATGTGCCCGGCCACGAACGTTTTATAAAGAATATGCTTGCGGGAGTGGGGGGCATTGATCTGGCCCTTTTGGTAATTGCCGCCGATGAGGGTATTATGCCACAGACCAAAGAACACATGGATATATTATCTATCCTGGGGGTGAAGACGGCGGTCGTGGCCGTCACCAAGATAGATTTAGTTGATTCGGAATGGCTTGATATGATAAAGGAGGAAGTTAATGATTTTTTAAAAGATACACCGCTGGACGGGGCCCCCGTCTGTTTTGTTTCTTCCGTGGAAAAAAAGGGCCTATCAAATTTACTTGACCGTTTGGCCGAAGCCGTGGAAATGTTGCCGAAGGGCACGGTTACCGGCCCGCCGAGGCTCCCGGTTGACAGGGTGTTCACCATGGCGGGGTTTGGAACCATTGTCACCGGCACCTTGGTTTCGGGGGAATTGAGCATGGGGGAAAATGTTGAGATCAACCCGGGTGAAATCCCGGCCCGTATACGTTCATTGCAAGTACACGGGAAGGACAAGGACACTGTACGGGCCCCAAGCAGGGTAGCTGTAAATCTTAGCGGCGTCGTTGTGGAACAAATAAAACGTGGTTATGTTGTGGCGGCCCCCGGTACCTTTGCAAGTACCCGCCTAATGGACATCAAAATGAAGTTATTGCCGGGAACGGAAAAACCCGTAAAAAACAGGGCCCGGATACGTATACATTTAGGCACTGCCGAAGTCATCGGCCGTGTAGTGTTACTGGATCGGCAAGAACTAAAACCCGGCGAGGAAGCATACGCCCAGTTACTGCTTGAGAAGGACATTGTAGGAGCAAAAGGGGACAAGTTAGTCATCCGTTCCTACTCGCCTTTACATACAATTGGCGGCGGCATGGTGATAAACCCCCAAGCCAAAAGACACAAAAGGTTTAACAGTGAAGTCCTGAAAAACCTTTACACCCTAGAAAAAGGGGTGCCGGCTGAAATATTGGGTATGCAGTTGAAAATATTTAACAGGGCCGTTGATGTCGGGCAACTATATGAACAAACGGGAATTCCTGAAAGCGAAATCAAGCCAACCCTGTATAAGTTGGCCCAAAACGGCGGCGTGAAAATTTTAAAATTGGAAAATAGGGATTACTATATACACGCAGAGGTCTACCACGGGCAACTGTCTATTGTTTTGGATTCCTTGGAGGGTTATTTGAGGGAATATCCCTTGCGAAGTGGTATCCCGAAAGAGGAACTCAGGTCCCGGCATTTTCCCTACTACAACCTAAGGATTTACCAGGCATTGTTAAAGGAATGGGAGAGGGAAGGAAAAATCCAGGTCGATGCGCAGACGGTAGGACCCGCCAATTACAGTGTCAGTTTGTCGTCCCATGATAGGGATATAGTCGAAAGGATAAAGAAGTTAACGCTTGAGGGTGCCTTCCAGCCCCCTAGTTGGAAAACAATTACACAGGAGCTAAACCTGCAAAGGGACCAGGAGTATCTTTTGTATCTTATACGTCAGGGTGATATAATAAAAATTTCTGAAGATATATACTTCCACAAGGACAACCTCGAAAAGGCAAAAAAATTGGTAAATGATTACTTGCGGGAAAATGATCGGATCACAATTGGTGAAACCAGGAATCTTTTAAATACTTCCAGAAAGTACATCCTTCCCATATTGGAGTACCTCGACAAAATCGGTATTACCGAAAGGATTGGGGATGCCAGGAAGTTAAAACAAAGGGGTCGGCCCTAAAAGCCGACCCGGGGGCCTAGCTGTTGTTTTGCATGTCCTTATATACCTTATATTGCGGTTCTTCGCTTTCCATATGGTTTACCCTACCCTCGAAACCTTGTACAATGTTGTCTAGCTGCTGTGCGTAATCGGTGTACATTTTTTGAGCGTTTTTATCCTTCGTCTGTAGGGCAAAGTTTTTGAAATCAGTGGCACAGCTACGCAAGTTGTTCAGGGCCAGATGTACCTGGTCTCCGATTGTCAATTAAGATTACCTCCTTTGTAGTATTGTCCTTCACCCTTATTTTGGCCTAGGGGGCCGGTTTTTATTAAAGGAATAAAATCACCACTTTGTAAAGGAAATTTATAATGGTCTTGGAACTGGCAAATCATATTAAAAATGGCATCAAAAATGGTGGCCCGGTAACTTTTGCAAAATTCATGAATGATGCTTTATACCATCCGCAATATGGTTATTATATGGGGGATGGCCTTAAAATCGGAAGCAAGGGTGATTTTTACACTTCCCCACTTGTCAGCCCTTTATTTGGGGCCATGCTTGCGAGGCAAATAAGCGATGTTTGGGAGCAGATGGGTGAGCCGGGCGCTTTTACGGTCCTGGAATATGGGGCGGGAACCGGCAAGATGGCTTCGGCTATAATGAACGAACTCATGTTAAACCACTGCGAGTTATACCGGGTTTTGAATTACAAGATCGTGGAAATCAGCAGTGCCATGAGGGATAGGCAAATGGAGGAGTTCTCCAAACATAGATTTAACTCCGGCAAATTTAGCTGGCATAATGAGCGGGAAAGCTATGACAATCTCAAAGTCGGTTGTGTATTGTCGAATGAGTATATAGATTCGCTTCCCTTCCACAAGGTGATAAAGCAAGGCGGGCGGCTTCTCGAAGTCTATGTAAACTACAAGGACGGGGAATTTGTGGAGGAGACCAATCAGTTGTCCACACCTGAGATAGGGCATTATTTTAAGGAATTGGGTATAGTTTTAAAGGAAGGCTACAGTGCGGAAGTCAATTTAAATGCCTTGGCCTGGATGGCCGACGTCGCCGATAAATTGGAAAAAGGCTTTGTTATTACCATAGATTACGGTTACGAGGCGTCGGAATTATATAACGAAATGCGCCGCGATGGCACAATACGTTGTTTTAAAGACCACAGCCTGTCTACCTGCCCCTATGAGTCACCGGGCCTACAGGATATTACCGCGAGTATAAATTTTACGGCATTGATGAAAAAAGGCGGACAAGTTGGTTTGAAAAATAATGGGCTTGTATCCCAACAGGAGTTCCTGCTAAATTTGGGAATCATGGACTTTTTGGCGGACGGGCCCCAGTTTCGTTATGACCGAGATGTGCTGAAAAAAGCGCTTGCCGCCAAACACTTGATCATGCCCCAGGGAATGGGCAGGAGTTTTAAGGTACTCATACAGAGCAAAAAGGCTGAACATGTCAAGCCCTTGGGCTTGGGAACGAAGGCCGGAAAATAATTATAAAGATGTCTAGGATCTATACTTCGTAATGTTGGGGGTGTGTATGTGCCAGATGAGGGAAAAATGTATAAATTAACGGGAATGGCGAAAAGTGCCGGCTGAGCGTCAAAATTAGGTCCGGGGACCTTATCGCAGGTGCTGCGATATTTACCAAACATGGCGGATGAACGTCTTTTAGTGGGATTGAATACCTCCGATGATGCGGCTGTTTATAAGCTAGATGATAATACGGCCTTGATTTCTACCCTTGATTTTTTTACACCCGTGGTTGACGATCCCTATGATTTCGGCCAAATTGCTGCCGCCAATGCTGTGAGTGATGTTTATGCCATGGGGGGAACACCCTTCCTGGCCTTAAATATCGCTTGTTTTCCCGCCTGCCTACCCTTGGAGATGCTTGGGCGGATTTTACAGGGTGGTGCGGAAAAGATAGTGGAAGCGGGGGCCGTTATAGCCGGTGGGCACAGCATTGATGACGATGAACCCAAATATGGCCTGGCCGTTTTGGGAAAAGTGGATCCGGAAAAGATAGTCCTGAACAGCGGGGCGAAGCCCGGTGATCTGCTCATTTTAACCAAACCACTGGGATCCGGCATTATCAATACGGCGATCAAGGGGGGCCTGGCGGACAAGGATACCGAGGCAAGGGCCATATCCCTGATGGCTTCCTTGAACAGGATGGCGGCCGAGGCAATGGTAACGGTAGGGGTAAACGCTTGTACTGATATTACAGGCTTCGGCTTCCTGGGGCACGCGGTGGAAATGGCAAGGGGGAGTAAGGTAACCCTCCAAATTGATTCCGCCGGCCTGCCTATCATCGAGAATACGATCCAGTTTGCGGATATGGGTCTTATTCCGGGTGGGGCATACAGCAACAGGGAATACCTACTGGGCGAAATAAACTTTGTCGGCAAAATTGATCGCTCCTTGGAGATAATCCTATTCGACCCCCAAACATCAGGCGGGCTGCTTATTTCCGTACCGGAAGCAAAGGCTTCCAGGTTAATAAATGAGCTGACCACCCGCCATACCCAGGCTGCCGTGGTTGGCAGAGTTGCTGACCAAAAAGAATATCCGATCGAAGTTTTATAGACACACTGCCGGTCTTGGAAAAGGCCGGCTCAATTTTTTACCAACCGAAACGCCCCACCAAAACCCTCCTTGGATATTTGAAATCCAAAGGGGTATCTTAAAAAAAAGGGGGCGAATAATTGATCACTGTAACTATAAACGGTAAAAAAATTTGGGCTCAACCCGAAACAACCATTTACCAGGCGGCACATAACGCGGGAATCCTAATTCCCCACCTTTGCTACCACCCAAGTATGTCGGGCATAGGCTCCTGTAGACTGTGTTTGGTCGAAGTGGAGGGCAGGCCCAATCTTCCTGCGGCCTGTAGCACTCTGGTAGAAGACGGCATGGTGGTTAGGACGGAAACCGAACGCGTGAACCGGGCCCGTAAGGTAGTTTTGAATCATTTGGCGGAAAAAAGTGTAAGAAGGCGTGCGGTTAGCGGCGACACTACCCCGGAAAGGGAAAAGGTGAAAACTGTCTGCCCTTATTGCGGTGTTGGTTGTGCTATGAACCTGGAGGTTAGCCGGGGTATTATTGTTAACGCTAATCCGGCGAACGGCCCGGCCAACCGCGGCCTCCTGTGCGTGAAGGGGAGGTTTGGTTGGGATTTTATACAAAACCCCGACAGATTGACAACCCCGTTAATAAAGGTCGGTGGTAAATTTATCGAGGCCGGTTGGGACGAGGCCCTTAACCTTGTGGCCGCAAAATTTATGGAAATAAAGAAAAAATACGGTCCGGGGGCACTTGCCGGCATCAGTTCGGCCAAGTGTACCAATGAGGAAAATTATCTTTTCCAAAAATTTATGAGGGCTGTTGTGGGAACCAACAATGTCGACAATTCCGCACGATTATGTCATTCATCAACCATTACCGGCCTGTCGGAGGCCCTGGGAAGCGGGGCTGCCACCAACTCTATTGCGGAGTTAGAAGAGGCAGAAGTCATTTTCATTATTGGATCAAACACCACGGAGGCACATCCGGTAATCGGGATGAGGTTTCCCAAGGGCCGCCGGGCGACAGCTAAAATTATCCTGGCTGACCCCAGGAAAACAGATATGGCCAAAAGAGCCCACCTACATTTACAACTTATGCCGGGAACGGATGTAGCCCTATTAAATGGTATGATGCACGTGATTTTGGCCAGAAACCTCCACGACAAGGATTTCATCAACAAACGAACCAAAAACTTTGAGGAACTCAGAAATACGGTTGAAAAATACAACCCGGATTACTCGGGCAAGATTACCGGCCTTCCCGCCGATAAAATAGTTGAAGCCGCAGAATTGTATGCCGGGTCGAAAAAATCCACTATTCTTTATGCCATGGGTATAACCCAACATCTGTACGGTACCGACAACGTTCGGTCAACAGCGAACCTCGCCATGCTTACGGGAAATATCGGCAGGCCCAGTACTGGCATCTATCCCTTGCGTGGGCAGAACAATGTACAGGGTGCTTGTGATATGGGCGCACTTCCGAACTATTTGCCGGGCTACCAAAGGGTGGTAAATAGGGGTGTGCGGAACAAGTTTGAGGAAAAGTGGCAGTGCGGACTATCCGGGGAAATCGGTTACACAGTAGTTGAAATGACGGAGGCGGCTTTAAAAGGACAACTAAAGGCCATGTATATCATGGGTGAAAACCCGGTGCTCAGCAACCCCGACACCTATCGAGTGGAAAAGGGTTTGAACAATCTGGAATTTTTGCTTGTTCAGGATATATTTTTAACGGAGACTGCCCTGTTTGCCGATGTGATTCTACCGGGTGCTAGTTTTGCGGAAAAGGACGGTACATTCACCAATACCGAACGGAGGGTCCAGCCTATCCGCAAGGCCATTGAACCTTTAGGTTACAGTTTGCCCGATTGGGAGATTATAAGTTTGCTCGGCGGGAAATGCGGTTTTCCGTTCCTTTACAGTTCGGCACGGGACATTATGGAGGAAGTCGCATCCCTGACACCCATTTATGCCGGAATTTCCCACGATGTTCTCGGCGATAACGGTATCCAGTGGCCCTGCCCTTATCCTGGCCACCCGGGAACCAGATTCCTCCATCATGGGCGTTTTGCGGGGGGGCTGGGTAGGTTTGCCGGCATCGAATACAAGCCTCCCCCGGAGTTGCCCGCTGACAACTACCCCCTCCTACTCATCACAGGAAGGAATTTGTACCATTTTCATACCGGTACAATGTCGCGAAGGTCGGTTGGGCTCCAGGCCTTCAGACCGGATCCCTATGTGGAGATTAATGCGGCCACAGCCAAAAAATTGGGCATCGAACAGGGTGAACTGATAAATATTGAATCAAAAAGGGGATCAATTAGGGCCAATGCTTTCATAACTGATCGCGTGGCGGCAAATCAGGTTTTTATGCCTTTCCACTATGCCGAGGGCGCGGCCAATATATTAACCCATGTTACGCTCGATAAGGAGGCTAAAATACCCGAGCTAAAAATAAGTGCCGTTAAAATATCCGGCTTGACCAAGGAAAAGCAAAAGTCGGCGGGTAGGGTGGCCGGGGCCTATACATCCGTATCCGCTATCCATGATTTGCCAGCCGCCGCCTGGCTCAAAAAAGTGGATGGTTATATAGAAAGACATGGGATTGAAAGAAATTCGCTCCTTCCCATATTACAGGAGGTCCAGGATTCATTCGGGTATATTGCCACTGGGATAATGGCCTACCTTGCCAAACGTTTAAACAGACCCGTCAGTGAGGTTTACGGCCTAGCAAACTTTTACCCCCAGTTTTTTTTAAAGCCCCATGGCAAATATATGATCCGTGTCTGTACCGGTACGGCCTGCCGCCACAGAGGAAGTAAAGAAATATTGGCAGCCTTTGGTAAAAAACTTGGCATAGGACCCGGGGAAACAACCGCGGACAAATTAATTGGCCTAGAGCAAGTTGCCTGTGTGGGTGCTTGTGGCTCCGCACCCGTGGTTATGGTAAACGAAAAAACTTTTGGGGATATGAATCTTTCAAAGCTTGATGATGTCATTGAATTCATTTTAAGGAAAGAAGAGGATATTGAAGATTTACACAAACTTCATGATTCAACTTGGCTTTACGATAGGGCGGAAGAGGAAGGACACAGGATGCCCGAGGATTGGGAAAACAGGTAAAAAAACAGGATTTTTTGCTGTGGTGTCGAAAGTCTCTTATGTTAATCAAAAGGGGGATTGGATTTTGCCGATACAAGAGGTGCGGGTTACAACAAAGTCTATTTTGCATGAACCCAGGGGTAACAAGAAGTTAAATGAAATAAAAAGCATGACCCAAATTGCTTCCATAAAAAAAATACGCACTGTGCGTGTTTACCGTTTTGAAGGCATATCGGAAAAGGAAGCCTTGTTTTTAGCGGATAACCTACTGTGTGACCACATTGTACAAATTTACTCAATTAATGAACAGATTATCAACGATGCCGACCACCTGATTGAAGTGGCTTACAGGCCCGGCATGATGAATCCGGAGGCGGAATCCCTGTTAAAATCTGCCGCCGATTTAGGCATATCAACCTTGGTGGCGGCGGACTCATCCTGGGAATACGCTTTTTACGGCGAAGATATAACTGTGGAGGAAATTCGCCTTATTACGGACAGGGTACTTGTAAATGACACTGTAGAAAAAATAGTTAAACATAAGCCCGAAACACTGCAAATTGTTGGGGAAGACGGTAAAAGTAAGACCGTACCGATAAGGGGAATGAATGACGGGGAATTGATGGAGCTGAGCGGCAACAACTTGTTCCTCAATATTGACGAGATGCGTGCAATCAAGGATTATTTTATATCCATCAATCGCGATCCAACCGACTGTGAAATAGAAATACTGGCCCAAACCTGGTCCGAACATTGCGTACATAAAACCTTTAGGGCCAAGATCATCGTGGACGGCAAGGAAAAGCTACCTTTTCTTAAACGTTTGCAAAGGGCCACGGCGAAAGTGGACAACCCGCTGGTTCTTTCCGCCTTTGTTGACAATTCCGGCGTTGTTGAATTTTATGACGGCATGGCCATCTGCGGAAAAGTTGAAACACATAACTCCCCCTCCGCCATAGAACCCTATGGTGGGGCTATGACCGGAAGTGGCGGTGTTTTTAGGGATATTATGGGAACGGGGCAGGGAGCCGAGGTTATTGCATCAACGGATATATTTTGTTTGGCCCACCCTGACCTCAGTTACGAGGAAATACCATCGGGGTGTTTACATCCGCGCTATATCTTACGGCGGGCGGTTGAAGGGGTACGCGATTACGGTAACAAAATGGGTATCCCCACCAGTAACGGATCATTGCATTTCCATAGGGATTTTAGGGCCAAACCGACGATTATCGTGGGTGCCTACGGTTTGTTGCCTGTTTCCCAATGCAAAAAAGGGGAACCGCAGCCTGGAGATTTGGTTGTGGCGATCGGGGGGCGGACGGGTCGCGATGGTATTCACGGGGCTACATTCTCCAGTGGTGCCATGACCGACAGAACAGTTACGGCCAACGCGAGTGCCGTACAAATAGGGCACCCGATTGAGGAAAAGAGGGTAAGTGATGCTATCCAAATATGCCGAAAAAAAGGGTTGATAAGGGCTATTACGGACTGCGGGGCCGGCGGTTTCGCTTCTGCCGTTGGTGAAATGGGTGAGGCAACCGGGGTTGAAATTGAACTTGACAAGGCTCCCTTAAAATACCCGGGTCTTGACCCCTGGGAAATACTTCTATCAGAAAGCCAGGAGCGTATGGTGTTGGCCGTGGAAGAAGACAAGCTGGAACCACTCGTAAAAATATGCGAGGATTTAAATGTTGAGGCGGCCGTATTGGGGCGGTTTAAAGATACCGGGCACTTTGTTGCAACCTACCATGGAAAGACAGTTTTGAACCTAGACATGAAATTTTTACACGACGGTTTGCCGGAAAGAATATTGGAGGCGAATTGGTCAAAAGACAATTACCCCGAGCCGGGGAAGATAAGCGTTGCTGATTTACCGTCCTTGTATTTCTCTGTGATGACACATTTAAATGTATGCTCAAAGGAACCAATAGTCAGGATGTATGACCACGGTGCCCAAGGGACAAGTGCCCTGACTCCTTTTAGCGGGGTGGCAGATGATGGTCCCAACGATGCCGCGGTTTTTGCTCCCTTGCGCGGCAAGGAATATGGTGCGGTTATAAGTCACGGTTTAAATCCCATATTAAATAAAATTGATCCCTATTGGGGAGGGATTTGGGCATCGGCGGAAGCCGTGTCCAATGCCGTTGCGGCCGGAGCCTCCAGGAAGGATTTAGCCCTGATCGACAACTTTATTTGGCCATTTCCCACGGAAAAATTGCTGGGTGCACTGGACAGGGCGGTTGATGCCTGTGTTGATTTTTCCCTAGCGACTGGAATGCCCTTTATTTCCGGCAAGGACAGCCTGTCAAGCACCTATCATGGCAGGGATGGCATGACAATTGAGATACCACCTGTCTTGTGTGTTTCCGTATTCGGTCGTGTGGAAAATATCAGGCACACCCCTTCGGCAGATTTTAAGGATTCGGGGAGTGTAATTGCCCTTGTCGGCAAAAGAGATATTGACCAAATGGCCGGGTCAGTCCTGTATGATTTGAAAGGGTACACGGGCAACAACCTACCTAGGATTGACCTTGAGACGCTGACAAGGGTCTTTGACAGCATGCACAAGGCGATAAAGACGGGGACGGTTAAGGCCTGCCATGACATTAGCGAAGGTGGTTTGGCGGCGGCAGTGGCGGAAATGTGTTTTGGCGGAGGATTGGGGGCCAGTATAAAGATACCGT
>CAZKPV010000049.1:0-11042 GCA_964554735.1 uncultured Clostridia bacterium
GATGAATATTTTAAACGGCGGAGAACACGCCGACAACAATGTGGATATCCAGGAATTTATGGTCATGCCGGTAGGGGCACCCAATTTCAAAGAGGCCTTGCGGATGGTGGCCGAGGTATTCCATAGTCTCAAATCCGTCCTGGGCCAAAGGGGCCTGTCCACCTCCGTAGGCGATGAGGGTGGTTTTGCGCCCAACCTTGAATCAAACGAGCAAGCACTGGCAACGATAATCGAGGCTGTTGAGCGGGCCGGCTACCAACCGGGAAAGGATATTGTTCTTGCCCTGGATGCGGCGGCCAGTGAGTTTTACAAAGACGGCAAATACCGCCTCCAAGGGGAAGGGCTTACCTACTCCGCGGAAGAGTTGGTTGATTTTTACGCGGGTCTGGTTGATAAGTACCCGATTGCTTCCATTGAGGACGGCCTGGCCGAGGATGACTGGGACGGCTGGCACCTGATGACCCAAAAGTTAGGGAAAAGGATACAAATAGTTGGGGATGACCTGTTTGTAACCAACACCGCGAGGCTGTCCCGGGGCATCAAGGAGGGCATATCCAACTCTGTTTTGATAAAGGTGAACCAGATAGGAACCCTAACCGAGACCCTTGATACCATTGAAATGGCGGGAAAAGCCGGTTACACAAGTGTCATATCCCACAGATCCGGGGAAACGGAAGATGTTACCATAGCCGACCTGGCGGTTGCCGTGAACAGTGGCCAAATAAAGACGGGCGCCCCCTCGCGGACGGATAGGGTTGCAAAATACAACCAACTGCTTCGCATCGAGGAGGAACTGGGTTCTTCGGCCCTCTACAGGGGCAGTAAGGTGTTTTTTAATTTGAAATAAAATAATTTTATGATAGAATAGTAAAGATAAATGGCAATTAGGTTATTTGACCTTTTCGGGGAGGTACTTCTTGTGAAAATTTTTTTAACTATACTGCATGTGCTTCTGTCTATCGGGCTGATAGCCTCGGTGTTGCTTCAGTCCGGTAGAAGTGCGGGACTGTCGGGGGCCATCGCCGGTGGCGCCGAAACCTTTTTCGGTAAAAAGAAAGGCATGGACGAGCTATTGGGCAAGATTACCGCTTGGGTTGCCGTTGTTTTTGCCATTACATCAATAGCATTATTTGTCCTTTTGCAGGGCTAGTTAGCCTTTGAAAAAGTTGGCTGATTAGGGCATAGTATTATTTTATGCCCTTATTGTTTTTGCCTCTTTTTTAAATGTTAATTAAATTTTTAAACTTTTTACTTTTATCGGCTATTATGTGGTATTTTTAAAGGTATACAATAGGTTGGGATGTTATTTTGGGAGGTGGTGTTGGGAACTAATATAAACATTCGGTCTAATATTTCTAAGGGGTGAGTTTTAAAAAATGATTGAACAGTTTTCGGTGTACGCTGTGATTGCTTCTGTCATTGGTGTAATCTTCGCCGCTATATTTGCTAGACAGGTACTAGGCCTTCCCGCCGGTACAATGGAAATGCAGAGGATTTCACTGGCTATTCAAGAAGGAGCCATGGCTTATCTTAAGCGGCAGTACACTACTATTGCTGTTGTCGGAATTATAATATTAGCCTTAATCTATTTTGCTCTAGGGTATGAATCGGCTTTAGGTTTTTTTGTTGGTGCGGTTTTTTCGGCCCTTTGCGGCTACATAGGTATGTCAATCTCTGTACGTAGCAACGCACGTGTTGGACAGGCGGCCACTAAAAGCATGCCCTACGCCTTACAGGTTGCCTTTAAGGGCGGGGCTGTTACCGGTTTGATGTGTGTGAGTCTGGGGCTTTTAGGTGTTGCAGGTATGTACATTCTTTTTAAAAACCCATTTTCACTGGTCGGGCTCGGATTTGGTGCCAGTCTTATCAGTGTGTTTGCACGTTTAGGTGGGGGGATATATACAAAAAGTGCCGATGTCGGTGCCGACCTGGTTGGTAAGGTTGAGGCCGGTATACCGGAAGATGACCCGCGTAACCCGGCTGTTATTGCTGACAACGTTGGGGACAACGTTGGTGACTGTGCCGGAATGGCCGCCGACTTGTTTGAAACTTACGCAGTTACGGCGGTAGGTGCCATGCTACTCGGCATCTTAATGTTCCCCGGGCAGGAGAAATATGTTGTTTTCCCGTTGATTTTAGGTGCAATTGCTATTATAGGTTCTGTACTGGGTAGCTTCTTTGTAAGCCTTAAAGAAGGTCAGGACATCATGTTTGCCCTTTATAAGGGATTGATAGCATCCGCAATTATTTCTTTGATAGGTTTTTACTTTATAACCGATATGGTATTTGGTTCCTTGAATCTGTTCTGGGCCGCGGTTGTAGGGGTGGCGGTGACCTTGATATTGGTTGTGATAACCGATTACTACACTTCCACGAAATACCGTCCGGTTCACACAATTGCTGAGGCTTCGCAATCCGGACATGCCACTAACATTATCGCCGGCCTTGCCGTTGGTATGGAGGCAAGTGTGTTGCCGGCCATTACCATTGTTGCCGGAATATTGGTCTCCTATAATGTAGGTAATTTATATGGTATTGCCATTGCGTCCATGTCCATGCTTTCCATGACCGGGATCATTGTTGCACTGGACGCCTACGGGCCGATTACAGACAATGCGGGCGGTATCGCCGAGATGGCCGATATGCCACCGGAAACCCGCAACATCACTGATGCGCTCGATGCCGTTGGTAATACCACCAAGGCCGTTACCAAGGGTTACGCCATTGGTTCCGCCGGCCTGGCTGCAATTGTTCTGTTTGCGGCCTACACAATGGATCTGGGCAAGGTGCGTTTGGAAGCCAATCTTCCGGATGTAACCTTCCTGATCAACGATCCTATCGTTTTGGCGGGATTGTTTATCGGCGGGTCGCTACCCTTCTTGTTTTCCTCCCTGGCAATGGGCGCCGTTGGCCGGGCCGCCTATGAGGTTGTGAATGAGGTCAGGCGTCAGTTCCGTGAAATCAAGGGTATCATGGAAGGGGAAACAAAGCCGGAATACGGAAGATGTGTTGATATTGTTACCAAGAGGGCACTTCGCGAAATGATCGCCCCGGGTATAATACCGGTTGCGGCTCCTATTTTGGTAGGATTTATCCTTGGGCCAAAAGCACTGGGCGGCCTTTTGATGGGCGTTATTATTACAGGTCTGTTTATGGCTATTCTCCAGACCGCCGGCGGCGGTGCCTGGGATAACGCCAAGAAATACATTGAGGATGGCAACTTTGGCGGGCCGGGCACGGACACACATGCTGCGGCCGTTACGGGAGACACCGTTGGGGATCCGTTTAAGGATACTGCAGGCCCGGCAATCAACCCCATGATCAAGGTTGTTAACGTTGTCGCACTTCTGATTGTCGGCTACATCGGTCTGATGATGTAGTGCTGGGGTCAGGCTTGAGTAATTGAATTGCGGTTCCACAGCACAAAAGGTATAACACAAAAGGGGACGTCCCTCCGTGTTGCCTCTGTGTTGTGTGTTGATTCTAGCCTTCACCGTCACGGAAACCGGTGGGGGCTTTTTATTTGCGGTATTTGACAAGACTACTAGCCTATGTTATTGTATAGTTAGTGCCCAATGTAGTTGATTACCAACAACGTATAATAGTGGGGGGCGGTATTCTGCGTAATCTCAGCGAAATGCTAAAGGGAGTGCTAGATGGGATGGTGCTCTCAATCATTAGTCGAGGTGAAACTTACGGGTATGAAATTTCCAAAAGGCTACATGACATGGGTTTTGATGGGCTAGCCCGGGCAACCGTGTATGCATTATTGCTGCGGTTGGAAAAAAACAAGCTTGTATCTGTGACAAAAAAACCATCGGAGAAGGGCCCGCCCAGAAAATTTTACACATTAAATGAGAGGGGAGTTGAGGAACTGACTTCCTTTTGGATAAAATGGGACTTTTTAAATGAGCGTATTCAAATGTTGAGGGACAACCGTAATTCAATGTGAGGGTTGTACGAGGAAAGTTGTGCGAATTAAAATGGAGGGGAATATAGTTGAATCTTGTTGACAAACAGGTAACTCATAAGGTTTTCGGTAAAGGTAGGGTTGTTAAATACAATGATTCGTATGTAAAAGTGGCATTTTCATCAGGAAGTGAAAGTTTTGTTTTTCCCGATGCCTTTGGACCCTATCTTACACTTGTTGATAAAAAAACAGCCAAGATAGTTGGCGAGATGGTTCGGAAAAAGGAGAAAGAAAGGATGGAGAGGGAGCAGGGGCTTAAAAAATTAAAGGCCCTGAGGAATAAAAGATTGCAGCGCCGACTGGAGCGGGACAGGCAGGCAAAAAAGGTGTCCGTTCACAGGGTTCACCCCAGTTCCCAATCGGTTTTTTGGTGTGAAACACAAGAACTGGACAGTATTTTTTCCGAAGGGAGGGTTTTTACTAGTATAATAAAAAGTGGCCCCAATAAGGGTAAACCCAGGCGTCTCGCCAGAATAAAACAAAACAGTGCTTGTCTTCTGACGGCAAGGGATAGGCGTGCACCAGAAAGGGACAGATTAATATTGGGCGCGTTTATGGTAGACGAAGCCTTCAGCAACAAAGCATCCGGTGACGGCTACATCCCGGCCCATTCTGTACACAGGCTGCGGCTTTCACGGGAGGAATCGGAAAAAATGCTTTTTTGGAACTACTATATCAACAAAAAGCACCCGCATAAGATGACCTGGAATACCGGAAGACACCGTTATTTTGATAATATATGGATGGCCCAGATTTTGCGTGATATTGTATCCTTGAAAAAGAAGGTTGAGGAACGGGAGCACATACAGAGGTTTCTCGATTACTTCTGCCAGTTAAATAAAATTGTAAGTGATGAGTTGCCGGGGCCCGAAGGCGCACTGATGCAAGTATAAACTGTTATTCAAAAAAGGGCGGACCGGAATCCTCGGGAGGGGCATTTTAAAATGGCACTAAAACTAACGGGGGATGAAATGTGTTTCGCCTGCGGTCGGCAAAACCCGATCGGTTTGAAAATGGAATTTGAATTCGACGGGATCACTTGCAGAACCAGTTTTACCCCCGGAGACGAACACCAAGGCTGGAATGGCTATGCGCATGGGGGTATTATCAGCACTGTTCTAGACGAAGTTATGGCCCAGTGGCTGCATTTAAAGGGGTATAAAACCATGACCGCGGAAATGACGGTGCGTTTCAAGGAGCCTGTTCCCGTTGGTGTAACAGTTACGGCAATATCGGGCTTACTTTTTCAAAAGAAAAGGCTGTTTCGTCTGGAGGGAAAACTACTGCTACCGGACGGAAGGCTTGCGGCAAGTGCGGCTTCCAAGTTTTTGCTGGTCGAAGGACCGGAATAATTGTGCTAATATTTAAAGGGTGTTTCTACAAATTCCGTCCTTTCAACCCCAAATGTTCTCATATCCGGCATATCTTATTGCACTGAATGCATGATGATACCATATGAATTGAACACAGCCTGCAATTTTCACGGGCAACCGCTATAGGTACACAACTGCTCACAAACGCGTGCGTGCACAAAACCGCATGAACACACCTGGGCCACACAAACATACCGTTTGAACATCGGACAGCGCTTCCCATGTTACTGGTAAAAAAACGGCCACGGGTTGTCGCCCTTTCTGTGTTCCCCTTCTGTGCTTCCCGTGTGGTCCGCCAACTTACAAACCCAATCAGTTACCAATTAGTCGGTGCAAATTTTACCCATGCATCGTAAATCCTTCTTTGCCTAGGGTCAAGATAACCCAAAGCCTTTTCCTTTATGTCGCCGGGGACGCCGTAATAAGCCTCGGCAATGGAACCGGTTATGGCCGCGATAGTATCGCTATCGCCGCCAAGGGAGATCGCCGTACGGATGGCATCCTCAAAGGAAGTGGCCTCGAGGAAAGATTTGATTGCCTGCGGCACAGTTCTTTGGCAGGTTTCATCAAAACTGTAGGTTGGGCGAATGTCGTCGATTTTGAAATCAAGAGAATAGTAGTTGCCGGCAATGTGGTCACGAATTTCACTTTTCGTAGCGCCTTGGCGGGCCATAAAAACGGCAACCGCTGTTGCTTTCGCTCCTTTTATTCCTTCTTCGTGGTTGTGGCTTATTTCTGTGACTGCCCGGGCGAGCTTTCGTGCTTCACCTTCACTGGATGCTACAAATCCTACGGGGCTGACCCGCATTGCCGCACCGTTGCCGTAACTGTTGTATGGCCTGGGATTGTCGCTAAAGATCCACTCGTTAAACATTCCGCCAAATCCACAGTTTGGGTACCGGCGGCCGAGCCTTTGCATATGTTTGACGGCTAAATCGGAAAGTAGGGTGTAGAAGGTGTCGTGGAAGTTGTCAGGGTAGGTGGGAATGTTGGCGGTTTTTGTTTGCGAAGCCTCCATTATTGCCCCGGCAACGGCCAAGGTCATTATGGTGTCGTCGGTGACAAAGCAATGATCGCCGAATAGTTCAAAGTCCTTGCTTTTGTGGTTATTGAATTCAAAGCGTGACCCTACTATATCCCCAATGATTGCACCCAACAAAATTGCATCCCTCCTTTGCCGGTGAAGATGGCCAAGTAATTGGCTGTTCGTGGATATCTAGCCGGACAGTTTTCGTATCCATAGTATATCGCATAGGGAAAATGATGTAAACGGGCGCATACCTAGGCACACCAAGCACACCAGGCACGCAAATTCACAAAGGTGCACAAGGGCGCACAAGGGCGCACAAAAGGGTGGTCCGGGACCGGTAGAATACTTGGTTTTCCTTGTCCCAATACGAGACGGTGGTCAAAAAAGCAGGTAATGTGTTGATTGCGAAAAATAAGTGTAACTTTTATCCATAAAATCAACACATTAGTTGATATTTTGGCCAAATATAACCCTTATGTAACATATATGGCAATTGTATCCAAGCATTAGTTGAAATTTTGGCCACTGGACTTCCTGCGGTACTGTGCAAGGATACTTGAAACTACATGAAACCACGCTAAACCACGGGCAGGCACGGAAGACTACGCGAAACCGCGTAAAGTTGCGTGGAAACTGGGTAAAACTACGCGCAACCGCTCGAAACTGCACAAAAGGAACGTCTTCCCGTGTTCTGCGTTACTCTGTGTCAGGTTTGTTAAAAAAGCCTGTAAGTGGTAAAATAGATACTGATTTTCAGTTTAGTTCCAGTTTAGGGAGTTGATTAGTTTGGTTATGCCACGAGAGGAAGCCGTTAAACTTCTCAAGAAACATTTAAAAAACAAAAATTTGTTCAAACACTGTCTGGCGGTGGAGGCCGTCATGCGTGGGCTTGCGGAACATTTTAAGGAAGACACGGAGCTGTGGGGGATCGCGGGCCTGTTGCACGACATTGATTACGAGGAAACAAAGGACGACCCCCATCGGCATAGTATTGTTGGCGCTGAAATGCTAGAGGAACTCGGCTTTCCCGAGGACCTCGTTTATGCCGTCAAGGTACACAATGAAGCCCATGGTTTGCCCCGCAAGAGCCTCTTTGACAAGGCCCTCTATGCCGCTGATCCTGTTACCGGTCTAATAGTTGCAAGTGCCCTGATCTCGCCGGAGAAAAGGCTCAAGGCCATTGACGTAAATTTTTTGGCCAATCGGTTCAAGGAAAAGTCCTTTGCCAGAGGTGCCAACAGGGAACAGATAGCCTCATGCAGTGATATAGGGTTGGAGTTGGAAGATTTTTTGGAGCTAAGTCTAAAGGCGATGCAATCTATAGATAAGGAATTGGGGCTTTAATAATATGGTAGATGGATTATGTTGACAACGAAAAGAATATTGAAATTTTTACGCCAAGGTAAAGGCCACCCGCAATCCTTACGTGAAATTTCCACAGCTATGGATTTGAAAAAGGATGAAAAGCGCAAATTGCGCGGCTTGCTAAAGGGGCTTGAAAAAAACGGCCAGGTTTACCTCACTAAGGGAAACAAATATGTTCTTCCGGGGAAATTGGGTTTAATCACCGGCAGATTACAGGGGCATGCCAAGGGTTATGGTTTCGTAATTCCCGAAAAACCCGGCATTGCGGATTTGTATATAGGGCGCAACCATCTCAACGGGGCCATGCACAACGACAAGGTTTTCGCCCGGATAAAGGCACGCGGTGGAAACGGCAAAGGCGCGGAAGGCGAAATCGTTAAAATTGTAAAACGGGCTAACCGGCGTGTGATCGGTACCTTTCATCGTTTACACCATGCGGCTTATGTGGTGCCGGATGAGATCAGGATAGCTGACGAAATCGCCGTTTCCAAGGGCCGATATAATGGTGCCATTAGCGGCGACAAGGTTGTCGTGGAAATAACATCCTGGCCCGGTAAGGGCCACGGGTCGGCAGGCCGTATTATAGAGGTGCTGGGGCCTGCCGGGGCACCGGGGGTGCAAAGTAGAGCCCTGTGTAAAAAATACGACCTGGAAGAAGAATTTCCGGCGGAAGTTCTGGCCGAGGCCAGGGCCTTGAGGGAAATCTCGGCCAGAGAACTCAAAAACAGAAAAGATCTTCGCCAACAGGTCATGGTTACAATAGATGGGGCGGACGCCAAGGATTTGGATGACGCCGTTAGCCTTGAAATGTTGGATGGTGGGATATATCGCCTGGGGGTGCACATCGCCGATGTCAGCTCCTATGTCAAAGAGGGTCGCGCCTTGGACGAGGAGGCACGTAAAAGAGGGACCAGTGTTTATCTGGTCGACCGGGTCCTGCCCATGCTACCCCCGGAGTTGTCTAATGATATTTGCAGTCTCAATCCCGGTGTGGATCGGTTAGCATTGAGTGTAATAATGGATATAGACCGGGCCGGAAAGGTTGCCAACTACGACATCACCCCTTCAGTCATAAACATAAATGAGCGTATGACCTATGAAGCCTTGCGGAAGATTCTCGTGGATGGGGATCAAAAGGTAGCCGGACAATATGAGCCATACCTGGGTATGTTCAAGGGAATGGAGGCCCTGTGCCTTATACTTCAACGGAAACGAGCCTCCCGGGGGGCCGTGGATTTTAATATTCCGGAAATAAAAATAGAACTAGACGGGAATGGCAAGCCTATAAATATCAGCAAACGGGAACGCACCGTTGCGGAGCAGATTATTGAAGAATTCATGCTGGCGGCCAACGAAACTATAGCCGAGCATTTTTATCATTTGGACATACCTTTTTTATATCGCATACACGAGGAACCGGATGAGGACAAAATCAAAGCCCTCAACGAGTTTCTGTACAATTTTGGATGCCGGATAGGGAGCACCCAGGAGGGGATACATCCCAGTGCCGTGCAGGAGGTGTTGGATTCCGTAAGGGGCATACCCGAAGAAAGGCTGATCAATACCGTTGTATTGCGTTCCATGCAAAAGGCGGCTTATTCCCATGAAAGTATGGGGCATTTTGGGCTGGCGGCAAAATACTATACTCATTTCACCGCCCCGATACGAAGATATCCCGATTTGATGATTCATCGTATTATTCATGAAGTCTTGGAAGGGGGCACGCTTCCCGGAGATAGGGTAGAACAACTTAATGATAATTTACCGTCTCTAGCCGAGCATTGTTCTAAAATGGAACGTGTGGCTATGGAGGCGGAAAGGGAATCCGTGGATATTAAGGCCGCCGAATATATGCATACCCAGCTCGGTGAGGTATTCCCCGGGGTAATAAGTGGGATAACCTCCTTTGGTATTTTTGTGGAATTGGAGAATCTAGTCGAGGGTTTTATACACCTTTCAACCGTTACCGATGACTACTATCTTTATGACGGAAAAACATTTACCATGATCGGGCAGCGGACAAAAAGAAGGTTCCGCATAGGTGATTCCATTACGGTTAGAGTGGTAAGGGTGAATGTGGAACAACACATGATAGACTTTGAAATAGCGGAGTAGCCCTTGGGGGTTTATTAAGATTCGCTTAATAAATGGTGAAAAGCGCCGCGAAATTTGCTGATAGTGATAAAATTATTGTATATATAAAGGGGCTAATATAAGGCTCCGCAGGCAAAACGCTGTTTTTATTGGAGGTCAGTAATGGAGGTATCGGTTAAGGATATTCTCTTTCAGTTCCTGGGTGGACTGGCTTTGTTTTTGTTCGGCATAAAATACATGTCCGATGGTCTTCAGTCCGTGGCGGGCAATCGCATGCGTATGTTTTTGGAAAAAGGTACAAAAACCCCCTTGCGTGGGGTTATTACCGGTATGTTGGTAACTGCACTTATCCAAAGCAGTAGTGGAACGACTGTCATTGCCGTGGGTTTGGTCAATGCGGGCTTGCTAAGCCTTCGGCAGGCCATAGGCATAATTATGGGTGCTAACATAGGCACAACGGTTACGGCTTATTTAATCGGCTTCGAGCTAAAGCAATACGCCTTGCCAATTATGGCCCTTGGTATCTCCTTGTTGTTTTTTATGAAGAACAAAAACACCAGGCTAGTCGGCAGGACCTTATTTGGTTTCGGCTTGCTGTTTTATGGCTTAGATGTTATGGGAACAGGCCTTAGCCCTCTGCAACATAACGAATTTTTTCTTAGCCTCATGAAGGGTGTAGAGGGAAATGCGCTACTCGGGGTAGGTATTGGCGTTATATTTACCATGATCATTCAAAGCAGTAGTGCCACTATCGGTGTCCTACAGGAGATGGCTTATCAAGGGGCTATCACATACAACCAGGCGGTACCTATTTTATTTGGTGACAATATTGGTACAACGATCACGGCTTTACTGGCGTCCATTGGTACCTCCGTGGCAGCGCGTCGCGCTGCCCTAACCCATACCCTGTTCAACTTAGCCGGGACCTTGATTTTCTTGCCCCTGTTTATGATCGGTATCTTCCCTGAAATGGTCAAGTATGCAACCGAACTGCTTTTACTTGTTATTGACAGTTCGGATAGCTGGAATACCATAAACGTGCGGATGCAACTGGCGCAAACGCACGGTGTATTCAATATCGCCAATACGCTGATTCACCTTCCCTTTGTTGCCATACTGGCAACTATTGTGGCAAAAATAATTCCCGGCAAGGAAGCGGACATTGAGTTTGAACCCAAATATTTGGAACCGCGCCTACTTGCTAACCCCT
>CAZKPV010000050.1:0-10643 GCA_964554735.1 uncultured Clostridia bacterium
GCTCCAAGGCCCTTTTAACCCCAAAACAAAAACCGGCTTTATTCGCACGTAATATTTGCATTTGTTACCCTCTTTTTTTCTATGATTATGCCCCAATATCCTTCACGATTTCAAAAGCTTTTTTATTTCCCCCATTATTATTGTGCTTATTTCTACATATTTCTCCCTATCGGGCTTTTTTTCCGGTCCACTGTAATCTTTTATATCTATCGGTTTACCAATATATACCCTAACTTTTCCAACTATACCCCTGGTACCCTCAACCGCCACCGGCAGTATAGGGGCATCCGCCTTACTGGCCAGCAATACCATTCCCGTATGGGGCGGTAGCATATCCTCGGTGTGGCTTCTGGTTCCTTCCGGAAAAATCCCCACCACTTTACCGGATTTGAGCAATTGGATCGCATTGTGGATTGCGTTCCTGTCCCTGACGTTTCTTTTAACTGGAAAGGCACCAAAACTTCTAATCAAGGGGGCCAGTATAGGGATTTTGAACAGTTCCCATTTGGCCATAAAAAACACCTGTCTATTCAGTGCGCTGCCGACTGCAACAGGATCCCAATAACTAACATGATTTGAGGCCACGACTACAGGGCCTTCCTTGGGTAAATTTTCGGCACCGTATACCTCCCACCTACGAAGCACAAAAAGTGCAATTCGGCACATTCCCCTTGCTATCCAATAAAGCATACAGACCCCTAACCTCCACTCACAATTTCCATAACCGTGCCGACAACATCATCAATGGTCATATCGGAACAGTCAATCACTAAGGCGTCATCGGCTATCTTCAAAGGGGCCACATTTCTTGAACTGTCAATATTGTCCCTTTCCTTGATTTCCGCAAGTAGGGCCCCGTGATCAATTTCGTATCCCTTTTCTATTAATTCCAGGTAGCGCCTGCGTGCCCGCTCCTCGATGGAAGCAGTCAAAAATATTTTTATCTCCGCATCGGGTAGGACCTCCGTGCCAATATCCCGGCCTTCCATAACTGTTCCACCCGCAGCGGCCAGTTTACGCTGTAATTTTGTGAGGTGCTTTCTTACCCCGGGTACCTTGGCCACCAATGACACATTCCTCGACACCACCGGTTTCCTGATTTCCTCTGTAACATCCCTGTTACCGGAAATAACCCTGGTACCGTTGGCCGAAGGAGTAAAATCTATATCAAAGTTTGATGCCAACATAGTCAAGGAACCCTCATCGGTCATTGAAACACCGGAGTCCAAGGCATTCAGAGTTAGCGCCCTGTACATGGCGCCAGTGTCAATATATGTAAAACCCAACTCCTTGGCCACCAACCGCGCAATCGTACTCTTGCCCGCACCCGCAGGGCCATCAATGGCCAACCTGATATTACCCTTCAACCTTCCCACCTCGGATTAATAAATAATTCCCTTGTTTATTCGACAATTACCCCGGATATCCTTTTTTATGTATTATTCTTCCCTAAGCGTTTTCAATACATCGGCAAAGCCCGGGCAGGAAATGTCAATACATTCCGCACCTTTAACAATGGTTTCTCCCTCACATGCCGTACCTGCAATTGCCATGGACATGGCGATCCTGTGGTCGCCGTGGCTGTCACATACGGCTCCGGCCAGGGCCTTCCCTCCGCCTATAACCAAACCGTCTTCCGTTTCCGCCACTTCCGCACCAAACTTTTTCAATTCTCCGGCAATCACCTGAATCCTGTCGCTTTCCTTTAACCTCAGTTCCCCCGCATCCTTTATGACGGTAACTCCATCGGCAAAGGCCGCCGCAACGGCAATTACCGGCAACTCATCTATAAGCCGCGGCACGACCTCGCCCTGGATGCGGACCCCTCTCAAGGGCGAAGCCCTCACCTCCAGATCGGCCAAGGGCTCACCGGAAACAATCCGTTTGTTAAAAACTGAAATATCGGCCCCCATTTGTCTGAGGACATCCACAATGCCCGTCCTGGTTGGGTTTAAGCCTACATCTTTGATAGTTACCTTGGAACCATTTACTATGGTTGCACCGACAATAAAAAAGGATGCCGAGGAGATATCACCGGGAACTGATAATTCCCTGCCTTGAAAACTCCTGCACCCTTGAATAACAATATTTTCCCTACCGCAATCCCCAATATGTATTTTAATTTTTGCCCCAAAATGCCTTAGCATTCTTTCGGTGTGGTCCCTTGATTTGACGATTTCCCTTACGGTTGTCTCCCCCACGGCAAACAAGCCCGCAAGCAGGAGGGCGGATTTTACCTGGGCACTGGCAGTAGGGAGTCTGTAGTCGATGGCCGTTAGCCTGTCTGTTCCCCTAACGGTCAGCGGTAATCGGCCCGCCCCGGATTTACCGTCGATGAAGGCACCCATTTGCTTCAAGGGCCCTGTTATCCTTTTCATCGGCCTGCTTCTCAGGGAAGGGTCGCCGGTGAGCACCGCAAACAGTTTTTGGCCAACAAGAATACCCATCAATAAACGTGCCGTTGTTCCGGAATTGCCGGCATAAAGACAGTTGTCGGGCTCCTTCAAACCACGGAGACCTTTTCCATATACAGATACATTACCCCGGGCATCCGGGCCCTCTATCTCCACCCCTAGATTCCTGAGGCAGTTAAGGGTCGTCAAACAATCTATGCTGGTCGAATAATTTTTAATCTTCGTCCGGCCATCGGCGATGGCACCGATCAAGGCGGCTCGGTGTGAAATTGATTTGTCCCCGGGAAGGGAAATACAACCCTTCAAAGGGCTACCGCCCCCTGTTACTCGCAGTTTCAACACACACCATCCCTTTTCTTGTTCATATCTCACGGCCGATAACGGCCGCTATCTTTTTCAACTCTACCATCATCCGGCTAAATTTTTGACAATTCAAGGATTGTTCCCCATCGCACAATGCCTCCTCCGGATTAGGGTGGACCTCAATCAACAGGCCATCGGCACCGGCTGCAATGGCGGCCTTGGCCATATCCGGAACATAGGTCCACTTGCCGACGGCATGGCTTGGATCCACTACCACGGGTAAATGTGACAGATGTTTAATTACGGGAACCGCACTTAAATCCAAGGTGTAGGGCAAATATTCCTCAAAGGTTTTTATGCCCCGCTCACACAGAATAACATTGTAATTACCTGCGGACATTATGTATTCCGCGGCAAGGAGCCACTCCTTTATGGATCCGGATTGCCCACGCTTCAACAGGACGGGTTTGTTGGTCTTGCCAACCTCCCTGAGTAAAACATAATTTTGCATGTTTCTGGCGCCAATTTGCAGAATGTCGGCGTACTCAACAATCACCGGAAGCATACGGGGATCCATAATCTCCGTAACAACGGGCAGACCGGTTAATTCACCTACTTCTTTTAAGTGTTCAAGGCCTTCACGCATCATGCCCTGGAATGAGTAGGGTGAGGTTCTCGGCTTGTATGCACCGCCGCGCAAAACCGTGGCACCGGCCTCTTTGGCCGCCTTGGCCACAGTCATGAGCTGCTCCCTACTTTCTATGGCGCAGGGTCCAGCAATGATGTGTACCCTCTTGGCACCTATCTCGATGCCACCTACTTCTACAACTGTATTTTCTTTGAATTCCCGGCTGACCAATTTATAGGGCTCCAAAACAGGAAGCACCTTATCCACTCCCGGCATCGCCCCCAAGGGAAGATCCGCCAGTCTTGTCCCGTCACCCACAACACCGATTATCGTACGTTCCCCGCCTTTGGAAAGATGGATTTCGAAACCATAGTGTTCAAGCCTTTCGGCAATCCTTTCAATATCTCTCCGGCGGGCCCGGTGCTTCATTACCACAATCATTTTTTTACCTCTTTTAATGCTGCCAATAGCGTTTTATTTTGATCTGGCGTGCCGATTGTAATCCTAATCCAAGTGGGGTATCCAAAACCCCCTCGTACTATTACACCTTTTTCAAGCAACTTCCGGAATATTTCTTTTTCGTCTTCCTCCACGTTGACAAATATATAATTCGCCTGTGTTGGAATGTACTCCAGGCCCATCTTGTCAAATTCACTGTAGAAATATTCCCGCCCCAGTCGGTTGTTTTCTATGACCTTTTCAATGTATTCCTGATCCTCCAAAGCCGCCAAGGCTGCCTCCTGGGCCAACAGATTGACGTTAAAAGGCTCCCTGACCCTGTTCAGGCAGCTAACAACCTCCGGGTTGGCAACTCCGTAACCGACCCTGAGACCCGCAAGGCCGTATATCTTGGAAAAAGTCCTGAGGGCTATAACATTGTGCCCCCTTTTTAGGTACTCAACACCATCCGGGTAGACCGGATCATCGGCGAATTCAAAATAAGCCTCATCAAGCACCACCATAACGTGGGGCGGCACTTTTTCCAAAAAGGTATCCATCTCCTTCTTGGTCGCTATGTTGCCTGTGGGGTTATTGGGATTGCAAATGTATATCATTTTTGTGCGATCGTTTATGAGCCCCGCCATGGCCGGTAGATCCATCCTGAAATCCTTTAGGGGTACCTGGTGTGCAACCCCGTTCATAAGCCTGGTTAGCGGTTCATAACGGGGGAAGCTAGGTACCGGCATAATCGTTTCATCCCCGGGATTTAAGTATGTAAGGGACATAATTTGAATAATCTCGTTGGAACCGTTACCAATGAAGAGTTGGTCTTCCGAAACATCCAGCTCCCTCGCCAGTGCCTTTTTTAAGCGGTAACAACTACCATCAGGGTAGAGGTTTACCTGCCCGGCAAATTTTGTAATGGCCTCAATGGCCTTCGGGCTTGGTCCTAAAGGGTTTTCATTGGAGGCTAGCTTTATTACTTCCCTTAACCCCAACTCTCTTTGGACTTCTTCGATGGGTTTACCCGGGTGGTAAACCGCAAGATTTTCTATATTTTTGCGTGCTTCCAGCATACTTTCACCCCCGTAAATTAAACGGCACCCCTCAGAGGAGTGCCAGTGACTGCTTGTAAATATTCCGCCCCCGTCATCCCGCCATTTACCTACATATTAACACAACCAAACAGTGTTGACAATCACCCTTTGGGGGCCAACCACCAACCACTAACCCGGTACGGCTCGGTGCCCGAGCCCCACAGCCACTTCATCCAAATGCAAAAGCCCCACTCCGAAGAAAACCGCCACGCTGATATGGTCGGCGTAACGCGAGATCCCTATTTTACCCCCCACATTCAGGCCAATGGCCTTGAGCATAATCTGGGACAGTGCCTCCCTTGTAGCCCCGGCAACCGCACCTTCATCGGCGTGGATTTCCTTTATAACTCCCTCTCTTTTCGCCGCAACCACGGCCCTCTCAACTATTTTATTTACCGAGGTTATAAAATCACCGCCGTAATCAACCGCGGCCGTTTTTATACCTTCCCTGTGAAATTTCGCCTTCAGTTCCCTTTCCTGTTCCCTCGACTCCGACAGGGCCATTTCCAAGGCAACCTTGGCCACCTTTCTACTGCCATAGTGGTGTGTACCCAATATCCAATCCCCCCATGTTTATTCCTTATAAATAGAATACCCATTTCTTATTTTCTTTTTGGTATAATAAAGAGCGATATCCGACTTAAATAGCAACTCCCTGTAAGTGGTTCCATCTCGCGGTGCAATGGATATGCCCGCACTTAGGGTAGAGTAAAATTCCTTGCCCTCTTCCGTGTAATGGGGTTTTCTGCTCCACTCATACACCAATTTTTTTACCTTTAATTCAATACCCTCGATTCCGCGTAGGTTGGGACAGAAGACAACAAATTCATCTCCCCCAAAACGTGCTATAACATCGGTGGCACGGAAACTATCGCGTAGGGTTTTGGCCAAGGCTTTTAACACGCTGTCCCCCGCCAGGTGCCCATAATTATCATTAATATCCTTGAGATAGTCAAGATCGATTAAAACAAAGGCGGACATTGTATTTTCCGGATAGTCCTGCTTCAACATCATGGTAACCTTTCGCTCATGGGCCCCCCGATTGTAGAGTCCCGTCAAAACATCAGTTTCAGCACGCCTGGTTGCCTCTTCAAGCCTTTCATAAACCATGGTGGATGCCAGTAAATAAGAAACAGCCTGTAATGTTTCCGCCTCGCCAACATTCAATTGTGGTAAAAAGGGGGGTGCCTCCGTCATCCTGCCCGTTATCAGAAGGCCGTAAATCTCATTATCAACCACAATCGGAGTTGATATAAAATAGGGAAGACCGAGCCGCTTTTTTAGCTCGGGGAAACTGTCGGGATCGTCCTCCGATGTTACCAAAACCGGCGTGAGGCTATCTAACAATTTTTTGTCAACGGACAGCAAGGTGCCGGCGAGTTTCGCCTTTTCCTCCTCCGAATAGCCCTGTAAAACCGATGGGGTGTACTTGCCGTCCACCGTAGGAAGGAGGAGCACGGTTTTCTGCATATTCAATGCGGCATTGATACGTTTCGTTGTAGTGAAAAACATATTTTCGGGTCTGGGTATTTCCTTCACGGACACGGACAACTCCGAGAGTAAACTAAAACTACGGCGTTTTTGTTCCAATTCATTACGTATGGCGGTATTTTGGGCATCAAGGGAAAGCACCCTGGATAGATTACGAACACACAGCCTTTCCACCTGGTTATAGGACAGCCCCTCCGGTTTTTCGGGTAGGTCTCCCGCTGTCCTATAATCAGTAACGCGCCATAAATCTTTTTTACATGCCGGCCCATTATCACCCTTGGAAAAAACACAGAATACGCCGGTCCAGTCCAAGCCCCTCGGTTTTCCGCCAACGGGAGCAATTTCACCACCGGTATAAACCCCCAATAAGGGGAATCTGTCGCCTACAATATCCTGAATCACACCGGCATCTTCAAGGTCGATTCCCCCGAAGCCCGCACAGCGACCGGCACAAACTAGATAGAAAGCAAAAACGGGTTCCCGGTTATCCAGTTCGCTTAACAATTTTTTTACCCGGGGGTATATATAATCAAGTTTAGATTCCCTCGACATAATTTGAAACCTTGTGCCCACGGTCATATCCGGCTCAAACATGATAACGCTTCCGAGTTTTCTGTCTATACCCTGGCAAAGCCTACAGACATAATTGCCCCTGTTATATTTACCCCGGGATTCACCGCAGTTTATTCCAAAGGATAGTAAAAAGGGATACTCCTCCGGTTTCATGGAGGACCCCAAGACTTCATCTAAAAAAGCAAGAGCGGGTTTGTTGTTTATTTCCAGTATTACCGGGCCGTCCGCCTTGGTAACCGTATAGTAAGGTGAGGCAGGATAATAAGGGCTTAAAACAAGATGGTCGATATGCAGGTCCCCCGAAAAAGACAGTGCAACGGCATGATGCCTGTCCATTTTATCACCGAGGAATTGTTGGGTAGGGGTTAAGATATGATCCCCTATCAGCCCGGCGCCTATAATGGTAGGCAATTGTTCCGCTTTCTCCTCAATACCCTCCAAAAGCCACGTAGCCATAGCCAATCGGGCCCTACTGCCCCCGACCTCATTTACGGCATCATAAAACAAGATTATCGGGGAGTCCTGCGCCATCACTTTTCGGACTAATTTTTCACCCAACGCCCTACCCACACTGAATTCGCCATCTTTTGACAATCCACCTTGGCATACAATGTTATACTTGTTTTCATCAAGCCAAATACAGGCAACCCCTACCTGATCGCCTGCATAACCGAGATTCTCATTGGAAACAATCCCCACCGCACCGCCGCCATAAATCCGGTTGTGATTACTGGTTACCTTTGCAACTTCGCGGCGTAAGGCCCTCTGATCGTGTCGTGCCGTACAAAAAAGTAAAACCAAATCACATGTTTCGGTTCGTCCCACCGTAGCCAATGCCTGTTTCGCCGCCAAACGCCCTGCCAATGCACTGTCCGGGTTATCACAATAGCCTACTCCCACCTGCATTTCTACCATACTTCCTTTTGATGTAATCTACAATAACTGTCAATTAACCTGGTAAAATAATACCAAACTAACCTACAATTTGCAATTGGGATTTACATAAGATTAATGTTCTATTTAGGGGAACAAGGCATCAATCCCTGCCAAGAACTTCATTTTTGACATTTTTTAGTTCTTGGTTTGTTAACTCCCTGTAGTTGCCACTTTTTAATTCACCGAGGCTTAAGGGGCCAAACCCCACACGCTTCAGGCCAAGCACATTGTGCCCAAAATATTCAAACATTCGCCTAACTTGCCGCTTTCTCCCCTCCCTGATAGTAATCCTAATCAGGGCATTGCTCTTGCCAACGCGTAAAACCCTAACTTTGGCCGGTGCCGTCAGCCCGTCACTGAGGTGGATTCCTTTTCTTAGTTTTGCCAAATCCCCTTCCCGCGGGATGCCTTCAACCTTTACATGATAGGTTTTTTCAACCTCGAATTTTGGGTGTGTCAGGCGAAATGCCAGCTCGCCGTCATTGGTCAGTAGGAGCAATCCTTCCGAATCCATATCTAACCTACCGATGGGGAAAACACGAACACCGGCGGTATCCACTAAATCAGTTACCTTTTTCCGTCCACGGGGGTCATGCACAGTTGTTACCACCCCTCTGGGCTTGTTTAACATAAAATATACTTTTGCCTTATCCAGGTTAATGTTTTTTCCGTCGACCCTGATAATGTCCCGTTCCGGGTTAACCTTAGTACCCAATACCCTGGCGACATTTCCGTTTACGGTTACCCTACCTGAAGATATGAGTTCTTCACATTTTCGCCGTGATGCCACCCCGGCCCTAGCCATTACTTTTTGCAAACGCTCTTTCAAGATATACGCCCCCACAAAGATTATATCATAACAAGGGTTTGCCTTAAAATACAAGATGAACGATGTATAAGGAGGCTATCAAGGTCGTCAAATCGGCAATCAACCCGGTTATTATGGAGTAACGATACCTCTTGATACCGACCGAGCCAAAATACAGTGCCAGCACATAGAATGTTGTGTCACTACTCCCCTGCATGGTTGAAACCAGTCTGCCAACAAATGAGTCCGGGCCGTTCTTTTCAATGATGTCCGTGGCTATCCCAAGTGCCGCCCCGCCCGATAGGGGCCTCATTACGGCATGGGGCAAAACCTCTGCCGGGAGTCCGATTTTATCAAGAAAGGGGGATATGACCCCAATGGTTAAATCCATGGCACCCGAAGCCCTAAAGATATTTATGGCCATTAACATGGCGACCATAAAGGGGATTATCTTTATGGCCATCTCGAAACCACCTTCGGCACCCTCGGCAAAGGCCTCAAACACATTGACACCCCGCAAAAGTGCAATTAACGGCACAATTAACAAAACCAAGGGTATTGCCCATCTTGACAGCTCAGTTATTATCGCAAACATAGCCGCTACATCCCCCGTCTCAGGTAGATATTTCTCAGGATGTAATCGGCGACTATTGCAACCGACATGCCACAGGCCGTGGCAAATATAGTTGTCCCAACAATTTCCGTGGGATTTGTCGATCCGTAGATCAATCTGATACCTATAAGCGTTGAAGGAATCAAGGTTAGACAGGAGGTGTTTAAAGCCAGGAAGGTGCACATGGCATTGGTAGCCGTGTCCTTGCTTCCCTTGTTAAGGCGTTGGAGCTCCTGCATGGCTATCAAACCCATGGGGGTGGCGGCATTCCCCAATCCCAAGATGTTGGCACTCAGGTTCATTACAATGGCGCCTAAGGCCGGGTGGTCCTTCGGAACATTGGGGAACAATAAAATTGTGAGTGGTTGCACTAATTTGGCCAGGCCCCTTACCAGGCCGGCTTTTTCGGCAAGTTTCATAATCCCCAACCAAAAGGTGATAATTGCGATTAGGTTTAAGCAGGTTTTTACCGCCAGGTCGGCCCCTTCCAAGGCCGCCTTGGTAACAATCTCGATATTACCTTGAGCGGCGGCCACAACTATACCGCAAAAAATCATAGCAAACCAAATGTAGTTAACCATATTTTATCCCCCGAGGCTTGTATACTTACTTTTAAATTATGCTGTACAGGCCCCATTAATTACTAACAATGGTTAACTTGTTGATTCGGTGGGACTGCTTGCCCTGCTGTATGCTTCTATAATGTCCGTTCTGGTTATTATCCCTAACAGGTATTTGCGTTTCTGTTTATCTACAACGGGCAAACGGCCGATATGGTAAAAATTAAGCAGTTCTGCCGCCTCGGCCAGGGTGTCGTCCGGCGTAACCGTGACTACCGGCCCGCCCCTAATTGTATTTACCCTTTCTATTCCCCTTCCCTTGTCTAACTCAGCCCTCAACTCACGTAGGGTGACAATACCCGCGAGTTCCCCTTCATCATCGACAAGGGGAAAACCATTATGGGTAACGCACAGTGCATCCACCCAGGCACTTTGTACAGTCGAACCGGCAGGTATGGTATGTACATCCCCGCACATTACCTCGCCAACCGTAATATTTTTCAGCAGATCGGGTTGCATTGCCTTTTCTACATTCATGCCGCTCCTGACTAGGTTGGCGGTATAGATACTGTCGTGATTCACGGCCCGGACAAATACGGCACTGATTACGCAACTGACCATCAGAGGCAGAATAATGGAATAATGCCCGCTCATCTCAAAAAGAATCAGGATAGCCGTCATCGGTGCCTGGGCACTGCCAGCAAATACAGCCCCCATGCCGACAAGGGCGTAAGCGGCCGGGTTCACCGCTATCTCGGGCGACAGGGTGTTAAACACGG
>CAZKPV010000050.1:10653-10961 GCA_964554735.1 uncultured Clostridia bacterium
TACGCCCCCTAGCCCACCGGAACCGAGGGTAATCGATGTGCATAATAATTTCAGAATGACCAGTACGGCCATCAAACCCAAAGCCATCTTCCCGGCCAGTGCCGCTTCCATACCTTCATACCCCACCCCCAGAACCTGTGGGAAAAAGTAGCCTATACAACCAACCAGTAGCCCCCCCAATGCCGGGCGTAAATAGGGAGGAAGCGCAGTTAAACCCCCGAAGAAGTCCTCACATTTAAACATAGACCTGATGTAGGCAACGGCGGCAATCCCCGCCGTAATACCCAGGACCACGTAAAACAACAATT
>CAZKPV010000051.1:0-10867 GCA_964554735.1 uncultured Clostridia bacterium
AACCACGAGAAAACCGGGGGACATATATTCCCTTGGGCCGCTCATACATAACCCGCAGGTGGTAGCACAAATGGAGCGGCAGGGTGTACAAGTTATTGACGATATCGAGGAGGCCGGGAGTGGCACCGTAATTCTCCGTTCCCACGGGGTTGGCCCGGAAGTTTTGGAAAAGGCGGCCAAGAAGCGAATAGAAATTGTCAATGCGACCTGCCCATTTGTTAAGCGGGCTCAGAAGATAGCCGGTGATTTTGCCGCCAAGGATTTCCAGGTGGTTGTAATAGGTGAGAAGGAACATCCCGAAGTTAGGGGGATAGTGGGGTGGGCCGACAATAAGGCCATTGTTGTAAACAGTACAGAAGAAGCCGAACTGGTAGAAAAAAGTGACAAACTGGGCATTGTCGCCCAAACCACCCAACCGCACTGGAAGTTTGACGAAATAGTAGAGGTGTTAAAAGGTAAAGGGGATGTCGTTGAGGCCTACAATACTATCTGCCACGCAACCTATGAACGGCAGCGGGCCGCCTCGGAATTAGCCAAAAAATCCGATGTGATGATTGTAGTAGGAGGCCGGGAAAGTGCTAATACTAAAAAGCTAACGGAGCTTTGTCGCAACGAAGGTACCCCTACCTACCAAGTTGAAACTGCCGCCCAAGTAAAACCGGAGTGGTTTAAAAATGTAAAGATAGCTGGGGTTACTGCAGGTGCTTCCACGCCTGATTGGATTATAGAGGAGGTTGAAAGAAGGATGAAGGAGTTAGAAGAAATCAATGGCTCGGAGGAAGAAATGAAGGAAGCTGTACAAGCTGAACCTCTACGCCATGGGGACATCGTAAAAGGGGTAGTTGTACATGTCGGAGAGGACGAAGTTCTAGTCGACGTGGGTGCCAAATCGGAAGGAGTTATTCCTTTAAGAGAACTTTCCTGTTATCAGGTTGATTCCCCCCAAGAATTAATACAACAAGGGGATGAAATAGAAGTTTTTGTGATCAAAACAGAGGATAATGAAGGAAGGCCGCTGCTGTCCAAGGAAAGGGCGGACGCGGAAAGGACCTGGGACATTTTGGAGGAGGTCTTGCAAAGCGGCGAGGCTATTGAGGGCACAGTGCGTGAGGTTGTAAAAGGTGGGGTATTGGTGGATGTGGGCATAAAGGCTTTTCTCCCCGCGTCCCTGGTTGAGAGAGGGTATGTTGAGGACCTGTCTAAGTATTTGGGCGAAAAAATCAAGGCCCGGGTAATTGAGCTGAGCAAACCCAAAAAGAAAATTATTCTTTCCAGGAAAGCCGTACTTGATGAGGAGTACGAGCTCAACAAAGAAAGACTTTTGGAAAGTTTGGAAGAAGGACAGGTTGTCCACGGTGAGGTGCGAAGGCTTACAAACTTCGGCGCCTTTGTGGATATTGGCGGTGTTGACGGACTCTTGCATATTTCGGAGATGGCTTGGTACCGTGTGAATCACCCTTCCGAGGTTCTCAAGGTTGGGGAAGAGATTGATGTTATGGTTATAAAAGTGGACAAGGAAAGTGAAAGAATATCCCTTGGCCTCAAACAAATCCTGCCGAGTCCGTGGGAAAACGTTGAGGAAAGATACAAGGTTGATGAAGTTATCACGGCAAAAGTTGTAAGGCTTGCTCCCTTCGGCGCCTTTGTCGAGCTAGAGCCAGGCGTTGAGGGTTTGGTACACATTTCCCATTTGTCCGATCGCCATGTCGGCCATCCAAGTGAAGTGGTGTCGGAAGGGGAAGAAATAAGTGTAAAAGTGTTAAGTGTAGATTCAAAAGAAAAAAGAATGCGCCTGTCTATCCGTGAAGTGGAAAAGGATAAGGCTGTGCGTCAGGTTGAAAAAGACCTATCCGATCATGAGTACCAGACCAAAACCCAGGATAGCGGTGATGTTACGCTGGGGGATGTGTTCGGGGATCTCTTGAAAAATCAAAAGAAAGTTGCCGAACAACAGCAAAGGGAACGGGAACAGGATGAAGCAAAAGAGGATGCAGAGGAAATGGAATAGGAGTAAATTTTAAATATTATTTTGCAGGAAGAATGCAGTTCGTCAAGGGCTGCATATTTTTTTTGCCTATGGGAAGCATAATTTTCAGAAGAGTGTCAAGAATGAAGTGAGGGGGAAATTAAAATGGGTGGCTTTTCCGTGGGTTTAATAGTTTTGTTTATCGTTTCCTTGCTGATTTATTTTGGTTTGGCACACAGGGTGCTTGATCGGTTGAGGCTTAGCGATCGTGGGGCACTTTTGGTGATTGTTGCCATAATTTTAGGCAGTTTCATTGACATACCCATACCGGGCACGGGCGTAAATACAACTCTGAACGTAGGTGGTGCAGTTATACCTATAGCACTGGCTGTATATCTAATAGTTAAGGCAGGCACTACCAAAGAAAAGACTAGATCTATCGTGGCCGCCGTCATCACGGCCATCGCCATCTATGTGGTGGGATCATTGCTGATGACCGGTTTACAGGAACCTGCCGGGCGGTTCGCTGTTCTTGACATGATTTATGTTATCCCCTTGGTCGCCGGGTTAACGGCCTACATTTTCGGGAGGTCTAGAAGGGCTTCATTCGTGGCCGCAGTCTTGGGTGTTTTGACCTTTGAAATATTCTATATGATTTGGGCCGTATCTTCCGGCGCTCCGGCCACTGCCAGGATTTCCATCGGGGGTGCGGGAGCCTTTGATACCATGATTCTTGCGGGTATCCTAGCAGTTCTCTTGGCTGAAGTGATCGGGGAAAGTCGGGAGCGGCTTCAGGGAGGCCCGAAAACGGAAGGGCGGCCGGAGGAGCTGTTGAAGGAGCTAAAGAATGACAATGTCGGTGATTTGTTGGGGTTGAATAAGATGAAGCTGAAGGGGAAGGGTGGAAAAGATGAGGGAAATATTTAAATCCAACTACAAGACACTGATAATATTACTAATCGTGGCTACATCACTGGGTTTTGTTATGTATTACGGTACCTTTGTCTCATCCTCTCCGGTTTGGAACCCCCTGCGATTCGCGGGTGGGGGCGGTATAGATCATTTGACCGACAGTTACTGCACGGTTTCCGATGAACAGGGGACTGTGATAACCAAGGCCGCCAGGGTGGTATATAAAGGAGATGAAATCATTACCGGTGAGGGAAAAAGTTATCGTGTTGTGCGGGCAGATAAACACAGGGCTGTGGCCGAGTATACCGGACAGGATAAGGATATGCTTACCTATAGTGAGTTGTATGCGCAGATGGAGGCCCCCGTCCTCGCCAACAAGGTGGATATCGGAATCTACCATACACACAGCGACGAGTCCTATGTACCGACGGACGGCACCGAAAGCGAGCCTTTTAGGGGCGGGATTTATGACGTTGGCCAAACCTTTGAACGTAATCTTCAATTTAAAAATGTTAATGTTCTGTATGATAAAACACCTCATGAGCCGCATGATGCCAATGCCTACACTCGTTCCCGGCGGACCGCAATGAATCTCATGAAAAGCAAGCCGGTGGCCTTGATAGATGTTCACCGTGATGGTGTGCCTGATGCGGACTTTTACAACCATGAAGTATCCGGCGAAAAGGTTGCCCAGTTACGCTTGGTTATTGGCAATCAAAATCCGAGAATGAGTGCCAACCTAGATTTCGCCAAGAGGTTAATGGCTTACACAAACAAGGTTCACCCCGGTTTAATCAAGGAAATTTTCATTGGTAAGGGAAACTACAATCAGGATTTGATGCCAACGGCCATACTTGTGGAGGCAGGAACACATCTTAACACAAAACAAAGGGCGGAAGGCGGCGTGGCGCTTTTGGCGGATACGATCCCCGTTGTACTTGGTGTAGGGGAGGGAGCGGCAGGTGTCCCGAATCAATTTGCACAGACGTCCGCGGCCGGCAATGCCGGGGGCATGAAGGCGGTTGGTGTGGCCCTGCTCTTTTTGCTAATTGGCGGCGGGGGATACTTGATTATTAGCACGGGTGGTGTGGAACAGGCGGTTGAAAGGGTCCGTAATTTTTTCCGCCGGGAATTAGGTGATCTTTCCAGGGTCGGGGATCCGGGCGAGGAATCCGACAAAGGGAAGGAGTAAATGGAAAAATATCTTGTTACCGTTTTAATTGGCGTATTGACAGGCACCGCGGCGAGAATCATACTTCTGAGATTGGATTTTCGGCAGTATCCCGGTTATCCCCACGGCTACATTACCCATGTGGCTATTGGTTTCATAGCCTCGGCACTGGGTGCGGTGGCGGTACCGGCCATTATGAAACCGGACTTTGCGGCCGTCACATTTTTAGCCTTAGCTGCCCAGCAGCTCAGGGAAGTACGTAATATGGAAAGGTTAAGCCTGACCAGTTATGATGAAAATGAGCTGATCCAAAGGGGTACGGAATATATTGAAGGCATGGCCAGGACCTTCGAGGCCAGGAATTATCTGGTCATGGGTACGGCATTTTTAGCCGGACTTACCCACCAATTCGCCCATTGGACCGTTGCCGTGGCCGTTGCTATTTTATCAATTTTGGCGGTAAAACACTTTATGAGCGGGAAGGTTATTGGGGATATCTGTGATGTAGTGCCTTCCCAAATTGATTTCGAACGCACCTTATTGACCATTGAAGGCATAACTATTATGGAAGTGGGTCTCAAAGACATGCGTGAGAAAATAAAAGAAGATGGTCTGGCCGTACTGATCAAACCTAAAAACGACAATGCCCGGGCCAGCATACATAATCTGGGCCAAAGGATTGCCATAGCCTATACTGCCGCCGCAATACTTGGGAGCAAGAAGGATGTGGATTTACCGGAATTTACCCCGGCGGCCCGCAAGGACCCGGATACCGGAAGGGTAGCCTTGTATATAGTTCCCAATGAGAAAGACATAAATGCCCTGATCGAAGCGGTCAATCGCACGCCCGTTTTGGAAACCTCCAGACTACAACCGCTAAAAGCCAAGGCGGGAAGGGCGGCGGCGGACTAATTATCTGTGGGGAGTGGTGATTTTATATGGAAGCCAACAGCAGCAACATCATATTGGCAGTTATAACCAAGGACAAGGACATGGTTGCAGGCGGCGCGCCTATTTTTTTTGCCAATGACGATGAGGAGGCCGAAAAGATTGCCCTATATCTGTCTAAAATATTGCTGGGAATGGTGCATGATTTGGAAAACGGTATCTTTATAATTGTACGCCATTAGCCGTCATAGCATTTGGCGGACGTCCGCGGGTAACCTTGACTAAAAATGATAAATATTAGATAATTTAAGGGTAAAATAAGGGAAGAAGTGTTATTTGCATGCGGGATAATTTCAAGGATGCACTGGCAATTTCCGAAGTGCGGCCGGGCAGTATAGCCAGTGAACTAAAACTGGAACCCGGTGACCGACTGTTAACTGTGAACAAGCAACCGGTAAGGGATGTAATAGACTACCACTATTTGATGGCCGACGAAAAGGTTTTGGTTGGCATTGTGAAGACCAACAAGGAATACTGGGAGTTGGAAATAGAAAAGGACTATGATGATACCTTGGGGATTGAATTCCACAGACCGGTCGGTAAGATTAAATCCTGCGCTAACAAATGTCTATTTTGCTTTGTTGACCAAATGCCACCGGGGATGAGAGACTCCTTGTATATCAAGGATGACGATTACAGGCTTTCTTTTTTAAGGGGCAATTTTATTACTTTAACTAACTTGGCAAAAAAGGATTTGGAGCGGATCATCGGGCAACATTTGTCTCCTTTATATGTTTCCGTTCATACCACGGATGAAAGTTTGCGCCAAAGGATGATGGGATCGAAAAACGCGGGTAAGGTATTGGAACAACTGAGGTGCCTTGCCGAAAACGATATTGAGATTCACACCCAGGTAGTTTTGTGTCCCGGGCTAAATGACGGAAGGCAGTTGCAAAAAACTATTAGGGATTTATCAAGTTTGTGGCCACAGGTAAGATCCACAGCCGTGGTTCCCGTGGGGCTGACCATGTTTAGGGATAACCTACCCACCATCGAAATTTTCATGCCACACAGGGCCAGGAAGTTAGTTTGTTCGGTGCAGAAAATGCAGGAATTTTTCAAATCGAAGTATGATTACCCGCTTGTTTTTGCGGCGGATGAGTTTTACCTCTGCGGCGGGCTGCCCATACCCGGGTTTAAAAGTTACGCCGATTTTCCCCAACTTGAAAATGGGGTTGGTCTAAGCAGGATCTTCCTGGAGGAATGGGCTTTGGCGGCGCGGGCCATGCCCGCTTCCTTGCCGGCACCACGCAGGGCGACACTGCTTACCGGCAGTTTGGCAGAACCAATCATGGCCAAGGTGGTTGCCGCATTAAACAATATAGCCGGTCTTACCGTTGAAACTATTGTGGTTAAAAACAATTATTTTGGACACAGCGTTACCGTGGCCGGCTTACTAACCGGCCGGGATATATTGTCCGCAACGGCCGGGTGTGACTTGGGTGATGTCCTTATCTTACCCCGGGTGTTACTCAAAGAGGAAGAAGAACTATTTCTCGATGGAGTAAGTTTAACCGATATAAAGCAGGAGTTGGGTATACCGATATGTGTTGCGGATGACCCGCATGATTTACTGAGACATGCCATAGGGGGCTAAAGATGAAACCGACAGTTGCCATTGTAGGCAGGCCAAATGTTGGCAAATCAACACTGTTTAACCGGCTCGTGGGTAAAAGAGTGGCTATAGTTGAAAGCATTCCCGGTGTTACACGGGATAGGCTGATTTTGGATACTGACTGGAATGGGGTTGATTTTACCCTAATTGATACCGGCGGAATTGATTTCAGTGAGGAACAACGGATTACCCGACAGGTTAGAATACAGGCAAAAACGGCCATTTCCGAGGCGGATTTGGTTCTTTTTGTTGTAGATATCAGGGCGGGGGTAACAGCCGCCGACAATGAAGTAGCGGAAGTTTTACATAAATCCGACAAGCCCGTGTTGGTTGTGGCCAACAAGGCTGAAAAGATGCAAATGGATGATTTGCTGGAATTTTACTCCTTGGGTTTTGGGGAACCTATAGCTGTTTCGGCGGCGGCCGGGCTAAATATAGGTGATCTCTTGGATAAAATTGTTACGCTTTTACCGGAGCCGGCCGAGCCTTCCGGGCTTGACGAGGACGACAGCATTGTTAAAATAGCCGTTGTCGGCAGACCCAACGTCGGTAAGTCCACCTTGGTTAACACCATTTTAGGGGAGGAAAGGGTAATTGTCGATGATATTCCGGGGACAACAAGGGATGCCATCGACTCCTATTTCGAAAAGGACGGGAAATCCTACCTGATCATAGATACTGCCGGTGTGAGAAGGAAAAGCAGGATTAATATACCGACTGAAAGGTATAGTGTTGTCCGTGCTTTTCGCGCCATCGACCGCTCGGATGTGGTTTTAATTTTATTTGATCCCATTGAGGGTGTTACCGAACAGGACAAGCGCATAGCCGGCTACGCCCATGAGGCCGGAAAGGCCAGTATTTTTGTGATGAACAAATGGGATTTAATGGCGGGGAAGGGCATTGATGTGCCCGAATTTACCCAAAAAATCTATGATGAGCTGTCTTTTATGCCCTATGCGCCGGTGGTCTTTACATCGGCCTTGACTGGAAGGCGGGTGGGCAGGTTGACCGGAGTGATTGACAGGGTAAACCTACAGAGAAATACGCGTATCAGCACGGGAAATTTAAACAGTTTGCTAAGGGAGGCTTTTATCTTGAATCCGCCTCCGTCCTATAGGGGGAAGAGATTAAAACTGTTTTACGCCGTGCAAAATAAGGTAAAACCGCCAACCTTTCTCCTGTTTGTAAATGATACCAAATTGGTACACTTTTCCTATCTTCGTTTTATTGAAAACACAATCAGGGAGGCATTCGGTTTTGAAGGGACACCTATAAGAATAGTTATGAGTAAAGGAAAGAAGGAGGATTAAACATACTGCCCATGAAAAGTGTTCTTGTTATTGTTGCCAGCTATTTAATTGGTTCCATCCCCGTCGGCTATCTGCTTGCAAGCTATCTGAAAGGTATCGACATCAGCAAATATGGCAGCGGCAATATTGGTGCAACCAATATTTGGCGTACCTTGGGGCCGGTGGCGGGAACAGGCGTCTTTTTAGGCGATGTGGTCAAAGGCGTTATCGCTGTAACACTGGCCAAACCCATTAGCCCGGAGATAGTGGTTCTAGCGGCCTTTGCTGTTCTAGCAGGGCACAGTTGGTCTGTATTTCTGGGCTTTAAAGGCGGGAAGGCAATTGCCACGGGATTCGGTGTAATATTGAGCATTGCGGTTATACCTGCATTAATCGCCATACCCGTCTGGGGGGCCATTGTTGCGGTTACGGGCTATGTCTCCTTGGCGTCTATAATTGCGGCAATCTCCGTGCCGATAATGATGATTATTCTCAAATCCCCATGGCAGTACGTGTTAACGGCCCTTGTGCTTGTTGCCATTGCGCTTTACAGACACAAGGACAACATAAAACGGCTACTGAATGGGACTGAAAATAGATTTAACACCCCTTTCGTCAAAAGGAGGGATTTACGCTAAGTGTCGGAAAGAATTGCGGTGATCGGTGCCGGAAGCTGGGCCACGGCCCTGGTTTATCTCTTGGGCAATAAGGGTATGCCCGTAAAGATATGGGCCCGCAATGCGTCAGTTGTCCAAGAGATTAATGAAGCAAAAAGGAATTCGGTCTACCTGCCGGGAGTTGTTTTGCCGGGAAACGTAGTTGCCACGGGCAGTATCGGGGAAGCGTTAAGGGGGGCGACCGTGGTTATATATGCCGTTCCTTCCCATGCCTTCAGGCAGGTGTTGGGCAAATCTCTTAAACACCTTCCCCGGGAGGCCTTGGTTGTTAATACGGCAAAAGGCCTTGAGGAAAATACCGTAAAAAGGCTGTCCGAAGTGTTTTCGGATGTGGTGGGTACAGAAAGGGCCGCCTATTATAACTTACTCTCCGGGCCAAGCCACGCCGAGGAAGTGGGCAAGGATATGCCAACGGCGGTTGCGATTTCCGGCGGAAATCCGGAATACATGTCATTTTTGCAGGATGTCTTTATGACAAGTAATTTTAGGGTTTACACGAACAGTGATTTAATCGGCGTGGAGCTCGCCGGTGCCTTGAAAAATATTATTGCGCTGGGCACCGGTATCGCCGATGGGCTTGGTTTCGGTGACAACACCAAGGCCGCCCTTATGACGAGAGGGCTGGCCGAGATAACCCGTTTGGGCATAATAATGGGTGCGGACCCATTGACCTTTGCCGGTTTGGCGGGGGTTGGGGACCTAATAGTCACCTGCACCAGCCCTCACAGCAGGAACAGACGGGCAGGAATAGAAATTGGTAAGGGTAGTACCCTGGGAGAGGCAGTAAAAAAGGTTAAAATGGTTGTTGAAGGGGTAAGGACAACCAGGGTGGCCAAACAGCTATCGGAGGCCAAACGGGTTGAAATGCCAATAACCACGCAGATGTACGAGGTGTTGTTCAGTGGTCTGTCAGCAAAAAAAGCAGTTTATAACCTCATGACCAGGGAAAAAAATGTTGAAGTTAATATGTGGCCGCAGTAACTCTTAAAATTTATTTAATACGGTAGGCGGGGCAAAAATGCCCTGCCTTTTTTTCTTGTACAATCATATTTGTGTTTCCGGCACATATATATATATATACCATTTTTGAATATTGACATCTCTAAATAAAGGAGGGATTTTTTCGTGGAAAAAATGGATATCTTTCGTGATATTGCGGAACGCACATCGGGAGACATTTACGTGGGTGTTGTTGGTGGAGTTCGCACCGGCAAATCCACGTTTATTAAACGGATGATGGAACTTTTAGTCATACCTAATATAGAGGATGAGGATGACAAGGTCAGATCCACAGATGAGCTTCCCCAAAGTGGGGCCGGGAAAACGATTATGACCACCGAGCCGAAATTTGTGCCGAATGAAGCTGTTGAAGTACCCATAGGCCCCAATTTAACTGTTAAGATAAGAATGGTAGATTGTGTTGGTTACAAGGTGGAAGGGGCCATAGGGTATGAGGAGGACGGGGAACCACGTATGGTTAATACCCCCTGGTTTGAAGAAGCCATACCATTTCAAGAGGCGGCTGAGATCGGAACCCGGAAGGTTATCGGTGAACATTCAACAATTGGCTTGTTGATGACGACCGACGGCAGTATCACGGACATACCTAGGGAAAATTACCTTGAGGCGGAAGAAAGGGTAATTAATGAACTCAAAGAAATTAACAAACCTTTCATTATTATACTGAACAGCACAGACCCATACAGTTTGGAAGCACAGGAGCTGGCTAATGAAATAGAGGCAACTCACAACATACCTGTGTTGCCGGTGAACGTTGCTCGGTTGGCGGAGGAGGATATCCTGGCGATTATGGAGGAAGTCCTGTTTGAATTCCCGGTTTCGGAGGTAAACATTTCCTTACCCCGTTGGATAGAGGAGTTGGAAAGTAACCACTGGCTACATCTTGATTTTGAAAAGGTAATCCAGGAAAGTATCAGCGAGGTGCGAAGGTTACGGGATATAGAAAATGCAGTTGAAAAAATAGGCGTCTCCGAGATGGTGGAAAAAGTGTGTCTCCGTCAACTAAACTTAGGGACAGGGAATGCATCAATAGATATAAGGGCTAAGCCTGAAATATTCTTCAATGTTCTCGCTTCCGAAACCGGCTTTAGCATAGAAGGGGAACACGATATATACAGGCTAATGGGGGAACTGACGGCCACTAAAAAAGAATACGATAAGGTCGCCGAAGGCATCAAGGACGTTCGTGAGAAAGGATATGGTGTCGTATCACCAATCCTGGAGGAAATGGTACTGGAGGAGCCTGTTCTAATCCGGCAGGGCGGGAGA
>CAZKPV010000052.1:0-2477 GCA_964554735.1 uncultured Clostridia bacterium
TTTGTCCCCGCCCGAATCCCCCAAGCCCGCAAACTTGCCTAACAGTTTCCCCAAAGACATTGCTTCTTGGCCAATGGAAGACAAGGCAGCCCCTATGGCCATATAAATTTGTGAGTTTTCAGGGAATATTATTTGCTCTTTTTTTAGTTCGAGGGTCTCAATAAACCTTTGGCGCAATTCGGACAGGAAAAACAGAGGACCGCCCAAAAAAGCCACATTGCCCTGTATTGGCCTGCCACAGGCCAGGCCACTGATAGTTTGAATAACTACCGATTGAAAAATTGAAACGGCGATATCTTCCCTGGCCACACCCTCATTTAAAAGAGGTTGCACATCTGTTTTGGCAAAAACCCCACACCTGGCGGCTATGGGGTATATCACCTTGTATTCTTTTGCCAACTCGTTGAGCCCCGCGGCGTCTGTTTTCAACAGGGAAGCCATCTGATCTATAAAGGATCCTGTTCCACCGGCGCAGGTACCGTTCATTCTTTGTTCTACACCGTCTTTGAAATAGGTTATCTTGGCATCCTCGCCACCCAGCTCAATGGCTACATCTGTTCGCGGGTGAAAAGTTTTAATGGCTTTGGAGGCCGCCACAACTTCCTGGACAAAGGGAATGCCGGACTGTTCGGCGATGTTCATGCCGCCTGATCCTGTAATCATGGCAGTAAATTGATTGTTCTTTTGATAAAAGGATTTAGGTAGGGCTTTGAGCATTTGTTGCAGTTTCTTTTTGATATCGGCATAGTGTCTTTCATACGTGCTGTATATCGTTTCCTGAAAGGTGTTGAGGATTGCAACCTTCAGGGTTGTGGACCCGATATCAATACCCATGTGAAGTAAATTACCCATCGTATAAACACCATCCTTTGCTTTAGATGAATAATTTCCAACTGTTTGATTAAGTAATTGAAATACCCTTTGTATATAATATAATCCAGAAAGGGGCCAGACGCAACAGTACTTTTAAACGAGCCTAAATTGTCCCGGCAATTGTCATTAAGATTTGTTTAAATAAATATTGAAAAAGTGTTAATTAGCTATTGTAATATTATTAAAAGTATTTTATAATGATATTGATTCCTGAAATAAAAGGCGATTACCGGAGGTGGTTGTACAGTCAACATATTTTTTATTTACCCTAGCTTGTGCAAAAAATCACTAACCAGTTGTACATTTATCTATCAGATTTGTCATAAAACTAATCCCCTATCTGAGGGGCGAACTCAGACAAGGGATTAGAAAACGGACACTGTCACCCATTTAATATGCGGCTTGGCGGCACACATTTAAGCGGGAGTACTATGCCCTTTGTTTTTAATTACTTAAAATATATTCTACTATAATTTTCGAAATACTTCAATAGTATTGGCCTGAATTTGTCATTACAATTTACATTTAAAATCACAAGGGTGCCAGTTTCCAGTAATAAGGTGGTGGGACCTATGTTTTTTCGAAAAATTGTCACTAAAAGTGGTGACAAAGAGTATGCATACCTGAAATTAATTGAAAACTATCGTGATGGGAAGAGAGTAAGGCAACGTGTGATTGCCAACCTGGGCAGTCTGGATAATATTTCGCCCCAAAAGGCTAGCCGTTTAATATCGGGGCTGGCCCGTATATGCGGGTTGGATTCTGCCACAGATTTAGATCCTTCAACTTTCGGAGTTACTCGGGTGCTGGAAAGTGCGGACAAGTTGGCAATACGCAAAATGTGGAATGAATTGGATGTAGGTAGAATTTTAGGGGAAGAGATTAATATAGACAGGGAAGAAAAAAACCTTGTTCCCTTGATTGAAAAAATTGTTACGAACAGGATCACGGGGGATGATTTATACGAGGGATTTGATACAACCTGTATCCCTGAGGCTATGGAACTGATGTGTGATACGCAATTTAAACTTGAAAGAAAGATATTCGTTAATCTAAAAGAACATTTAAAATCACCGGATTTGGTAGTATGTCATTTGCTCGCCTGCCGTTTCCAGGTAGCGAAACGGGATCAGTGGAGGGGTGAGATATTTGAAAACCTTCCTTACATCAAGAAGCTATATCTTCTGGTAGCGGCTACCACCGAGGGTATCCCCTTGGGATTTAAAATCGTGCATGTTCCCGATGCGACAACCACCCTAGCCCTACTTGAGGGTATCCGCCAGGAATTTCAGGTTGACCAACTTGTCGTTACAGGTACCCAAAAGATTTTCAAAGAGCGTGATTTCAAATATTTGAAGGAACGCGGATTCAAGTACCTTTATGCCACAGAGGGTAATCCAAACAGTCATACCGACACGGGCAAACACAGTGAACCGAGAATCGCCGGGGGAGACTATTATTACGACACCCTTGTTACCGATGATGGCAAAAAATTATATTGAATTTACCAAAGAAATGAAGCGCGATTATACGATACTTATTCCAAACATGCTTCCGGCTCATTTTAAGCTTATTGCCAGAGTTATGAATAACTACGGTTTTAA
>CAZKPV010000052.1:2487-10823 GCA_964554735.1 uncultured Clostridia bacterium
TATTGCCACAGTCCCGAAAAGGCTTCTAAGGAGAGGTTTGCCCTGGAGGCAAAGGTAACTCTGCTTGAAAGTGAGCTGTCGGCCCTGTGCACTTTTGTGGAAGATGAAAGCATATCGGCATTTTTGAGGGAGGGGGAGCACGCCAAATATTTTGAATTATCCCTTCCCGGCAACAATGGCATAATGAAATACAATTTAAAGGAAGAATTTTACCAGTCACAGCTAGAGAGATGTGGCAAGTATCAACTTAAAACGAACAGCAAAACCCTAGAGGACGAGGAAATAATAGAAATCCATAACACATCACAAAAACTTAAAAAGGATTTTAGCACCATTAATTCATTTGATCTCCCCTTTGGGCTAAAGGCCAAAAAAAAATGTTTCAAGGGCTATTTGATCGTATGTTATCTTGCGTTGCTGATTGAAGGGTTCATAGAAACGAAACTAAAAAAGAAAGGTTTGGCAATTACGGCCCGTCGGGCCATTGAATCCCTAGCCGACATAAAAGTGACAGTAAATAAACTTCATAATTTTGAGGCGATATCCATAACGGAAAGGAATTTGGAGCAGGAACACATTCTGGAAGCTCTTGGTATGCAAAATCTTCATCAGGAGATGTCTTTCGGAAAAATGAAGGGGGGTAATGGTGAAATTTAGTGACAAGTTTCACAATGTAGGGGACACTGTTATCCAGTGTTGGCAATGTTAAAAGGTAATTAAATGTAGTGACGAAATATTGCGGTATACAAAGAGGGCAAATTATTCGTGGTAGTAAATGATGCCTAGTCTAGACGCCTCACGCCAATAAGCCATGATGTAGTTGGTCAACAGATGTAAAAAAGAATTTGTCAATTTTATCCTCCTTTTTTGCACAAAGGTTTGTATTTATATCATTAAATTCTATCTCATGGTTAGCAAGAAATCAAGGAAAAATATTGTCACTACATCTACATTAATTAGGGGGTGTACACCTTGAACTGTAGAGGTATATACAAAGCTCTTATGGCAGGAAGTCGCATGTATGGCAAATGGGAAATAAACAACAGCCGTTTCATCCTGGAAAGACGTAAAAAATTTTTGTTCGTACTGGTAATTCCCTTAATCCTTTTTGCCGGAATAGAATTAGCTTTTGCCCAGAATTACCCCAGCATTATCGGTGGTAGCAGCGCTTTTGCTCCATCCTTCGCAACACTGCAAATGTTCTTTGTGTCGTTGTTGATAGGGGTGATAGCGGGTTTGTTGACCGGTTGTATAGGTGCGGGTGGCGGTTTTATTCTAACACCGGCTTTGATGAGCGTGGGTGTAAAGGGAATAATGGCGGTTGGTACGGATATGTTCCATATATTTGCCAAGGCCATCATGGGAGCCACTTTGCACAGGAAAATGGGTAATGTAAACGTTGGTCTCGCGGCCGTGTTCGTGATAGGTTCACTTACCGGCGCAACTGCGGGCGGAGTCATCCAGCGTGGGATATATGAAACCAACCCGGCTTTGAGTGATGCCTTCATCGGCTCAATCTATGTTTTGATTCTGGGTTTCATCGGTTTTTTCACCCTGTTTGATTTCTTGCGTTCCAGAAAAAACTCAGCTTCCGCCGATGAAGCGGATGAAGCTTCGGTTGAGCTAACCAGTATAGCTAAAAAAGTTCAATCTATAAAATTACCTCCTTATATAAAATTTGATCAGCATGTAATACCGGGAGGCCGAAAACTATCCATCTACCCCATTATAGGTATAGGTTTCTTCATAGGATTTATCGCGGCCATTATGGGTATAGGCGGTGGATTTGTCTTCTTCCCTAGTTTCGTATACCTACTCGGTGTTTCAACATTTACAACCGTAGGTACGGATATCTTCCAGATCATATTTACGGCCGGTTACACCTCAATCAGTCAATATGCTATCTATGGTTTTGTATTCTACACCCTGGCAACGGGTTTGTTGCTGGGTTCCTTGATAGGCATACAAATAGGTGCAATCACAACCCAGATAGTGCCGGGAATAATTATACGCGGGTTTTTTGCTATAACAGTACTTGGTGGTTTTGCCAACCGCGCTTTTGCTCTTCCGGGTTCGCTCACCAAGGCGGGGTATTTAAGCCTTAATCCTTCACTAATAAGTATATTAGATAGCGCCAGTTTTTATATATTCTTTGCCATTGTAGGGGCCTTTGCCGCCTGGGTGCTTTACTCCTTTATCAAGGGGCTCGGTAAGGTGCGGAATGCGGCATTCAAAGAAAATATAAGAGCCCTCGAAGTCGGCCAGGAGGTGAATTAAATGCCTTTAATCCTAAACAAGAAAAGGCTATTTACGGGTATCGCGATGCTGGTTACGTTTTTGGCTTGTGTGGTGTTGGTATTCATGCCAATATTTGACGGAAAAACCGGGATGGAAGCGGCGGACGATTTATTTAACTCCCTTTCCAAGGGTTCGTCATATTACATCCCCGAAGTCGAGGCAGAAGTTGGTCTTTACTCAGGCTTAGAGTTTAACATCGCACTTGATGTGCTTGAAAAGGAACAGGCCGACTTATATACACAGCTTTTTGAAGGTGCGGGTGCCACTGTCCAGTTAAATGACAAACAACTGCTAGCCAGCGGCGATTTTGGTGCCCTCACTGTAGCGGCCCTAAGGGATGCTGATGACTTCTTCACGGGAAAAGAGGGGCTGGTTAATGCCAGATACTCCGCTGAAGAAGCACGGCCCATAATATACCACTGGCACCAGGTATTCACTCAAGTAAAGGAATATTATGCACACGAACAAATGCATCGGGAATCCTTGTATGCGAATCAAGTTATGACCAAGGCCCTAGAACCCTCCTACAATTTTGCCGGCATTGCCACCTCTAAGGTTAGCGATAAGGCAGCATTGACAGCCTTTCTGCTCTTGCTCTACCTAGGGTACACGCTTTGGTACGGATTTGGGGTGATGTTCCTGTTTGAAGGTTTAGGTATTGTTGTTTCCAATGGCGCAGGCAAGGAAACATAGAAAATAAAATTCAGAAAGGGGGTTTTGTGAAATGGCACGTGATATAGTTGTTAATTATCCTGGCCAAAAACACAGCCATGATCGTGGTCGTGAGCACGAGCATGGACGTGGCCGCGGACGTGATCCGGGAATGTTCACCAAGGTATTACAATTTATCGCCCGATTTTGGACGGAAGCCGATAAAAGAGTTGGCGGCAATATGAAATATTGGAGATAAAAGCCCGGGTTAAAAATGGCAAAAAAAAAATAAAATATAAGTGAAAAAATTAAAGACGTCTAACAAGCATTATATGTCATCTGTATGTTTATTGCAAGTGTGGCTTGTAATGTGCTGTAAAATAACAGTGACAAAAATGTCCCTGTTAACCTAGGGGAAAAGAGGGGATGGTTTTTGCTGTGGTTGCATTTTAGCACGCGAAACCGTTCCCTTGTCCTCTAGGAATAGTTGGTAAAGTGTCCCTTCCCTTCCAGTCATAAGCATCTATCAATTAACCCCGTCCTTTGTTATTATTTATAAGTGATGGTATTTAACAGGAGATAACAGGATAGCAGGAGGCAGTAATGATTAGGGGACGGATGTTTTTCTGTATATTTTTCGCGGGTTTGCTCTTTTCCATGTTGGCATTTACGGCTTCGTCATTTGCAGGGGATAAGGATTTGGCATTCGGCAGTCGCGGTGAAGACGTGGTATTTGTCCAAAATGTACTACAAGAATCCGGTTTATATCAAACAGGTGGGCCGGCAGGCTATTATGGTATAAACACGACAATCTCGGTGGCCACCATGCAAAAGGAACACGGTTTGAAAGTTACGGGTGCCGTTCACAAAATTGAATGGGAAAGGCTTAGGGAGATCGCATTGGAAACTAGACTTTCTTCCAAACTCGGTAAACAGTTGGTGGGCTACTATACTCAATACCAAAGCAAATATTCCTCCTATAAATCGCTTTCCTCTTACGGGGAACACCTGGATTACATAGCAACATTTAGTTACGTGATTGACAACAACGGGGATCTGATGGGGGAAACACCCTGGGATGCCCTTGCCCTGGCAAAGGAAAGGCAGGTTAAGCCGCTGTTGTTGGTTCACAATATGTTGGATGAAGTGGATTCCTCCGGTGTCAGCGTAGTTTTGTCAAGCCCTACCCTAAGGGGAAAATTAGTAAATAATATCAAGAATGTAGTTGTGCGTGATGGCTATTCAGGCGTAAATGTTGATTTGGAAGGGGTGTACCCCCCGGACCGGCAAAATTACAATAGGTTCTTACATGAGTTAAGTGATGCCTTGAAACCGGAGGGAAAAGTGCTTTCCGTATCTATTCCGGCTAAAACACAAGATGACCCCCGTAATGCGTGGTCGGGGGCATATGATTATGCCACTATAGGGGAGGTGGCCGATTTCGTCATGCTGATGACCTATGATGAGCACTGGTATGGAGGGGATCCCGGGCCGGTAGCCTCCCTCCCATGGGTGGTTCGTGTTTTGGATTATGCGACATCCCAAATCCCACGAGAAAGGCTCATCCTGGGTATTGCAGCCTATGGCTATGACTGGTCCCCTAATGGCTCGAGGGCAATAACCTGGAACGAGGTTGGCAAACTGCTTACGAGCTACGGCCCCGCAAAGTGGCATGACGATTATTGCGTCCCGTTTTTGATCTATAACGCCGGCGGTGTCAGACATGAGCTTTGGTTTGAAAACACCTATAGCCTGCGTTTCAAATTGGATCTGGTAAATAACTACAGGCTTGCCGGGATAGCATTGTGGCGCCTCGGTTTTGAGGACGCGGATTTTTGGAATATGGTTGTTTCAAAGTTTAGCTAACGGCTATTCCATTACTGCCAAAAGGTATATTTGCCGACCCTTCCTGTCTTTGTTCATGCTTTTCTCGGTTTCTAACAATTCCTGTATTTGCTTGGAATCCAGATCAGCAACATTCATGCCTTCCGCATTGATTTTGGCCATTTTTATCGCCTCCTTCAGTCTGTAATTATAATTATTCCCCGTATTGCTCTAATTATTAGCTTTTTGAAATAAATAATGCCCATTTTATGATATAATATTGCCTGTTGAGTACAAGCCTGGGTGGGTGCAAATGATTCGCTATATATCTTTCTTCAAACCGTTTATTGCAATAGGAGCTTTACTGATTGTTGTTTTGGGATTACAGCAAAGCCCATGTTTCGCCTTTGATCTATCCTGTAAAGGGGCCGTACTGATAAACGGCAAAACCGGACAGGTACTTTATGGCAGGGAACAAGAAACACGGCTTTATCCCGCAAGCACAACTAAAATTTTAACGGCAATGATTGTTTTAAATAAGGCCAGATTAGATGAGCTTGTAACGGTTGGGGAGGGTGTGGAAGGAATTGATGGGACCTCCATTTGGCTTGTGGAGGGCGAACAGCTTACAGTTGAGGAGCTGTTATACGCCATGCTGCTAAATTCAGCCAATGATGCTGCCCTGGTTCTGGCCCAGCATGTAGGAGGTTCGGAACAAGGATTTGCGCAAATGATGAATTCCGCGGCCCGAAAATGCGGTGCCGTTAATAGTAATTTTGTTAATCCCCACGGTTTACCGGACGAAAACCATTATACCACCCCCTATGATTTATCAATGATCGCAAAGGAAGCCATGAAAAACCCCAAATTCCGTAAAATTGTTGCCACTTCAACTAAAAATATCAGCCGTAAAGATCCGGAGGCACAAAGGGAGCTATACAATCGGAATAGGCTCCTAAACGGCTACAAGGGAGGCAATGGTATAAAAACCGGTTATACAAATGCGGCAGGCCAATGCTTTGTTGCCAGCGCAAAAAGGGGCGGTCGGGAACTGATCGCTGTGGTACTGGGTAGCGAGGGGAATGAAGTGTGGCACGATGCACAAAAACTCCTGGATTACGGGTTTGGCGGTTTCAGGTCAATACAGGTAGTCCAAAACGGTACCCTAGTGTCCTCTGATATTTCGGTGAAAAACGGTGTGGGTGATGCCGCCGCCCTTGCCCTTCAGTCATTACGCATTGACGTACCCATGGGTTCGGATCCGGATATCAGAAGAGAGCTACACCTGAAAGAACTGGAGGCCCCGGTGAAAAAAGGGCAGCGGCTTGGGGTAATGGTTGTTGCTAACGGACAAGGGGAAATCGGTTGTATAGACCTTGTAGCCGCCCATGAGGTTGGTGGTAAATTTGGCATGGGCCCTTGGCCTTGGTTTGCGGGGATTGTTGCAGTGGCAACTGTTGCCTGGCATGAGCACAAAAGGCGAAGGCGCATCGAGCGCTTTATCCAAAGGCAAAGGTTTTTAAGGCGGCATTATCAATAATCATTATCGATAGTATTGACTTCTGTGGTCAAATCAAATTATACTTTAGAAAAATGCATTGGTGGTGAGAAAATGGATAGGGAAAAATCGCCCCAGGCAAAAGTTAAGGACATTTTACGTGCGTCAAATTACAAATATACTCGCCAGAGGGAAAAAATCATTGATGTGTTACTTGAAAATGTTGATGAGCATTTAAGTGCGGATGATGTATATAACCTGGTCAAGGACAAGGCCCCGGACATAAGTTTGTCCACGGTTTACAGGACCTTGGAATTGTTCCAAAATTGCAATATCCTGCATGGAATAGATTTTGGGGATGGTTGCAAGAGATATGAGCTAACCCACGATCTTGGGGAAGGCCACCATCACCACCATCTAATATGTCTTGGGTGTGGGCAAATAATTGAAGTTAAAGATGATTTACTTGAAAATCTTGAGGAAAACATAGGCGAGGAATACAATTTCGATATTACTGACCACCAGCTTAAGTTTTTTGGCTATTGCGAGAAATGTTTAGCGCAGCAAAACAAAGATGCCACGGAGGAAAAGGAGTAATTATAGCTTATGGATGAAACAGGTAAAAATATTTTTCCCGGGGGGGCGTCCTGCGGTATAGGTAGTCTACCGTTTACCGACACCCCCCGAGCCTTGTCACTTGTTCGCCGTTATCTGCCGGAAATACCGCATTGGCCCCAGCTACCGCGTCGAACCCATGAAGAGGGATTCGTGTACCAATTTTTAAATCCTTTGGTTGAAATGGGTCTTATAACTATTTCCGGGGAAAAAACGTATTTTGATACCTCATCCGAAAAATGGCCGGGTAGGATGACCGAGTTTTACGAAAGCTATCTTCTGGCCGAAGACGGTGATCTAAAGGCACTGGACAAGTTTGCATTTTCCCCTCGAGCGGCGGCGGGTTTCTTCGCCTTTCTGGATGATATCGACAAAAATCGGACCGGCTCAGAGATTTATCTAAAGGGCCAACTGGCGGGGCCCCTAACAATTGGCTTGCAGTTGAAAGATGACAAGGGAAGGTACATATACTACGATAAACAACTCCGCGATATTTTGATTAAAACCCTGACCATGCATGGCAAATGGCAGGCAAGGGAGCTCGGTAAGCTAGGCTTGCCAGTGGTGATATTTGTTGATGAACCGGGGATTAGGGCTTACGGCCAGTTTTCATACATAACCATAAGCAGGGAAATGATTTTGGAGGATATGCGGACCCTTCTTCGGGGTTTACATGACTCTAGTGCCCTAACAGGTGTCCACTCGTGCGATGCCATTGACTGGACCATTTTGTTTGAAATGCCTGAGTTGGATATTGTCAGTTTTGATGCTTATGGCTACTTTAATTCACTCCTGCCTTATATGAACAGTCTCAAAAAGTTTTTGGAAGGTGGAGGTATACTCGCCTGGGGTATTGTGCCAACTTCGGAAAAGGTAATGGATGAGACCCGGGAAAGCCTGTTGAAGAAACTGTTTAACCAATGGGATGAACTGTCTGGGAGGGGAATAAGTAAGGATTTAGTTTTAGCCCAGTCCCTGGTAACCCCCAGCTGTGGGGCCGGGTTACTTAAATATGATGAAGCGGAAAGGATCTACATGTTGACCGCGGAAGTTTCCGGGATGTTGCGAAAGCCCTTATCCCCCGCGGAATAGCCAGTTTTGGAAGTGTTTAATTTGCCGGCAGATTATCATATACATACAAAAAGATGCGGTCATGCCACCGGTGACATTGACGAGTATATATCGGTGGCCCTACAAAAAGGTGTTTGGGAGTTGGGCATTGCCGATCATTTTCCCCTGTACTTTCAGCCCCGGGACGAGAGGGATTTGCATGTGGCGATGGACGAAGGCGAAATCGACTACTATATTTCCGAAATAATTTTGCTCAGACATCGGGAAAGCCATCGCATCAGTATAAAATTGGGCTTCGAAGTCGACTATATACCCGGTTACGAGGAGTTTTTGGACAAAACCCTCAAACGCTATCCGTTGGATTACGTCTTGGGTTCGG
>CAZKPV010000053.1:0-10622 GCA_964554735.1 uncultured Clostridia bacterium
TACAGGGACATAATATTAGAAAAAATCCCGCCGCTAATTAAACAAGCCAGGATAATGAGCCAAAAGTATGATGTGGTTTGTACTAATCCGCCCTATATGGGCAGGAAGGGCATGAACCCAAGGCTTGTAAAATACGTGGACAAGCATTATAAGGATTCGAAGCATGACCTGTTTGCTGTTTTCATTGAAAAGTGCACCTACATGACAAAACGGAATCATTTCACGGCAATGATAACCCAGCACTCCTGGATGTTTTTGAGCAGTTACGAGAAAATCCGTGCCATGATCCTGAAGACCCAGACAATCGTTAACATGGTGCATCTTGGTGCTAGGGCATTTGAAGAAATTGGTGGGGAAGTGGTGCAGTCAACGGCTTTTGTTGCGAAAGGGTCAGTTCTACCCTCATTCAAGGGTGTTTATATCAGTTTAACTAATTGGAAAAAAGCACATGAGAAAAAATCAATGTTCCTAAGGGCTCTAAGGAAATTGCATGTAAAGTATAAATACTTTCCGAGCATGCAGGATTTTATGAAGATCCCCGGACATCCAATTGTCTATTGGGTTTCGGATAATTTAAGGGATCTATACACTACGGAAAAACTGTTAGGGGATTTCGGATATGCTGTTGAAGGAATAAAAACAGGAAACAATGACACTTTTTTAAGGTTGTGGCATGAGATAGACTGCGATGATATTTACGATAAAATTTTAAAGAAACATAGTGGGGACAATAAGTGGTATCCCATAACAAAGGGAGGAGGGTACCGCAAGTGGTACGGCAATATCGAGTATGTTGTTAACTGGCTTAATGATGGTGAGGAATTAAAAAAATATCCGAACTCGGCAATACCTAATGAAGGCTTGTTTTTCGATGAAGCTATAACCTGGAGTTATATAGGTACCTATAAGCCCTCGGTAAGATATCTGGGTGCAAATTATTTATATAACAATAAAGGGCCTGGCTGCTATACGGAAAATACAGGAGATGCATACTATCTGCTATCTTTACTAAATTCAAAAGTAGGCGAGATAATTCTAAATTTCCTTGCACCGGCCTTGGATTACAAACCAGGCAATTTGAAGAATGTTCCAGTACGGCAACCCAGTGATTCCATTGTACGTGAAAAAGTGAACAACCTAACAAGTGGGTGTTGGGTTATCTCCCGCACTGACTGGGACTCCTTCGAAAGCTCTTGGGATTTTAAAAGGCATCCTTTGTTAACCCACAAAAATGGTGCGGCAACAATAGAACAAGCCGTTGGGCATTGGGCTACATTTACCGACCAACAATTTAACCAGTTGAAGGCCAACGAAGAAGAACTGAACCGCATATTTATAGATATATATGGACTCCAGGGTGAGCTGACCCCGGATGTGGCCGACAAAGACGTCACTATAGCCCGAATTTACGATACAAAAGAAGATATTCCCGACAGCATGAAGGGCAACAACTACGTATTAACCAGGCTAGATGTGATCAAATCCTTCATTTCCTATGCCGTGGGCTGTATGTTTGGCAGGTACTCGTTAGATGAAGAAGGCTTAATCTTTGCCGGCGGAGATTTCAGCGACAAATTTAGGAACGATAATGGCGGATGGGAGATAAACACCGGGACGGGATGGAAAAAATCCGCAGTAGATATCGCTGAACATGCCATTATCCCCATTGCCGATGGCGAATACTTTGAGGATGATATTTTAGAACGATTTGTCCAATTTGTAAAAGCCGTCTTTGGCGGGGAAACACTAGAGGAAAACCTGGAGTATATTGCGAAAATCTTAGGTATGAGGGCAAGGGAAACAGCCCGGCAGGCCATCAGGAGATATTTTTTGACGGGATTTTATAAAGACCACCTAAGGACATACAAGAAACGGCCCATTTATTGGCTTTTCAATAGCGGTCGTCTAAACGGATTTAAAGCATTAATATACCTACATCGCTACAGCCCCGATACAGTAGCCCGGGTCAGGACGGATTATTTGCACAGTTTACAAAAAAAATATGAGGCGGAGGTAGACTACCTTGACATACTGATAGAATCCGATGTATCAAAAAGGGAAACGGCGGCGGCCAAGAAAACCAAAGAGACGATTATAAAAAAGATAAAAGAATGCCGGGACTATGATGAGGCCGTGGCCCATGTAGCTAACCAACAGATTGCCCTGGATTTAGATGATGGGGTAAAAGTGAACTACGCCAAATTTCATAATTTATTGGCTAGAATATAGGAGGTGGGCAATATATGACGTGGCAGGAAGTTAGAGAGTTATACCCCCGGCAATTTGTTAAATTTGAAATCCTTGAATCCACTATTAGAGGAAATAAAGAGTATGTATCTGATGTTGCAGTTATTAAGGCCATTACAGACGGAAAAGAAGCCATGAAGGAATTTATAAAGTGCAAGCCAGGGCAGTTAGTATATAGTACAAAAAATGATGAAGTGGTAGTAAGTCTTGTTTCAAATATGGGAATCAGGAGAAGCATTTAATATGTGCAAATTACAGTACAAACATGGGTTGCTGTACACATCAATAAAGCTAAGATTTGGGGAAAGGTCCGTTATTATTAGGGACGCAATAGTTGATACTGGGGCTTCCCATACTATCATTGCAACAGATTGCCCTGGATTTAGACGATGGGGTAAAAATGGACTACGCCAAATTTCATAATTTATTGGCTAGAATATAAATGAGGACTATGATATGAACCTAAACGAAATTAAACAAAAGCTTGAAGAACATTTCGATAAGGAACCAAACGAGGGGAAAAATCGCCATATTGTTTTTTGGTATGACGGTGACGGTGAATTTGTGGAGGATATAGACGACATAAGTCTAGATAATGTGAAAACCATTAAACTTACGTCCAACAATACCTTCCATATAAAATACCTACTGGAGAAAAAAGATGTGGAATCCAATTATCTTTTGTACTCCCCTTTGCCTCAACCCGACTTCAGGGATAACTGGCTATTGGACATCCTGAAGTACAGCGTGGAGTTTTCCGCCGATAGAGCTTCTTTAATTATGCAGGATTTTGGGGTCAAGGAGCCTGCCTTGCGTGGTGTTTTTAAAAAGTACTTAAAATTTTTCGGCAACAAGGAACGCTACAGAAAGTTTGCCTTACTACATATAGATGATTTTACCGAAGAAAGCATAGATATTGGTGTTCTATCTGTTTTATGTAGGGTGCGGGTGGCTAATTTTGAGCAGGTTTTAAAAAACATCCTCAGCGGTGAAATAGGGGTCAAGAACAGATACATAGAGGCCATTAAAAGTTTTGGCGACATGGATGCTTTTTGGGGTTTAGTCGAAAAGCGGTACGGCTACATTGATGAAGAAAAATCCTTGGACAGCTTGTTGGCCATGCTACTTGTTTCCCACCTAAGTTACAGTCTAGAAGAAAAGATACCCGAACCTTGGAAAGATTACGTGTCCTTTAAAAAGGCCGATGCTGTTGTTTTTATCAGTAATTTTATGAACCATACTACGGATGGCAAGGTTTTCGATGCTTTGGCGGATAAAATCGAGGCCGCGCTAGATGTGGTTGGGTACCTTGACAAGTGGGACATGGAAAAATACATAGGATGCGATACCTTCCGGGCCTTTGATCGGAAAATCCTAAACAGGCTAACCGCCAATTTGCTTGAGGGAATCGGGGAGTTTGACAGATACCGCAAAATCATTAACAAGCGGAGAAAAAGTCATTGGTTTGATACATATTCAAACGAGTATGAGGCCTTGTACTATGCCCTTCAGTTCCTGGAAATGGAGGGCAGTATGGGCGGTGTTGTCATTGATGGCACGGCCCGGGAATTGATGGAAAGATACGCCGGGGAATACTATCTTTTGGACTATTTCTACCGGAAGTTTTACTCATTTTATGACCGGATTGCCGAAAAGGAATCTTTTACCGAGTTGGCGGAAAAAGTAGAAAATACCTACACCCGCTGGTATCTCAATGAGCTGTCGGTAAAGTGGTCGGCGGCGGTAGAGGGGGAACTGTTGGACAACTATGTACTAGGATGGATTTCCCAGCAAAAGGATTTTTTCCGTGACCTTGTGGCGCCCTTTATAAGTAGGGGTGAACGGATTTTCGTGATTATCTCGGATGGTTTAAGGTATGAAGCCGGCAAGGAGTTGGCCGAACTAATTGATAGGGAGGTAAGGGGGGCAACAAAGGTTGAATTTTTGCAGGGGGTTGTCCCCTCAACTACTAAGTTTGGCATGGCGAGTTTGCTACCGTGGAAAAAGATAAGGTTAGATGAAAAGGCCGATGTGTTAATTGATGGTATAAGCACACAGGGTACGAAAAACAGGGCTAGGATACTGGCATCCTACTGCAAGGATGCGCTGGCAATTTCCTTCCGTGATATGGTGGACATGAAAAGGGATGACTACCGGAAAACTTTTGAGGGCCGAAGGTTGATTTACATCTACCACAATGCTGTAGATGCGGTGGGGGATGAGCCTTTGACTGAAAGGGAGGTTTTTTATGCCGTTGAAAAGGCCTTCGAGGAATTAGTGCTATTGGTAAAAAATCTTGTTAACCATGTCAGTGCCGCGAATATTATTATTACCGCGGATCATGGTTTTGTCTACCGGAGGTCCCCCCTCTTGGAGGTGGATAAGATTGCCAAGCATCACCTTGGTGCCGTGGACAGTGGGCGAAGGTATATGCTTGCGAAAACAAGTGAGGATCTGGCGGATACCCTGCCGATTTCAATGAGTTACCTGTTGGGCAAGGGGACAAAGTTCAAGGCGGTTGTTCCCAAGGGGGTTATTAGGTACAAGGTTGAAGGGGCCGGGGCTAATTACGCCCACGGAGGGGCATCATTACAGGAGATAATTGTACCTGTGATCAAGTTTAAACATATTCGCAAAGATGAATTCAAGGCCGGTAAAGTAGAAGTGAAGTTAACTAATATTACCAGGAAGATAACAAATAGGGTCACTTACCTTGAATTTTTCCAGGCAGAAAAAGTAGGGGACAAAAGGGTTCCCCTGCGGTTAAGTCTTTATTTTGCTGATGGGGATGGCAATCGCATATCCAATGAAAACATAATTATCGCCGACAGCAAGTCCAATAACCCCCTGGATCGTACACATCGGGAAAAGTTCACTTTGAAGGACATCCCTTATGATATATCCAAGAGGTACTACCTGATTTTAGAAGATGAAGAAGAATCGGCAAAGAAAATTTACGAAAAGGTTCCGTTTACAATAGATATACTTCCACAGGATGACCCACCATTTAGCCCTTAGCCTCCGTATGCCGTATCCGTAAAAATAATTCAATTATTCAAGCCTGACCCCAGTTATGTCAAGATAGTATAAATTAGTTGGATTTGGCATATCTTTTAAAGGACTGGGGGTGTGGGTAATGGTTTGGTTGAAAACACTGAGAATACGCAAGAGGTATCTTGTTGTTATACTTGCCTTGGGGATACTGGGGTTTGGCTTGTTCAGATATACCTCCGGCCATTTAATGGAGAGGGAAATAGCCGCAATATCCTGGTCGGTTGCCGGGAAAATAATTGTTGTCGACGCCGGCCACGGTGGTAAGGACTCAGGGGCAAGGGGCCCCGGCGGTGTCCTCGAAAAGGACATTACCCTTCCGGTCGCCCTCAAGTTAGCGGAGGTTTTAAAGCAGGCGGGGGCCAATGTTATACTTACCAGGGAAACAGATGTGTTTGAGTGCGACCCCAAATATGCTAGCTGGCCTTCCCAGCAAAGGGCTAACCTCGATATGCGGGCAAGTTTGGCCAACGACAACAACGCCGATGTGTTTTTAAGCATCCATGTAAATAGTTTTCCCGGGGATCCCAGGCAGAAAGGTGCCCAGGTATTTGCGCAACCCGGTAACGAAAACAGTATGGAACTGGCCAAGGCCGTTCAGTTTGAACTTGTAAGAGTGATGGGTAACACAAAAAGGGTGGCTAAGCAAGAGGATTACTACATAACCAGGACGGCAAAGATGCCGGCGGTATTGATAGAAGTTGGCTTTATTTCTAATCCCGATGAAACGAAGTTGATGTTGGACCCAGCCTACCAAAACAAATTGGCCTGGGCCATATACGCCGGCGTGGTCAAATATTTTTCCGAATCCGGTTTGGCCGGTGAGGCCGCAGAGGAGGTTTGGAAGCCCTTGCAGGAAAAAGCCGAAAGGGGCGTGGAGGTACTGCACCCTTGAGGCGGCAAGGATGCAATCCAAATGCAGTCCGCATATCGCTATTCCCTCCGCCTGTAATTGTCATAGGGGAGTTCTGTTAAGCGGGGGTAGGCAATGGGAATGTAGCGTTCTGTTGCCCTTTTCCAGATCCTTTCCCTTATTGCCCTTTCCACAGTCCAAAGCGAAGCAGGTTTGGTTTTGGCGATAACAGTGAATCGGCCGCCGCGCAAGGTTTTTTCAATGTCGGTAACTCCGTATATTTGCGGCGGTTCGATAGGTTCCCCATCGGGGCCGGGCAGTAAGTGTTCGCGGTACTCGGCGGTGATTTCCGTACACACACCCTCCAGCAGTTCCCTGACCGTGTCCGGTTCAACCTCGTAGGGGAAGACAGCGGAAACAATTGCCCGCAACTCCTCCCGGTTAAAATTGCGGACGGTTTTAATTTCGGAATTGGCTATGTAAAATTTTTGCCCCGACCATTCGCGTAAGGTTGTCAGGCGCAAGCCCAGTTCCTCCACAGTGCCGGTAACGGTACCGTTTATATCGATATACTCCCCAACTCTGTACTGGTCCTCGAAAATGATGAAGAAGCCGGTGATGATATCCTTGATTAGGTTTTGTGCGCCCAAGCCCAGGGCTATACTGGCCAAACCCGCACCGGCCAGTATCGGCAGTATGGGAATGTTCAAAACATCCAAAATGCACAGAAGGGCAAGGGTGTAGATAACGTATTTAGTCAGGGACATGAGAAGGGTATAAAGAGTTTCCCGTTTGCGTTCACTGACTCTGGTGAGCTTAAACACCTTTTTGATGGCAGTGGCACGGATTCTCATGAGTATAAAAGCAATCACCAGCAAGACTGCTATGTCAAAGATTTGTCCGGCAAAAGTTTCGATTCGGTCAAGGCCTTTTTCGCCCGAGACTAGATTATTTATGAAATAATTGAAATGCCGGGCTAGAGCATCCATTGTTGCACCTCCCAGGTTTAGGGTGCCTACTATCTAATCTATTATTTTACTATGTTTTTTATGTGGTTACAATAGCGGCTAATGTTTGACAAGAAGTGTAAAAGAACAGATAATGGACAAAAGAGGTAGTAACAATGGAGCTCATTTACATTGCGGGTACTGCTTTCGTGGTGGCATTTTCCGGGGCAATGATGCCGGGTCCTCTGCTCACTGTAACTATAACCGAAACTGCACGTCGGGGTTTTATTGCCGGGCCGCTATTGATATTAGGTCATGGTATCCTGGAACTGGCCTTGATTTTGGCACTGGTATTTGGGTTGGCGGCGTTTTTGACCCTCGACATAGTGGGTAAATCGGTGGCACTTATCGGTGGTGCTTTTTTAATCTGGATGGGCCTGGGGATGGCACGGGACGTATATCGGGGGAAAATATCCCTGGAAATGTCACCGGGCGCCCAAAGGTCGGGGGAACCGGAGGGAATGCATCCGGTGTTGGCTGGCATTTTTGTTAGCTTGGCCAACCCCTATTGGATCCTGTGGTGGGCCACTATAGGACTGGGGTACATAACGCTGTCATTGAAACTGGGGGCCGCCGGTGTGGCATCTTTTTTCGGAGGGCATATTTTGGCCGACCTCACTTGGTACTCCTTGATTTCAGCCGCCGTGGTCGGCGGTGGGCGGATACTTAATGTAAAAACATTTCGTGCAGTTATACTCTTATGCGGTGTGTTTCTGGTTTTTCTTGGGGGAAGCTTTGTTTATCTGGGTTTAAAATAGGCAAGAATGAAGGTGATACAGTGATTAAAATAGGAGCAATATGTCCACACCCACCCATTGCCGTGCCTGAAGTAGGTCGGGGGGAAGACAGGGAAGTGGCGGCCACGCAGGACGCCATGTCGGAAGTCGGCAGGCGCATTGCTGAAAGTGGTGCCGATACATTAATTATCATTTCTCCGCACATACCGGTGATGAGAGATGCCATTTTATTAAACGTTTCCAACCCTTTAACCGGGGGACTGGCCCAGTTTAATGCACCGGGTGTCTATTTTGAGATCGAGTCGGACAGGGAATTGGCCCAGGAAATTCAGGCAAGGGCCAATGAGGCCGGTTTGAAAACCTTGTTTGTTGGGGACAGGAGGAGCAGGAAGGTTGAACTGGATCATGGGGTAACCGTACCGCTGTACTTTTTACGCAAGGCGGGGGTGGATTTGCCTTTACTCACCGTTTCCATTAACTTTTGGGAACTGGACAGGCTTTATCACTACGGAAAGGTAATCACCAATGCGGCAAAAAAAATCGGCCGCAAAATTGCAGTCGTAGCCAGCAGCGACTTGTCACACAGACTGTTGCCCAGTGCCCCGGCGGGATATGACGTGCGGGGAAAGGAATTTGATGCCGAGTACAAGAGGATTGTCGAAGATATGGATGCACACGGTATTTTGAATATTGATCCGGAATTGGTGGAGCGGGCGGGGCAATGTGGTCTTCGCCCGACGGTTATGCTGTTCGGGGCCTTGGATGGGCATGAAGTAGAGTCGGAGGTATTGTCATACGAGGGGCCTTTCGGGGTAGGCTATTTGGTTGCCGAACTGAAGCCCGGCAGGTAGTGGTTGGTGGTTGGATGTTGGTGGTTTGATGTTGGTGGTTTGATGTTGGTGGTTTGAAGGGGGCGAAAACATGAAAAATGGTGAAGAGGGTTTCCTGGTCCGTGTTGCGAGGAAAAGCTTGGAGAGTTATGTGAAAGGGAAATGGGACACCACATTAATGAAGGAGGTGCCCGCTGAATTTAGACACAGGGCGGGGGCCTTCGTAACGTTAAAAAAAGACGGTGAGTTGCGTGGCTGTATAGGAACGATTGCGCCCCGAAGGGATAATGTTGCCGAGGAAGTGCTGTATAATGCCGTGGCCGCGGGGACGGAGGACTCTAGGTTTTTCCCTGTCGCCCGGGATGAGTTAAAAGACCTTGTGTATTCCGTGGATGTTTTAGGCGAGCCGGAGCCCGTCAAGGATGTAAGTGAGCTAGACCCCAAGAATTATGGGGTAATCGTGCGGAAGGGGTTTAGGTCGGGGCTCTTGTTGCCCAATATTGAGGGCGTGGATACGGTGGAAATGCAGTTAGGTATCGCCTGCCAAAAGGCGGGCATCAACCCCTATGACGACTACAAGATAGAAAAATTTAAAGTTACGAGGTACAAATAGTGTGGTGGTGTAACTAAATGAAGGAAGCTATGTTTTGGAAGGTAAAAGGGGCGAAAGGCTACCTACAATGCCGGCTCTGCCCTCAATATTGCACTGTCGCAGAGGGCAAGACGGGTCAATGTCGCACTCGAAAAAATGTGGATGGTCGATTGTATGCGGTAAACTACGGCCAATGTACTGCCAATGCTGTCGACCCCATAGAGAAAAAGCCCCTTTACCACTTTTATCCCGGTAGCCGGATTCTTTCCCTGGGTACCTGGGGCTGTAATTTACGCTGCGGATTTTGCCAAAATTGGCATATTGCCCATGCCGATGCGGAATCAGTGAGTTTGACCCCCGAACAAGTGCGGGATTCGGCTGTGTATGAGCGGCGCAGGAGAAGAAATATTGGTGTGGCCTACACCTATAATGAGCCCTTTATCTGGTATGAGTTCATCCATGATGCGGCCCGCCTGGTGCGGGAAGCAGGTTTGAAAAATGTCATGGTCACAAACGGTTATGTTAATGAGGAACCTTTGAGGGACTTGCTGCCCTACGTTGATGCCATGAATATAGATGTGAAGGCTTTTACGGAGGATTATTACCGGAAGACCTGTGCCGGGCAGTTGGAACCGGTGAAGCGCACGGTGGAAATAGCAGTCGAAAAATGCCATGTTGAAGTGACTACTCTACTTGTAACGGGCTTAAACGATTCCGCAGAGGAGATCACTGAATTGGTGGATTGGCTTGCCGGGGTAAATCCGGACATACCCCTACATCTGTCGCGTTATTTCCCCAATTTCGAGGTGGATTTGCTGGCGACACCTTTAAAAACAATGGAAGAAGCCTATAATATCGCCAAAGGCAAGCTGAAGTATGTTTACCTAGGCAATGTGTCGGGTATGGTTGGTGCGGATACGGTGTGTCCGGCTTGTGACAAGGCGGTCATTCGCCGGTCGGGTTATGATTTGGATGATTCCGGCTTGCACGACGGCAAATGCGGGTACTGCGGGGCGGATGTTAATGTGGTGGTGTGAAAGCCGAGGAAACGGGAACTGGGGAACCGCGGAACCGGGGTCAGGCTTGAATAATTGAATTATTTACTCGGTGATCGCCCATTACTAATTTGGCTGTAAGTTTACAGGATTAGGTTCCAAGTTAGGTGTGGGATTGTTGATAAAAATGTCGTCGACCTCCGGTAGCGTAAAAACCCTGGGGGATCGACGACATTTTTTTATTGAAGAATGCTTCAAATAAAGGGTTTTGCAAATTGGCGTGGAATATTAATGCATTGGCCTAAATTGG